>JARGPE010000182.1 GCA_029212835.1 Alphaproteobacteria bacterium | reverse complement strand
CAAAATCACGCAATGTTGACCCTGAAATGCTGATGGAAAGCCTGTTCCGGTATACGGATCTGGAAACCCGCTTCAGCCTGAATATGAACGTGCTGACCGAAGGTGGTCGGGTGCCCAAGGTGGTCAATCTGCGTGAGGCCCTGCAGGCCTTTTTGGATCACCGCCATGAAGTCCTGATTCGCCGGTCAGAGCATCGCAAGGCCCAGATAGAGCGCCGATTGGAAATCCTGAAGGGCTATCTGATCTGCTATCTGAACCTGGATGAGATCATTCGGATCATCCGGGAGGAAGACCATCCCAAACAAATAATGATGGATACATTTGCCTTGTCGGATTTGCAGGCGGAATCGATCCTGAACATGCGATTGCGCAGCCTGCGGCGGCTGGAAGAGTTTGAGATCAAGAAAGAATATGATGGCTTGGAAGCGGAACTGAGCGAGATCGTGACCTTGTTGTCGGATTCTGAGATGCGCTGGAAGCATATCGCTGATGAAATGCGCGAATTGAAGAAGGCCTATGGTCCATCTACCTTGCTTGGCCGCCGTCGCACCGAAATGGGCTCTGCTCCAACCGCAGTCATTGTTCCTTTGGAAGCGATGATTGAAAAAGAGCCTGTCACGATTGTCTGTTCCGCAAAGGGTTGGATTCGTGCCCTGAAGGGGCATTTGGCGTCGGATGCGGATATAAAATACAAGGAAGATGACGGTCCCCGCTTTGTTATTCCTGCGCAGACGACCGATAAAGTTCTGATATTTGGCACCAATGGGCGGTTCTATACGATTGGCGCAGATAAATTGCCCGGTGGCCGAGGGAATGGGGAGCCCCTGCGCCTGATCATCGATCTGCCCAATGATCATGAGATTGTTAGCCTGATGGTACATCAGGCAGATCGGAAGCTCTTGGTCGCCTCCACCGATGGTCGTGGCTTTGTCATTCCAGAGAATGATGTGCTGGCCCAGACGCGGAATGGAAAGCAGATCCTGAATGTGTCGGGCAAGGTAGAGGCCATGGGGTGTCGCATTGTAGAGCCCACCCATGACAGTGTTGCCGTGATTGGTAAGAATCGAAAACTATTGGTCTTTAATATGGATGAACTGCCGGAAATGGCGCGCGGACGCGGCGTTATCCTGCAGAAATATCGGGATGGTGGGCTAAGCGATATCAAAACCTTCGCAAAAGCCGAAGGACTGACATGGCAGATTGGGGACCGAACCCGCACAGAGCATGATTTAAGTGACTGGATTGGCAAACGGGCACAGGCTGGACGGATGCCTCCTGCAGGGTTCCCCCGCTCAAACAAGTTCGCCTAAAAATACCTTCGGGAGGAGGGGATTATGAAATTCTCTGTGCAGCATGCCAAAGACGGTGTTTTCGACGATAAGGGATTGCGTTCATTCTTTGAATATCGGGATCTGGGCATGGGGGAGGCAACAGGCGGTCAGTTTCATGCCCAGGTCATCCGTGCACGGGAAGCCTGCACAGACGGCACCGGCGCCCATACACACAGCCTGGACTTCCAGATGGTCTATGTGCTGAAAGGCTGGGTGACATTCTGGTATGAGGGGCAGGGCGAGGTTACAATGGAGGCTGGGGCATGCGTGCATCAGCCCCCTGGAATATGCCATGAATTGCTGCGCTGTAGTGATGATTGTGAGTTGTTGGAAATCGTCTCCCCCGCAGAATTCGGGACAGAGCCAGCCTGACCATAAACTGCCTTTGAGGTGATTTGTAAGCAGCGAAATTTCTGCTATCCAGATTAGTGACAGTTGTGACACAGACTTGAAATGTGGGAAGGAAGTTAGAATGTCCAATGCGATTGATACTCAGCCAACATTGGCTCAGACAGTATGGCAAGCCGATGGAGCCGCCCGCTGGATGCGCAATGTTATCCTAGTTCTTGCCGGAACTGCGATTATGGCGATTTCTGCGAAAATCAATGTGCCTATGCTGCCGGTACCAATGACCATGCAGACATTTGCGGTTCTGGCGATTGGCATGGCCTATGGTTGGCGCCTGGCTGGGGCTACGATGGTTGCTTATCTGGCAGAAGGGGCGATGGGGCTTCCCGTTTTCGCCGGGGGCGGTGGTCTGGCCTATATGGCAGGCCCAACCGGGGGGTATCTTCTTGGCTTCGTGGTTTCTGCGATTATCGTTGGTTGGATGGCAGAGCGTGGTTGGGACCGCAATATGCTGAGCACCTTTGCTGCAAACATCATTGGCACCGTTGTGATCTTTGGTTTGGGCTTCCTATGGCTGATACAAGTGATTGCTGTCGCGAAAGGCATGGATGTCGCAGCGGCAATGCCAATCGCTTTGGCATCAGGTGTTCTGCCGTTCATTCTGGGCGGTATTGTTAAATCTGCTCTAGCTGCTGCGGTCCTTCCGCTTAGCTGGAAGATTCTGGGTAAAGTGCGCGGTTAATCCACGCCTCCAGACTTCAAAAATTCTAGGGGCCGTGCACAGGGAGTGCTCGGCCCTTTTCTTTTGCTGCTTATTCGCCGTGTTTACGAGCACCGCGTCCGTACTATGACGTAAACGGTTCATCCAAACCGCTTGGCAGAGAAATCCAAAGAACCAATTGAGAATCCGGAGAATGACGCGAGAGATGGCCTTTGCCATGTGTATCCTCAACCAGAACGAATTCACCCGCAGCAACCTTCCGGACCTCACCATCACTCGTCTCATATTCTACTGAGCCATTTAGTCTAACGGTTAGCTCTCTATCCGGCACAGTGTGCCAATCAACTTGCCGCATTCCAGCAGGGATATGGGTGAAGCGGATGCGGGATGCCGGATAGCTGGCGGAAATGTCGAATGGAGTAGCGTCAGGGTGGACGGCGGCTTTTGCCGTTGGTATTTCGATCTCTCCGAAACGCGATTCCCCATCTTGCGTGGCATAGATACGCAAGCATTTCATTGCACAAACCTCCTTCGAGCTAAGCAAGATGAAACAAATTTTCCTCAGAATAACCCTAGTGCGCTGCGGATAATAACAGAATCAAAAGGAATACTTTGTTCTTACTCCATAATAGAAAAGGGGCCCTGGTTATTTAGCCAGGGCCCCATGGATTGCTGTGTCCTATGCCGCTTAGAAGTACAGCGATATGTCGGTATGACCGGCTGTGCAGCTTGTTACATACAGCGCAACATTATGCGGCAAGCGGTCTAGCTGTCGAACACCGATTGTATCGTGTATCGCGCGTTCATAGGTCTGTACTTGCGTTAACAATGCATCAGACGCCTTGGTGCGCCAGGCGATTTCAGAGTCTACTAAAGCCAATGCCTTGGCCTGGGATTGCAATGCGGCCTCTTTGTCAGGCGTATTGCTTGATGTGATGGCACGCCGGGCATCGGACAGAGCGTTGCGAATATCGCCAGCGCCAGTGACGGTTCCAATTTCACTCTCAACCGTCTTGAATTGGCTGTCTAACTCCGCGTGGGATGCGTTCTGGATTACACTTTCCAAATCGGCAACATCTTGACGGATCTTTGCCAGATCTTCAGCTCCTTTGAGGGTTTCCAGCAGCTCTTTGATCGGCTCATAAGCACCATCAACGGTGCGGCGATACTGACCATAGGCGCGTTTTTCTTCAGACAGATACTTTGTGAACACTTTGCGCGTATCGGCCCAATCGCTGGGGATGCTTGCTTTCAGTGCTTTGCTTTCCTCTTCCAAAACGGCGATACGGGCAGCCAGTCGTTCTTCCAGTTTTGGATCATCGCCGTTGCGTTTCAAACGGCCCAGAGTTTGCTTTTTATCATCCAATTCCCGCTTGTGGTCCGCCATATCATCTTGAATGTCACGAACCTGATCCAGCAAAGGTTTATAGGCAACAGCCGCAGCATCCTTTGCATCGGATGCGGCCCGCGCTGTTTGCAGAGCATCAAAGGAGCCCGTAGCCAGTTCCAAGCCTTTTTGCACGTTAGTTTGCAGGTCAGCAGGCAGCGTCGATAGGTCCCATTTCTGTGCGTCAGCAATGGCCATCTTAATGGCATCACCCCGTGACTGGAATTCTTCCCAAACATATTCCTGAATGCAGGTTTGCAGACGGGGGTTGGCTGGTGGTGGTGCCGTTTCCGAGGTCAGAGACACTCGGGTAGGCAGATAATTCACCAAGGACGGATTCAAGCCCACGATTACCAGCGCCAACAATTGCAGGGAGATGAAGGGGACAACGCCCTTATACATCTGAATTGTTTTGACCGCTGGCGGCGCAACACCGCGCAGATAGAACAAGGCGAAGCCGAAGGGGGGGGTTAAGAAGGAGGTCTGCATATTCAGACCAATCATTACGCCCAACCAGACAGCAGAGACGTTGGCCGATGGGTCGGCCAATAGGATTGGTGTTACGATCGGCACCACGACCACGGCAATTTCAATAAAGTCCAGGAAGAATCCCAGGAAGAAAATCACCGCCATGACGATAATGAACTGGGTCCAGAACCCACCAGGCAAACCGGTCAGGAACTCACGAACCATTTCTTCCCCGCCAAAACCGCGGAAGGCGGCGGTCAGCATCGCTGCGCCCAACAGGATGATAAAGACCAGCGAGGTTGTCTTCGCCGTTTCCATCAGGACGCCCTGCATCGTATTGCCTACGCGCATGGTCCGGGACCCACTCCAAATCACGCCGGCTAGAAATGCGATGACAGCCAGAATGGCAAAGCCCATCACGATCTCGTCTTGGACGGATTCAATGGCCTTCACATTGACGGTATAGAGTGATGTCAGAACCATGATAACGATAACAGCTGCACAGGTCAGTGCTGCTGGCCAGAAGGCACGACGATGCCCCTCATACAATCGATAGCCCGCCATCACCGTAGCACCCACTGCGCCGACGGCACCAGCTTGGTTTACCGTTGCTATACCAGCAATAATCGATCCTAGAACGACGAAAATCAACGCCAGTGGCGGGAGCAGGGCGACCAGAACATTCACTGCAAATTTGCGATCATAAGAGCCTGAGAAAGGAACAGGCGGGGCAACATCACGCTTTATGAAGGCAACAATCAGGATGAACAGCATATAGACCGCGACCAAAACCAAACCAGGGACCATCGCCCCCATAAACATGTCACCAGCACTGGTCGAAGTCACACTGAATTCACTGGGCATAGAGAATTCGCCCGTTGCCGCCTTATAGGCTGCGGTTCTTAATGCGCCCGCTTGGTCAACGGCGTTCGATAGCTGATCCGCCAGAATGATAAGAACAATTGATGGGGGAATGATCTGCCCAAGTGTACCGGAGGCCGCAATTGTACCGGTCGACAGCCAGTTGTGATAATTGTTCCGCATCATGGCGGGCAGGGAGATCATGCCCATAGCCACCACGGTTGCCCCTAGAATACCCGTCGTCGCGGCCAATAGCGCGCCAACGAAAACCACAGAGATACCCAAGCCGCCTCGCACAGGACCAAACAATTGCGCCATGGTGATCAACAGATCTTCAGCGATCTTGGACCGTTGCAGCATGATACCCATGAATACGAACAGCGGAATTGCTATCAGAGTATCTCGATTAACGTCCCAATAGACGCCTCGAAAATTGGTAACCCCAGCACTTAACCAATTGGATGCGCCACCTTGGGCGAAATAGGCGTCAGGATTGCCTTCGATGAAGTAACCCGCAAGTGCGGCCACACAGACCGTGATGATAGCAGAGCCGGGAAGCGAGAAGGCGACGGGAAATCCAGACGCGAGGGTGCCAGCCATCAGCACAATCAGCATAATGAGAAAGAAGATTTCCATAGCGTATCAATGTCCAAAGTTGGTTTCGTCATAGACCGCATATCCTGCGGCACGAGAGACTGGTGTTTAGGCTGGGCCACCTGTCGGAGGTGGCTCTCGATGTCCCGGCTCACCCCGAATATCTGCAACGCTTTCCATCATGTAGCTGCAGAACTGAATGGTCATCGATACGGCAAAAATTGCCAAGAATCCGGCCATCCAGAACTTTACATACATACCAAATCCAGATTGAGAGACCTCATAGGTCAGGATCGCTGAGTTAACGATGCTGGACTTGTCCCACAAACCGAAAATTAAGATAACCCAGCACAGCGAAGTCCCAAGGACCATGCAGCCAAAGACATTCACAATACCCTTAGCCTTAACGGAAAAGCCTGCATAGAGGACGTCTACCCGCACATGGCCGTCTTCGAACAATGTGTATGCACTGGCAAACAGGAACAGTGCGCCATACCAGAAACGCACAAGATCGCCCTGAAAGGCTTGCTCGTAGGAAAAGACGAAGCGCGTCACGACAATCGACATTTCCGCAACCACAACCAGTAGCGCTAGCCATTGAAAGCCTAGTGTTTTGGTTCGCGCAGCAACGATCAGGGCAAGAATAACCAGGGGAAAATGGACATAAGGCCCGCGATAATGCGAACGACCCAAGTCGGAGGTCATCTGATCTCCCACAATGCTGGGTAAAAGGTCTTCCACCCGTAGAAAGGAGATAATAGCGTCAACCACACCAATAAAGATCACAGCCCAGAATGCGGCGCGAATGATATAATTGACAATACTGCGCAGGTTTTCTGAATCTTGTCTTAAAGTGCGAGAGGGAGATTTGAATACGAATAAAAGGATTGAGACGAAACACACTAAATACATCAAGTTTTGTATGCTTGATAGAACGTAACTATTTGCGTCTCCGTGAAACAGTGCCGCAGCTCCTGGCCATTCCCACCAAACGTTTAGGTAATTATTTATGATGTAAACAAGGGTTGTCAGAGATAATGTCCAACCGACAATCCGGGCGACTTTTGGCCATAAACCGTTAGAGCCGACATCTGAAAACTCAGACGTCGCGCCGTTTGATACTGCGCTCATAGCAACTCCCTGATAATACCTGTTCGCACATTATGGGACGGTGGAATTTTCCCTCCCGTCCAAGTCTCCAGTCTTGATGCGCCGGAGCTCTTTTTGTTTCAGCCTGCAGGCGGGATCGAAATCCCGCCTGCATCGCCGAAATACTCTCGTTGGTCTTACAGACCCAGAACGCGGTTACGCTGAACAACGTATTCGACGTCCTGCAGGTTACCCCATGCACCTAATTCTGCGCGGGCATCATAGAAGCTTTGGTGAACGCGCGCAGCCAGATCGCTGTGTGCTTTCACTTCTTCAAACAGTTCAGCAGATGCCCTTCCATAAGCATCATAAACATCATCGTTGAATTTCTTCACGACAACGCCCTGTTCTTTAACCAGCTTGGTTAGATAGGTCACGTTGTTTGCGTTGAATTCAGACATCATCACGTCGTTCTCAACGGTTGCAGCAGATTCGATCAGCATCTGATCATTCGCCGACAGGCTTTCCCACCAGGATTTGTTCATGCCAACAGCCAGCATTGAACCCGGCTCATGGAAGCCCGGGTAATAGTAGTATTTGGCTGCTTCATACAGTTTCATTGCGTAATCGTTCCACGGACCAACCCATTCGGTCGCGTCGATGGCACCAGAAACTAGGTTTTCATAAATCTGACCGCCTGGCAGGGATACCGGAGAGGCACCCAGTTTTGCGATCACGTCACCACCAAGGCCCGGCATACGCATTTTCAGACCACGCAGGTCGTCGGCACTGTTGATTTCTTTATTAAACCAACCACCCATCTGACCACCAGTGCTACCGCACATCAGGCCTTTGATTCCGAATTCAGAACCAAGTTCATCCCACAGAGCCTGACCGCCCATGAAGCGAATCCAAGCATTCATTTCCGTATAAGTGAGACCAAATGGAACGGCCGTGAAATAGGCCCAGGACGGGTGTTTGCCTTTCCAGTAATAGTCAGCACCGTGATAGGCTTGTGCATTGCCAGAGGCAACTTCGTCGAAGGCATCAAACGCGCCGACGCGTTCGCCTGCGGCAAAATATTGAACCTGGATGCGGCCATCAGAGATGTCTTGAACGCGCTGTGCAAAGCGCTGTGCCCCGGTACCCAGACCCGGGAAGTCCCGTGGCCAGGTGGAGACAATGTTCATTTCAATGCGATCCTGCGCAATGGCAGGCTTTGCAAAGTTAGATGCTGCGGTTACGGCAGCCGCGCCTGCGGCAACAGTTCCAGCTTTAAGAA
>JARGPE010000181.1 GCA_029212835.1 Alphaproteobacteria bacterium | reverse complement strand
AACAGCGTGGTCTTGCCACACCCTGATGGGCCAAGCAGCGAGAAAAATTCGCCGCTTTTGATATCCACACTGACACCGCCCAGCGCAGCCACATCGCCGAAACGACGCCAGACCTGATCGATTTGGATGATAGGGCGCGTGTTCATAGGATGCTTCCTTCTATACCGGTACGCCGTTGGGCGCGCCGCCGCACAAACTCTGCAATGCAGAGCAGCAGAAATGAGGAGAATAACAAGATACTGCCCAAGGCAACGACATTAGGCAGTTTGGCGATAAACCTGAGCTGGCCCCAGATGTATATTGGCAGGGTTGGTTCCGTTCCCGTCAGAAAGAACGCGACGATGAATTCATCCAGGGAAATAGTGAAGGTGATCAACAGGCTGGAAATAATCCCCGGTGCCACCATCGGCAAGGTCACGCGCAGAAAGGTCATAAATGGCCCTTCCCCCAGATCCATTGAGGCTTCTTCCAGGCTTTTGTCGAACCCTTCAAAGCTGGAGATCAGGACCGCCGTGGAAAAGGGCACCGTCATCAAGATATGACCCAGCATGACGCTGAACAGTGACAGGTTAAAGCCTAGCCACAGAATGACCACCAACAGCGAAATCGCGACGATAATTTCCGGCAGAACCAACGGCAGCATGACAAAGGCGGTGATCGATTTCTTGGCAAAGAAATTATACCGCGTCACCGCACGGGCCGCACATATCCCCAGCAATGTTGAGATTATCGCTGTCGACCAGCCGACCTGCATGCTGTTGAAGAAGGCCTGATGCATCGTCGTTTCAGTTAACAGATTTTCATACCATTGCAGCGTGAACCCCTTCAAAGGGAAGGCCACAATCGTGCTGTCATTGAAGGAAAACAGCGGCAGAAACAACACCGGCAGATACAGGAAAATCATGAAGGCGACGGCATAGAGTGTCAGAAACTTAAAGCGCATGACACCCTCCCCAAAAGTTCAGTTTTGAAGCAACGCTCTTCATCGTGCCCTCCCGCCTAGCCATTTGGCGAAAAAGACGAACGCGGTCGCAACCAGTGTTACGGTAACCATCGTCGTCACCGCCAAGGCTGCTCCCAATGGCCAATTATTGGCCTTTCCAAACTGGACCTGAATCATATTGGCGATCATCAGCCCATCGGTGCCCCCGACCAGTTTCGGCGTCACGTAATCGCCGATGGTGGGAATGAACACCACAACCATCGCGGCCAAAACGCCTGGCAGAGACAATGGCAGCGTGACGCGCAAGAATCTGCGGATCGGACCATCGCCCAGATCGGTTGCCGCCTCCAGATAGCTGCGGTCAATTTTCTGCAGGGAGACGTAAATCGGCAGGATCGCAAACGGCATCCAGGCATGTGACAAGGTCAGAACAACCGCATTCACATTATACAGGATGAAACTCAGAGGCTCCGTGATCAGGCCGATTTCCATCAAGCTGGTATTGACCACGCCATTATAACCCAGAATCAGTTTCCAGGCGAAAATACGCAGCAGATAGCTGGTCCAGAACGGAATGGTTATCAGGAAAATCCACAGCGCCTTGCGCTGATGGACGTGGAACGCGACGTAATAGGCCAGCGGATACGCAAAAATAACCGTTACGAAGGTCACGGTTCCAGCAACGATCAAGGACCGTGTTAACAACACTCCATATATTGGTTTTTCCCAGACTTCGCGATAATTAGACAGGGTCAGGGTGGTGTCGATATCCAGATAACTTTGCGTCCAGAAGCTGAACGTAATGATCACACCGATGGGAATGGCTAGCAATAACAAGGCGAATATGAAGGCCGGGCTCATCAGCATAAAGCCGCGAACGCCATCCCGCCGGAAAAACAATGATAAACCGCCAGCGCTAGAGGCGCTCACAACGGGCCACCGGATATGTGATTGTTATCGCTCTTTATCGACCTAAAGACGTGTCGCCCCACATTTTCCCCCTCAATTGGACCAACCCTATTTCGATCCCATCGACGCATTCACTGTAGCAACGGTGTTCGGTTCTGGCTCGCTTGGCAAGGACATTACAGGAACCGCTGCACGAAACGCATCATGGTAACAGCGTACATTGTATTCACGATCTGACAAAATAATACCATCATAGGCGCTGGACTCTGTCGCCTCGCACGACCATTCGATCAATTGAGTATCCTCATCCTGCGTATCCCGATCAATACGCTCCGCCAGATACCGCGATACGCGCATTTCCCGCGTTTCATCGGCATATCGATAGGTGCCGCCCCGTTGAACCGTGCGGCGTGCTGAAATTGGATATTCCTGATAAAATATCACACTGGTCGGATAGAAACCGAACACAACATTAGGAAACATCCCCAGATATAGCCACGCTTTTTGGCTGTCTGGATTCAGGTGTTCCATCGTCGGCAGCAGATTTTTGTAATTGCGGACACTCCAGCCACGGCCAGGATGTTCGCTGAATTGTCCAAAAGACCGGCTAGTACCGTTGGTCAGTGGCTCATCAAAATAATTGCTGCCATAGAGTTCCTGCAGACCGGGATGCGCCTTGGCGACATGATAACCTTCATTATCGACATCGCGCACTGACTTCCAGTTAACCGGCATTTCGTGCTGCCAGAATTTGTCATCTGCGGGCACCATATTTGCCATTTCGTATTGCGCGATTTCTTCTTCATGCCGTTCAAAAATTTTCGCGACGGCGGGCTGTTTGCCCGGCAGAAAGCGCAGAAAAACGAAACCATGCCAAATTTCCATTTCGATCGGCTTCAAGCCATGCTCAACAGGATCTAGCTTCGGCAGGCTGGACGGAATGGCGGGATTGCGCAGCGTGCCATCCAGATTATAGCTCCAACCGTGGAAGGGGCAGGTAATGACATGGGGGCACTCGCCCCGGTCCCCGGCGAGAACGCGCGCACCACGGTGGCGACACAGATTATGAAAAGCGCGGACCTCACCGTCCTGATCGCGCATGACAATCGCGCGTTCGCCGCACATATCAAAAGATATATAATCCCCAGGCATTGCAACATCAGAGACGTGACAGGCAACCTGCCAATGGCGTCGGAACAAGGCATCTTTTTCCACCTCTGTCAGTTCTTCGCTGCCATAGGTCCAGGCAGGCAAACCACTGCGATCCCATTCATTTGGGGCACCCATGGCTTCTGCAGAAGGTTTAACGATGGTATTCATGACGGATGACCTTGCTTTCTCTCTATATTTTTCTGAGCACTTATATAAATTAACTCAGTCAGCAAAATTTGTCACCAAAAATATCGTGCTGCGGTTCATTTGAGCACCTATTCAAAAAAATGTTTGGTCAATCTCAAGGGGATGGGATAAGCTTCTCCTACTATCGGATGGGGTGATCACCCAGAAAATGAATTGGCAATGCCGATCTCTTGCGGGATGGTATGGCTTGTTCAAGTTTGATTACCACATTGGTTCGCACAACGAACTGGAGCCTCCGTGACGATTATCGATTCGACTGCCGCCCCTGTCGCAGGATATGACAGCCGAAAGCGAAACCTGCGCCGACAGAGACTTTTGTTGATTGGCCCTGCCGTGGGTGCAATCACCATTTTTATGGTCGCGCCCCTGTTGCTGATGGCATGGATTTCCATTCAGACGCGCGACTTTTCCGGCAGTGTGGTTTGGAACAGCTATTCTGCAGAAGCCTATCTGCGCTTTATTTTTGAACGGAACCTGGACGACAGCCTGTCCCTGAATTTCGATTATCTGCTAATTATTTGGCGATCCTTATGGTTGGCCGCAATCACAACCGGACTGTCATTACTGGTTGGATTTCCAACCGCGATGTTCATGGCGACACGACCGAAGAAATGGCGACCGGCTCTTGTCTTCCTTGTGACCGTGCCGTTTTGGACCAACTTGCTGGTTCGGAATTATGCTTGGATCCTGTTGCTGCGCGATCATGGCACAATCAATTCCGCCTTGATGGGAATTGGCATTATCAACGAACCATTACCGCTGCTACATAACAGTTTCGCGGTGTCAGTGGGCCTGACCTATTCCTTCCTGCCCTTCATGGTGCTGCCGATTTATTCCAGCCTGGAGAAGCTGGATATGAGAATGGTGGAAGCGTCTTTTGATCTCTATGCGACCCGGCTTCAAACCTTGCGCCGCATCATCTTTCCGGCCGCAATGCCCGGCGTCGTGGCCGGTGCGATCCTGGTCTTTGTGCCCTGCCTCGGTTCCTATGTAACACCGGAATTGCTGGGCGGTGGTAAAACCATGATGATTGGAAATCTGATCGGGCTTCAATTTGGTGCAGCGCGCAACTGGCCGTTTGGAGCCGCACTAGGCTTTGGCCTGCTGGCAATGGTACTGCTGGCAATGACATTTTACGCCCTGAAATCCGGTAAATCGAAACAGGGGATCAGTCTATGAGCCTCGTCAGCGCCACCATTGGAGCCCTCACCCCAGGCAGAAAAAAGGCCGGTGATGCCAATCATTGGCCCGGCCTTGCCTTTATGGCCTGTGTTTTCTTCGCCTATGTCTATCTGCCCATCGCGGTGCTGATTGCGCTGTCGTTCAACGAGAATGAACTGGTTACTATCTGGACCGGGTTTTCGCTGGACTGGTATATCATTGCCTTACAGAACGAGGATATGATCCGGGCGGCTGGTAATTCCCTATTAATTGCCTGTGTCGCGTCCTTCTGTGCTACCGCGCTGTCGACATTGGCTGCCGTTCAAATGTCTCGGGACCGTTTCAAAGGGCAATCGGCTATGAATGCCTTGGTTGCCCTGCCTCTGACAGTGCCGGAAATTGTGACAGCCGTCGCATCATTGCTTTTCTTTGCCACCCTTGGTGTGACTCAAGGCCTGATCACGGTCATGATCGCCCATACGGTGTTTTGCATCCCCTTTGCCTATCTGCCCATCCGGGCTCGTCTAGAGGGGCTGGACCCACGCCTGTTTGAGGCCGCCAATGACCTGTATGCCACCCCGGTTCAAACATTTCGCCGCGTTACCCTGCCGCTGATGATGCCGGGTATTCTGTCTGGGGCGGTTTTGGCATTCATCATTTCACTGGATGATTTTGTCACCACCTTCTTTGTTGGTGGTGCCGGGTCAACGACCCTGCCGATCTATATCTTCGGCCTGATCCGGGTCGGCGTTTCACCAGAGGTGAACGCGATTTCTTCCATCATGCTGCTGGTCTCTGTGGCGATGGTATCGATTTCACTCTTGCTCGGCAGAGGACACGAGCGAGGGTAACAGCATTTCTGACACTGTCCTCACTTCAATCATAACAGGGAGTATCTAACATGATACGCGTTTCAAAATGGGTCCTAGGCTTGACCGCCGCAGTTGGCCTGACCTTAAGCTCTGCAGGCAGCGCTTCCGCTGATGGCGAATTGCACTTGTATAACTGGTCGAACTATTTCCCGCCTGAACTGCTGGAAAAGTTTGAAAAAGAAACCGGCATTAAGCCAACCATGGACAACTATGCGTCCGAAGAAGATCTGCTGGCCAAATTGCAAGCCGGTGGTGGCGGTTATGACGTCATCTTCCCGGGTCCAACGACCCTGGGCACGATGATCCAAAAAGGTCTGGTCGCCGATATCCAAGTCAACAAGATGGAAAACTTCAAAAACGTCCTGGGCCCGTTCCAGACGCTGTCTGTTGACCCGGATCGCAGCTATTCAGCGCCTTACATGTGGGGCACAACCGGATTCACCTATGACCCGGCAATGGTTCCTGGCGGCAAGCTGGAAGAAAGCTGGGGCGAATTGTTCAAGCCCAAGGATGAGTTGAAAGGCAACATCGCCATGTTGAATGAAATGAGCGATGTCTGGAATGCGGCTGCCTATTACACGGGCGTTAGCAAATGCACCGAAGACCCTAAGGAAGCCCAAAAGATCCTCGATGTCCTGATGGCGCAAAAGCCGTTTGTGAAAGTCTATTCCAACGATGGCACGATTGACCGCATGTCTGCGGGTGAAGTTGCTGTTCACATGCAATGGAATGGTGCCGCACACCGTGTGAAAGCAAACAAGCCGGACGTTGTCTATGTCTATCCGAAAGAAGGCACAACCTTGTGGACCGACACATTGGCCGTGCCAGCCAATGCGCCGAATATGGAAAATGCCAAGACATTCATCAATTGGATGCTGCTGCCCGAGAATGCGGCTGCGGCCTCTAATTACACCGGCTATTCAAATGCCATCATCGGCTCAGGGAAATTCTTAAGCGAGGCCCTGTCTTCAGATCCGGCAGTGAACATGCCTGAAGAATATGCTGATCGTTTGTCTGGATTTGAGATCTGCAGCGATGCTTCCAAAAGCTTGCGCGAGCGGGTTTGGACCAAGCTGAAATCCTAATCGATTTCGAATAGAATAAGAACCGCCCGGCCAAACTGCCGGGCGGTTTTTTATTGGGGGATGCTTTCGTCCAGTGCATTCAAACGATTGGCCCGCTGCAATATCAAATCCGCCTGTGAGGGATACACGGTTGATAAAAACCGCGCCAACAGCATTCGCCCAGCCTGCAAATCCATAAAGCTGGGAGTCACATGCATCCGCGTCCACATACCGTCGGTCATCGTGTCTAGAACATCCGCAACGGCGATCGGCGTCCATTGTACACCAACCATCAAAGGCGAGGCTTGCTCGCAAAAGCCGATCAAGGTGTCATAACGAGCACGGTCATAAGACTCGCAAATTTCAGCGAATTTTGGCCGCGCAACGGCTTCCCCCCAGTAAGAGTTCCACAGCGTCAAATTGCGCGTATTGCAGATTTTGGGATCAACATCAGCGAAAACCAAGGCAATCAGCTTTTCCAGCGGATCATCCGGGGCCTCTGCCAGGGCCTTGTGCCAATGTTCATCATATTCGTGATAATGATGGCGCAATGTCTCGATGAGCAGGTTTTCTTTGCTCTTGAAATAAAACACCGCCACGCCCTGAGATAGACCAGCCGACTCAGAAACCGTTGCGAGTGTTGTCGCAGACATGCCCAAATGAACGATGGAACTGATCGCCGCTTCCACCAATTGGCGTCGCCTGCGATCCGCATTTTCCGTCTGTTCGCCACGCGGTCGACCCGGCGGCTTCTTAGGCTGCATCTCTGCCATATTACCTGGATACTCCCATATCTGTACTCTTTAGGATCAACCATCCCTTGGAAATAAGAATAGCACCATTTTTCGCGAAAGCGACAGGGCCTCTTGGCACAGTCAAATGCCTATACAGGGAGAATAGAAAGGATGGTACGGGCGGTCGGACTCGAACCGACACTCCAGAGGAACTGGATTTTGAATCCAGCGCGTCTACCAATTCCGCCACGCCCGCAGGGAATGGTGGCTATCTACAACGCCGATCCGCCTAAGACAACCGGAAACTTACGCTCCACTGATCAAGCCATCACGGCAACGATCCAATCAATCCCTTGATCTGGGCCTCAGGCAGGATAGGGTCTGAATAACTGTCGCCAATCTATCAACCCTATATTAGATTCCGCATAAGAAAAAAGGGATCAACGGGAAATATGACGAAGTCCAAGCAAGAAAGCACCAATCGTGAAACCGGCCGTCGAGATGAAGACCTCGTCGCCGCCACGCTCAGGGAAGCCGCTTCTGAGATTGATCAGGGGTTGCTGGTCATTGATGCCGAAATGAATATTGTCTTTGCCAATCCGCCCTATCAAAAAATGAACCACCTTCCGGCGGATTGTCCCCTAACACAGGAAGGGCAACCCTTCTTAGACTTACTGACATATATGGCGGAACGGGGGGAATTTGGGCCTGGTGATCCAAAACAATTGGTTGCCCATCGTTTGGAACCTGCACTGGAACGCAGAAAATACGATATCGACCGTGCAATGCCGCAAGGCGGTGTGATGCATGTTTCCGGCATGCCCCTCAAGAATGGTGGCTATGTCTACACATTGAACGACGTGACAGACCGGGTCGCTGAGCAGCAACGCTTGGACAAGCTGGTTGCAGAAAAAACCTTAGAATTGCAGGAGGCCAACAAGAAACTGACTGATGGCATTGAATATGCGCGACTGATCCAAACTGGCATTCTGCCCAATCGCTCGTTTTTCGAAACCCATCTGGGGGATCATTTCCTTCTGTTCCAACCCGTCGATGTTGTCGGCGGTGACTTCTATATCGGCGTCC
>JARGPE010000180.1:3964-8319 GCA_029212835.1 Alphaproteobacteria bacterium | reverse complement strand
CCCCGCCATATGTTCTGGAATTTCGTTTCCAGCCGCAAGGACCGGATAGATCAGGCCAAAACCGATTGGCAGGAGGGACGCTTTGCCCCCGTCACAGGCGAAGTAGACTTCATTCCGCTTCCCGATTAAGGCTCAGGGCTCCAATTCTGTGATAAGCATCCCATTTTGGTCATAGATGCGCACGACATCGCGACCAGATTGGGTGCGGATATGCAGATACAGGCGGTTTTCTTGGCTGCTTATTCCCAAGATTTGCGCTGCTCCTGTTGTGGCGGGAGCTGTTTCTATAGCGGGTGAGATCGGGACGGCTTGTGTCTGTTGCGTGGGGGAGGCATCACTGTGCTTGCCCGACTTTGTCATAATACCGTATATCAAGCCGCCGACCGCAAAGATGATCAGGGCACCAAGGGTCGCAACAACGATGACGATGCCGCGATTGCTGCGGATCACGCTTTCAGATTTGTCCTCTGGTGAAGGGGTCGGATCGGAGGGCATAAGTGATAATCCTTCAATTTGATAGGGCGAGGTCGAAAGGCGATATCCGTGACCGATAGCAAGACAGAGGATGAAGTGCCAGAGGTTGATGGTGATCTGGATGAAGATAATTCGTTATCCAGTGATCCATCGGCTGTGATTGGCGGTAGTCTTGTCGAATTGACAGTGTCTGAGGAGGAAGCGGGCGCACGACTGGATCGCTATCTTGCCGATGGTTTGCCAGACCTGTCGCGCAGCCGTGTGCAGGCCTTGTTACGGGCAGAATGTGTCCATATAGGCAGTGGCCGTGTCGTGATGGATGCATCAAGTCGCGTGAAGTTGGGGGAGCGCTATAGCGTCGCCGTGCCACCGCCTGAAGCCGGGGTGCCTGAAGCGCAGAATATTCCGCTGGATGTGATTTTTGAAGACAAGCACCTGATTGTCGTAAATAAACCAGCGGGCATGGTCGTGCATCCTGCCCCCGGTAATTGGGATGGCACTCTGGTCAATGCTCTGTTGCATCATTGCGGTGAAAGCCTGCAGGGTATCGGGGGCGTGTTGCGCCCAGGTATCGTGCATCGCATTGATAAGGATACGTCGGGTCTTTTAGTAGCGGCAAAGTCAGATAAGACCCATGCGGGTCTGGCCGCCTTGTTTGCAGCTCATGATATTGACCGTCGTTATCGGGCACTCGTCATTGGCGTTCCCGATACTTTTCGGGGCACAATCGATCAGAATATCGGGCGCCATCCAACAGACCGGGTTTCGCACCTGTTGGCCCTGGTTCTGGCAAGACTGCGATTACCCATTACCGGGTGCTGGGCCAGGCCGATCTGTCGGTCTGTTTGGTGGAATGTACGCTGGAGACCGGCCGCACCCATCAAATCCGGGTCCATATGACGGCTATGGGGCATCCTTTGATCGGGGATCGGTTGTATAACAAGACCAGCCGAACGCGGCGTGCTGCCTTGACCCGTGAGCGTCGGGAGGCCATTGATGCATTCCCCCGTCAGGCCCTGCATGCCCAGTCTTTGGGGTTTGTGCATCCAATTACGGGGAAAGACCTATTATTTGAGGCTCCACCACCGCAGGATTTCGCTGATTTGCAGCGTGATTTGGGGATTGGTTGATCTGGCGCGCTACCAAGCCAAAGAAGCACTGAGCACGCTGCCAACAGTTTCGCCATCATAGGTCAGGGGCAGGCGGATCGTAGACATTTGCCGGTAATCGGGTAATTTCCAATCCACAGGCCCGGTCGAAACACCAATTAAGCGTCGTTTGACAATTTGCTGCACAAACTCGATATCTGTTGCCTCAAAAACAGTATTATCACTGCGGTCGCCTAGATTTGCCTCCATGGTTTTCCCGGTCATTTCCAAACCGGTCATTTCTCTAACATACGTTCCCCATAGTCGATATTTAATTGATGACGCATCTGGGTCCATAATGTCAGCCAAACTCAGCCATCCCCACCATCCGCGAAAATCTTCAAATGCGAAGTCTCGTTTGTTGGGAATTTTTCCAGCCTCAGCCTTGCTGTGCCAAATCTTCACGATTGATTCATAACGCTCAAACTCAGCCGACGGTGTCGTAAGGTCGTGCAGCGTGTAAATCCAGTTGTCGACTTTTTTCCACAGCATGAAACTCAATTCCCATTGATATAAAATTTGTTGGGTTTGTATGCCATCTAATTAGATAATGCATGCGATGTCTGGTAAAAGCACCAAGAACAAATGATCACAGAATATTAGGTGGTTTGGACGGTGGTTTTGTCATGGGATTATCTCCCCAGAGCCATAGTTTCGCCTTATTGCCTGTGGAAAATGGAGCAATAGAAAGGCTCTGTGATGGAATGATCCATTCCTTTCACGAACAGGTGATCGAAAATTTTCGTTTATCCGTGACGACCTATCTTGAATGAATTGGGCTTTGAGCCCATATGACGATTGCGGTATTTAGGCCATTGGGCCTGTAAATTGGGGAGATTATAGAGATGAGCAATACAGCAAATATTCCAGTTTTAACGCCTGAGGGTAATCTTCAGCGTTACCTCGATGAAATCCGTAAGTTCCCGATGTTGGAACAGGAACAGGAATATATGCTGGCAAAAAGCTGGCGAGAGCACGGCGACCGTGATGCCGCGCATCAATTGGTGACCAGCCATTTACGATTGGTTGCCAAGATTGCGATGGGGTATCGCGGTTATGGTCTTCCTGTTGCCGAACTGATTTCTGAAGGCAATGTTGGTATGATGCAGGCGGTGAAGCGCTTCGACCCTGAACGCGGCTTCCGGCTGGCAACCTATGCCATGTGGTGGATTCGGGCTGCGATCCAGGAATACATTCTGCATAGCTGGTCCCTGGTTAAAATGGGGACGACCGCTGCTCAGAAAAAACTGTTC
The DNA here is from genome assembly GCA_029212835.1 of Alphaproteobacteria bacterium. Classification (GTDB taxonomy): domain Bacteria; phylum Pseudomonadota; class Alphaproteobacteria; order UBA8366; family Aestuariispiraceae; genus Pacificispira. The sequence continues at coordinate 5,444 of JARGPE010000180.1, read as the reverse complement.
TTCAATCTGCGCAAGATCAAAGGGCGTTTGCAGGCCTTTGATGAAGGTGACCTGCATCCTGATACAGTTGCAAAGATCGCTCAGGAACTCGATGTCCCAGAGCAGGATGTCGTGTCGATGAACCGGCGCCTTGCCGGTGGAGACAATTCACTCAACGCCCCCCTGCGCGCAGATAGCGAAGGGGAATGGCAGGACTGGCTTGAAGACGACACCGACAGTCAGGAAACTGTCCTTGGTGAAAGTGAAGAACTGAGCCAACGTCGCGGTATGCTGAAAGAAGCGATGAGTGGTCTCAATGACCGGGAGCGTCACATTCTGACAGAACGTCGCCTGAATGATGAGCCAAAGACCCTGGAAGATTTAAGTCAGGAATACGGCATCAGCCGCGAACGTGTTCGACAGATTGAGGTGCGGGCGTTTGAGAAACTGCAACGCTCGATGCGCAACAAGGCCATTGATCAAAATATTCAGACGGTATGATCTCGCTGTCATCATTGTTGGTAAAATAAGAACCTAGAGTCCCGCCGTCGATCATTGATCGGCGGCGGTTCCATTTTGATCAATCTTTTTTGAAGTCAGCGTAGGTTTCATCATCCATGTCTTCCTCGCGTGCGCGCTCCATGGCGTCATCCTTTTCCGTATCTGTATCATCTTCAGCTACGGGTCCCGCTTCCATTTCGGCTAATTCTTCCAGCGGCGCAGTGCCACGGATTTGGGTTCCCCATTCCTTTTCCAATTCCTTCAGCTTCTCGCGGAAACTACGGCGGCGCATCTCCATGGACATGCCCAGATAGCGCAGAACCAATAGGGGCACGATCCAGTTGATGATCCAGCCGATGGTCGCAGATCCTAGCATGATCAACCAATTTATCGGATTCTGTAGCAAGTCTATGGCAGACGAAATACTGATCTCGCCTTTCCAAAGTTCCAGCGCGATGATCAAGGCACCGGCCAGATTGGCCCAAGCCACGGTCTTTGTTGCATAGCGCTTGGGGTTGCTATCAATCAAATAGGCGACACCAGTTGGAATCATGCCGATAGTTAGCAACAGCACAGTTTCTTTGAACAAGACTGTCATGATGATTGAACAGCACATAACCATCGTGACAAAGCCGGCAGACCGTTTGGGTTTTGCTGATCCTGCCTCGGCCGGATTATTTTTTGCGCCAGCGCTCTTTTTACCAGGTGCTTGTGCCATTTTACCTGTCTTTGCCGTTAAGCCGGAGCGTCTTGAGCGGATTGTTTATAGGATTGGTTTTCATAAAAATACCCAGAAGCCAGCAAGCGTTATGGCTGCAACACAGCCTAACAGCGATGTTGCGGCTGCCAATTGACCACCATACTCTTCCGCCAGAAATTCTTTGTTATGGATGTCTCGCATCAACGCGATTAAGTCATGGGTTGTGCGAAAATATTCCATTGTAGCGTGATCAAATTCAGATTTATCTTCTTGAACTTCCCTAGAGTCATCAATGACGTC
>JARGPE010000180.1:0-3954 GCA_029212835.1 Alphaproteobacteria bacterium | reverse complement strand
TCCGGACTTTGCCGCTTTTCGCAATTTTGCGCGCACCTTTTTGCGGCGGTCCCGGCTGAAAAAGCGGTTGATAGCGGGTTCCAGCAATTTCGCTGATGCTTCGCATAAATATGGGAAACTGACATTTCGGTGCAATGCATCCTGCATACTTGCAAGAATTCTAATCTGAGCCAAACGTCCTTCTTCTTCGTCTGCCGCGCGGTCGATATCGCGCAATTCTGCGCCGATTGGGCGCTTGAATGACGTTCCCAGAAACGCTGCAACATGGCGATCAATCATACGTTTGGGCGGGGAATCTCCCATGCATACACGTTCAAGTGCAGGCAATATATAGTCAATTGAAGGGACATAGTCGCGTTCAAACAAGGGGGATTGGCAAGGGATTGAACTGTTGAGCTCATAGATCGCGCGCTCGATGCCAAAGCCTATCGTTGTTTGATTTAAGACGGCTCTAATTTTGTCCAAACGGTTGGTGTTTCGCAAATGGACGGGTTGCAGCTTCTTTTGCTGTTCCATCCAAAACCCCACCAGTCCCATTGAAAGGACAGAGGTGAACAATTGGCGTGCATCGGCATCATCGTTAAATGTTGCGATCAACGTGCTAATGCCATCAACAGTGGCAGAAAAAGCCTTAAGACGAATGGGTCCATCCGGATCCAACGCGATTAGAATACGGGCGATCTGACGGTCCTGATTTTCAACGCTGCCGCTTTTAGCAAGATTGACCGCTTCAATTTTGTCTTCTTCGCCCAGGGATCGTCGCAGCCATGTATCCAGGGCACCGCTGTTGATTAAGACACCTGCTTGATCCCAGTTCTTGTGCATCGCATTGGCAAGTTCGCGTGCTGTGGAATAGTCTTTTCCAGCAATAGTCAGGGCGCGGGACCCTTTCGATGGCATTGTTTGTTGCTTGGGTGATAAGCGCCGCCCATTTAACCACAGCCCTAATTCGTCCAAGCTCCAACGTTCTGCTGGATTATCATTCAAAAGTCCGCGCAATGGTTCCATCATGGTTAAAGAGACACGGTGATTTTGAACAAGGGCCCCATAGGATCCCATGGACAATTTTAGTCGAATAACATCTTCATCCGGGATTCCGACTAAGGGGCTATGACCGGTCAGCAAAGATAGAATTGTAACGCCTAGCGCGTAAAGGTCATTTTCTGAACCACCCTCTCCACGCCCCGCGCTTGTTGCTAAAGAGCATTCAAGAGTTTCATAGGCGATTGGGTTTGTGATTCCAGGTAGGGATGAAAAGCACTCGCCTATCATTATGTCCTGCTTGTCAGGACCCCGATAAAACAAGTTATCTCGCCTAGAATTTGGCAGGCTGGTTCAATGAAATTCCTGGTAACCAGTTCTTCCAGTATCGTCGGGCATTGAGTCTCAAGACTTGGGAAAACGCGTTCTCCGTCAGGGCGTTCCATAATCACAACAGGACAGCGGCGGCCTTCTGGAGGCCAATCGACAACATCCCAATCCAGAGCCCGAATAAGACAGCGATTATCGATACGGCGAATCACGCCCACGGCCTCAAGGCGCGGAGGTAATTTCGGATCGCAGATCAGGGCGTAAAGAGACCGTTTGGTCTCGCGTTTGTGGACACAGTGATATGCGACTGCCGGCTGCGAATCGAGAATAGGCAGGGGTTTTGAAGAGTCAATTTCATAGCGGTCCCGGACGTCGATTACGCGCCCGGTTGTCATGGCGGGTTCAGATGCGCCCCCACCGCTTACCTTCAGCGCCATCGTATATTATTCCCTATCGAAAAGCCTGCCCGCGCGTTGCTCGAACACCATAACAGCTGCTATCACGATTCGTGTCGAATTAAAGAGTCCCTTTGTCCCGGATGTCGCGATTCCAGCATGTTCCTATACGGTGTCATCGCGAAATGAATAGGGATGCGCTGAGCAAGTATATAAAACGTAATGGACAAGCACCTGCTGATTTAGGCAATCACGTTTCTCAATGCCCTCACCAACACTCTTTGGGGCCACCACCTTGATGGCAAAGAGGGGGGCATGAACAGTCGCCCCCCATTTTAGTACTAGTTAGCCTTCAAAAGGATCGCGCACGCGGATCGTGTCGTCACGTTCGGGGCTGGTCGACAACAAGGCAACCGGCGTTTCAATCAGCTCTTCAATACGGCGGATATATTTGATCGCCGTGGCAGGTAAATCGGCCCAGCTGCGCGCGCCATAGGTGCTTTCTTGCCAGCCTTCCAATGTCTCATAGATCGGCTCCGCACGGGCTTGCAGCGCGGTGGAAGCGGGTAGGTGGTCATACTCACGTCCATCGATGCGATAACCGATGCAAACATTCAGGCTTTCCAGACCATCCAGCACATCAAGCTTGGTCAGGGCGATGCCATTGACGCCGCCAACCTTCATAGCCTGGCGTACCAGCACGGCATCGAACCAGCCACAGCGTCGCTTGCGCCCGGTAACCACACCAAACTCACGGCCACGCTCACCCAGGCGCTCGCCAATAGCGTCGGTCAGTTCAGTTGGGAAAGGTCCCGATCCAACACGGGTCGTATAGGCTTTGGTAATGCCTAGAATATAGCCCAGTCCGCCAGGCCCCATGCCAGAACCTGTTGCCGCCTGGCCAGGACCGGTATTGGAAGAGGTCACAAAAGGATAGGTACCGTGGTCTACATCCAGCATGACGCCCTGTGCGCCTTCAAATAGGATGCGATGACCCTTGCGGCGCATATCGTCCAGTTTTTTCCAGACAACACCGGCATAAGGCAGCAGCTTAGGAGCGATCTCTTCCAACTCAGCGATGACTTGCGCCGGATCGACCGGATTAACGCCCATGCCTTTTAGCAGTGCATTATGATGGGACAACAGGACTTCTACTCGGTCGGGCAGAGAGGCCGGATCGGCCAAGTCACAGACGCGAATGGCGCGACGGGCGACTTTATCCTCATAGGCCGGGCCAATGCCGCGCCCGGTGGTGCCAATTTTGCCCTCGCCGCGCAATAATTCGCGGGCTTTATCCAATTCACGGTGCACCGGCAGGATCAGCGCCGCGTTTTCCGCGACCAGCAGTGTGGAGGGGCTGACCGAAACGCCTTGGGCGCGAATACGCTCAATTTCTTCCATCAATGCCCAGGGATCAACGACAACACCATTGCCAATGATCGACAGCTTGCCTTTGCGTACAACGCCAGACGGCAGCAGGCTTAGCTTGTAGACCTTGCCATCGATGACCAGCGTGTGACCGGCATTATGGCCACCCTGAAATCGAACCACCACATCGGCGCGTTCTGACAGCCAATCAACAATCTTACCCTTGCCTTCGTCGCCCCATTGAGAGCCGATCACCACCACATTCGTCATCGCGTTTTTCCTTGCGCCTGGTCGAAATTTATCATGAGCAACATGCCTTTGCATGCGCTCTCATAGGATAGTCTAGTCGAGACTGCAGGGAACATCGCCCTGCGCCGGATCAAAATAATGAGTGCAGTCCAATCGCCGGGCCTCTGACTGAATATCAGGTTCGGGGGTCAGTCCGGACAAGGTGCACCAGCCCGCTTTCCTGAGGGCGGCCGCTTGTGCGGGCGTTGTATCGGCGGGCAGATAGACAGTGACGGGTCTCGCCGCAGCGGGTACAGCACGCAGTACGGAATCCAGATACAAGGAAAAGCCTGTGGCGGGTTCTGTCTTCGTGCCATCTAATCCTGCGCTATAGCGACCACCGCGTCCCAATTCACCGCGCACACCCTTGGCAAACAGGGTGAAGCTCAGGCCGGTCTGATATTCAAATCCGCGATGTTCGACCGGATCGACAGTCAGTGCCAGACTGGGCACGGCTTCCGTTAACAAATCCATAACCCGGGACAGCCGGGCGCGTTCCGCTTCTGCCGCCGGGGGCAATGGACTGGATTGCAGTTTCTTCAGGGCAGGTCCGGCAAGGCCAGATGCATCGAGGAGCGCGCCCAAACGTTTT
>JARGPE010000179.1 GCA_029212835.1 Alphaproteobacteria bacterium | reverse complement strand
CACTGGTTTGCCTGAAATAATGATACCGGCAGCAGCGGCAAGACCTGCTAAACGCGGCAAGCGTTGTGTGCCCCCTGCCCCTGGTGGAATACCCAGATTGACTTCTGGCTGGCCAACCATGCCGCCCTCACGCAAAATTCGATAATGGCAGGACATCGCGATCTCCAGCCCACCGCCCAATGTATGGGCTTGCAACGCCGCGATGGTTGGTTTGGGGCAAGCATCCAAGGCGGCAATCAAGGTATGCAATGTAGGCTCCCCTTCCGGCCAGGGCTTGCCGAACATGGCGATATCCGCGCCACCAATCAGACCACGTCCTCCGCCCATCAGAACAATTGCCGCGACAGTATCGTCCGCCTCCGCCGCACGTAAATGCTGGATCAGGCCACCAGGTACACCAGGGCTCATTGCGTTTACAGGAGGATTTTCGATAACGATCACGGCGATACGACCGTGCTGTTCCAGACGGGTAAGGTCAGACATGGACTCTCTTTCTGTTACGATAAAATTCAGGCGGCACCCTAGCGGCTTGGGTCGCTGGATTCAAACAGCCTCAATGGGGGTGCGGGTAATTTTGTCGGTATTCCGACCTTCGATCCGCAATAGGCGGGTCGGGCCATTCCGCAAAGGGGCATGAACGGCCCCTGTCGGGTAGATATGGGCATCACCTGGCACCATGGTATAACGGCGTATCAACTCAACCTTTGCAGGATTGCCATCAGCAGCCGGACGCAGAATGCGCCAATCGGTCATTTCCGTTTCCCCTGCGGCCTGACCATAAATAGCCCAGGTTGGGCCATGATCGTGCGGTGCACCCGACTTTTCGCCCTCATAAACATGCGCGCAGACACAAAACCCTAAATCAGCATCTTCATATAAAACCACCCGTTCGGGTTCTGCTGGACGGTTTAAAATCATGCTTTCCAGGAAACTTGGATCCGCTAAAGCCCGCTTCACATGGTCGCACACTAAAGTTAGGGTCTTTTCCGATTCACCCTCTTGCAATGTGTTGCGACAATCTTCGATCAAGGCGTCCAGTGTATAGGCCATTTACGTTTCCTCCATAAGGACAAACGATCTCAACAAACGCAGTTTCACGGCTGTTTGAAGATATTTGCCCGACATTGCTAAGCGTTTTCGCACCAAGATTAGCGCGTTCGAACCCTGCGGACCAGCACCGGATATGTCGCATCTTTGATCTGGTGGAACCAACAAAATTTTGCCTTAGTTCGTCTGTAATACTTACTTAACAGTTCGACATTTACACTGGACGCTATGTGGTGTCGGATTATATGACGAAACGTCAACAATCAGATGTGCCCTTGTTTTAAAAGGCACGAAATAACGGTGGGAGTGATACGGTATGAGCACGATCCGCAAGATCGGTTTAGCAATTGGAGCATCCGTTCTGCTTCTCAGCAGCCAGGCCATGGCCGAGGGTGATGCCGCCAAAGGCGAGAAAGTTTTCAAGAAATGTATGGCTTGCCATTCTGTTGAAGAAGGCACGAATAAAGTTGGCCCATCCCTTTATGCCGTCGTCGGGCGACCAGCCAGTCATATTGAGGATTACCGCTATTCCAAAATCAATCACGCTGCTGCAGAAGCCGGATTGGTTTGGACGGAAGAGAATATCTTCACCTATTTAGAAGATCCTCAAGCGTTCCTTGAAGGGTATCTGAAAGATCAAGGCAAGGATGCGCCCGGTCGCACCAAGATGGCCTTTAAGCTGAAGAAAGAAGATGAGCGCCACGACGTGATCGCCTATCTGAAGTCCGTCGCAAAATAAGGCGACTTTCAACGCTTTGAAAAAATTAGCCTTTCGAACCGATCAAGCGGCGCTTGGTCGGTTCGTTTTATTTAAAATTTTGATCCGGAATTCTCATTTAACACGCAGTGTCAATCTAAGTTGACGTAAATCATACTTTACATTTGAAAGACAACACCGTTTAATGGTTGCACCATGACGGTGTTTCGGTTGCCGAAAAACATCCGCAAAACCCGTCGAAGAAAATGTCCCGAGCCGTGCGACCAAGGTCACAGTTGACCGCGTTGATGGGATAACGGGGCCATAAAATTCCGACACGATCGGACAGGCAATGCGGGGACGGATAGAAGCCATGAACATGCAACGCGGAAAACCCGGAAGAACAGCCGCGCAAAGCGCTCAAGCGGCCCCCAAAATTGGCCCCCCAATTGGATTAAAATCTACACTTCTGGACGGCATCGCAACGCCGCAAGACCTGCGGTCGCATGATCGCGCGCAATTACCTGAAATTTCAGATGCCTTGCGCAACGAGGTAATTGATATCGTTTCCGAAACCGGCGGACATCTGGGCGCAGGCCTTGGGGTTGTAGAACTGACTGTCGCGCTGCATTTCACGCTGGACACGCCTCAGGACAAGATCATCTGGGATGTCAGCCATCAATGCTACCCCCATAAGGTGCTGACCGGGCGGCGCGCAGCAATGCGCAAAATCCGCAAGGGGGGTGGCTTGTCCGGCTTCACCAACCGCCGCGAAAGTGTGTTTGATCCTTTTGGTGCTGCACATAGTTCAACAGCGATCTCTGCGGGCTTGGGGTTTGCAACCGCCAGGGACTTTAAAGGCGAAAACAATCACGTTGTTGCAATTGTAGGAGATGGCGCGATCACCGGCGGCATGGCCTATGAAGGATTGAACAATGCAGGCGCGCAAAAGCGACGACTGATCACCATCCTGAACGACAACAATATGTCAATTGCTCCACCGGCGGGTGCGTTACAGCATTTTCTGACCGAATTGCGCGGTCATATGCCCAATCAGGCAGCCCGTAACGCTGCTCTGAAGATCACTCAATTACCTTCTTTCGCACCATCAGCGACCTTGTTCGATGATCTTGGTGTCCACTATGCCGGTCCCTTTGATGGACATGATGTTGATGAAATGGTCACTGTGCTGGAACAGGCAAAGGCGTGGCGGAATGGCCCGGTCCTCATCCATGTGATTACGGAAAAGGGCAAGGGCTATGCCCCTGCTATGGAATCTGGCTGCAAGTATCATGGTGTTTCAAAATTTGATATCACCAGCGGAGTGCAGGAAAAAACGGTCGCAAAAGCGCCGAGTTATACGAGTGTTTTCGCAAAAGCCTTGATTGAAGAGGCAAAAGCCGATGATCGGATCTGCGCAATTTCCGCTGCAATGCCGTCCGGCACCGGGCTTGATAAGTTTGGAAAAGTCTTCCCCGACCGCACCTTCGATGCCGGAATTGCGGAACAACATGCTGTGACGTTTTGTGGGGGGCTAGCCTGCGAAGGCATGAAGCCTTTCGCGGCGATCTATTCTACCTTTTTACAGCGGGGCTATGATCAGATTGTCCACGACATTGCGATCCAACGGCTGCCGGTGCGTTTCGCCATAGACCGCGCCGGAATGGTGGGGGCGGACGGAGTCACGCATCAAGGGTCTTATGACATTGCCTATCTGGGCTGCCTGCCCGGATTTGTGCTGATGGCCCCGTCGGATGAGGCGGAGCTGATGCATATGGTGGCAACTGCTGCCCAGATCGATGATCGTCCCTCCGCCTTCCGCTATCCACGGGGTGAAGGCGTCGGCGTTCCCCTGCCAGCGCGCGGAGAGGTTCTGCCCATTGGCCGAGGGCGTATTATCCAGGAAGGCAGTACGATTGCCCTGTTATCCTATGGCACCCGATTGCAGGATGCGTTGGCAGCAGCGGAAATCCTGGATGGTCTAGGATTCTCCACAACCGTCGCCGATGCACGTTTTGCCAAGCCGATTGATGATGAACTCGTCGCATGCCTGTTCAAGGAACATGCTGCCGTTGTTTCCATTGAGGAAGGGTCATCCGGTGGATTTGCCAGCTTGGTGTTGGACAGTATCGCGCGCCAGCGCCTGTCGGTGAATACACGCAACTTCGCACAGATGTATCTCCCTGATTTCTTTATCGATCATGACAGCCAGGTCAATCAGATTGCCCGCGCACATCTGGACGCAACCAGCATCGTGGCCCGCGCCATCGAGACACTGCGCCCCGTGGATCGTCGGGCGCGATTGGCGCAAGTGGAAGCGGGCGAGTAATCGATTAAAGGCATGGCATTACAGCCGCTAGGAGTCTGCGATAGACCCGTGACGGGGTGGATTAGATACACAAAAGGACCGGAACGATAATCCCGGTCCTTTTGTATCGTCACAGGCCTCAAACTTCAGCTTGCAAGACGAATTTCAGACGCAACATCGATCAATCGAATGATTTCACGGCGCATGGCATCATCTGGAATTTGGTGCAACTTTGTTGCCGTCGCAATTGCCTTGCGTGACAATTTCGCGTTGCTGGGCGCTTCGTCCGCATCGGTCTCATCAACGCCATCAAAGAAATATTCAACCGGAACGGTAAGGGCCTGGGCGGTTTGCAGCAGGCGGCTGGCCCCGACACGGTTGGTTCCTTTTTCATATTTCTGAACCTGTTGGAAGCTGACCCCCAACTGATCACCCAAATCTGTTTGGGACATACCTTTGGCAACACGGGCTTCACGAACACGACGACCGACAAAAACATCCGTAGGATGTGGCATTGTAATCTCCTGTTTTATTGGTGAGGGTTGCCACTTATCACAACTGAATCCAGGCACGGCTGTGACCATACGCGGGACCGCAGGATCGGAATCCGATCATTGATGAGTAGCGATATTGAAGCCGATGCATGTTCGGCGCTGCCAGAAAGTATAGCGTTTTTGTCAGATCGCAGGTTTTCATATTACAATGTGAAAACGCACCACCCAAACCCGTATACACGGCAGAAGTGCATTCAACATAGCGTTATTCGGGAATTCCGCAATAAAAATCGCATGTGGTGTTCGAAAAAAATTAATCCACCTAAGATTGACGTATTCAGGTACCTGAAACTGTCTGATTCTGCGGATTTTCGCGCCAAATATAGGGCCCTTGTAAATTTGATCATTGTTCCCCCACACTGCAATGCAGTATAACCCGCTCGCATAGACAATTTGCCGGGGGGACATCTGGGCCATTTTCAAACCCGATTAGGGTTGAAATTTGTGATTGCCCGCCTCCCACCCGTTTCTTTCTTTAATGGGAGAGTTCATCACCATGACAATGACCGGCCACGACAGCCTGAAAACGCGCCGCACCCTTTCCGTTGGCAAAAAAAGCTACGACTATTACGCGCTTGACGCGGCAAAAGATCAGATCGGAGATGTCAGCAAGCTGCCTTTCTCGCTGAAAGTGCTGTTGGAAAACCTGCTCCGCTTCGAAGATGCAAGCAGCGTCACCGTTGACGACATCAAGGCCATGGCAGGTTGGCTGAAAACCAAATCTTCAGATCGTGAGATCGCCTATCGCCCCGCACGGGTGCTGATGCAAGATTTTACCGGTGTCCCGGCAGTCGTTGATTTGGCTGCGATGCGTGATGCAATGGTGAAAATGGGCGGCGATCCTCAGAAGATCAATCCGCTATCGCCCTGCGACCTGGTCATCGACCATTCGGTCATGGTCGACTATTTCGGTGGCCCAGATGCGTTTAAGAAAAATGTGGATCTGGAATTTGAACGCAATGGTGAGCGCTATGAGTTCCTACGCTGGGGCCAGACTGCGTTTGACAATTTCCGCGTTGTTCCCCCCGGAACCGGGATCTGCCATCAGGTGAACGTCGAATATCTGGCACGCGGCGTATGGTCATCAAAGGAAAAGACCGGCAGCACTGAAATTGCCTATCCGGACACATTGGTTGGGACCGACAGCCATACGACCATGGTCAATGGCCTGGGCGTTCTAGGTTGGGGCGTTGGCGGGATTGAAGCCGAAGCCGCCATGCTGGGCCAACCGGTTACCATGTTGATCCCGGAAGTCGTTGGCTTCAAGCTGGACGGCAAACTGAAAGAAGGGATGACAGCAACGGATCTAGTGCTGACCGTCACGCAAATGCTGCGCAAAAAGGGCGTTGTCGGAAAGTTCGTTGAATTCTATGGCGATGGGCTGGACAGCCTGACTCTGGCCGACCGGGCAACGATTGCAAATATGGCCCCGGAATATGGTGCAACCTGCGGGATTTTCCCCATTGATGCCGAAACCATCCGCTACCTGACTTTCTCTGGTCGGGATGCCGATGAAATCGCGCTGACCGAAGCCTATGCGCGCGCGCAGGGCATGTGGCGGGAAAAAGGCTCCATCGAGCCGGTCTTCACCGACACGCTGTCGCTGAACCTGGATATGGTTGAACCCTCCCTGGCCGGGCCGAAACGTCCGCAAGACCGGGTTGCCCTGTCCAGCATGCCTGAGAATATCAAAGGCGTGTTTAAGGAACGTGGCCATTCAGACAATGCAACCGATGTTGCCGGCGAAGGCTATAAGCTGGAAGACGGTTCCGTCGTGATTGCGGCGATCACCTCTTGCACCAATACCTCCAATCCTGCCGTGCTGGTCGCGGCCGGTCTGGTTGCCCGCAAGGCACGCCAGTTGGGCCTGTCGGTAAAGCCCTGGGTTAAAACCTCTTTGGCACCGGGCTCCCAAGTCGTGACGGATTACCTGGAAAAGGCCGGTCTGCAAGCAGATCTGGATGCTCTGGGCTTTGATCTGGTTGGCTATGGCTGCACAACCTGTATCGGAAATTCAGGTCCTCTGCCTGAAGCGATTTCAAATGCCATTGACGAGGGTGATCTGGTCACCGCCGCCGTGCTGTCGGGTAACCGGAACTTCGAAGGTCGCGTCAGCCCCCAGACCCGGGCAAACTATCTGGCCTCCCCGCCGCTGGTTGTCGCTTATGCGATTGCTGGTAACGTGAAAATCAACGTCGCCACCGACGCACTGGGCGAAGACAGCGATGGGAAACCGGTTTATTTGAAGGACATCTGGCCCAGCAATCAGGAAATCCTGGAAACGGTTCAGCAATGCTTGACTCCGGCCATGTTCCAAAACCGCTACGGCAACGTGTTTCTGGGCACACCGCAGTGGCAGGCAATCGACGTCACCGGCGGCGAGACCTATGAATGGAACGATGGCTCAACCTACGTTCAGCATCCGCCCTATTTCGACGATATGGCCGCTGAACCGTCTGATCCGGTTGAGATTAAAGGCGCACGTCCACTGTTGATCCTGGGTGATTCCGTCACGACCGACCACATTTCCCCGGCCGGTTCGTTCAAACCCGATACGCCCGCAGGCAAATATCTGACCGAACGTCAGGTCCGCCCAAAAGATTTCAACTCCTATGGGTCCCGTCGCGGCAATCACGAAGTAATGATGCGCGGCACTTTTGCCAATATTCGCATCCGCAATGCGATGGTGGACGGTGTTGAAGGTGGCTTTACCCGTTATATGCCGTCTGGTGAGCAAATGGCGGTCTATGACGCGGCCATGAAGTACAAGGAAGAAGGCACGCCGCTGGTCATTTTCGGGGGCAAGGAATACGGCACCGGATCGTCCCGTGACTGGGCCGCGAAAGGGACCAATCTGCTGGGCGTGAAGGCGGTCATCGTGGAGAGCTTTGAGCGTATCCACCGGTCTAACCTGGTTGGTATGGGCGTCTTGCCACTGCAGTTCAAGGAAGGCACCAATTGGCAATCCCTGAAGCTGGATGGATCGGAAACCTTTGATCTGGTGGACATTGATGCGAACCTGAAGCCGCGCCAGGATGTTACCCTGGTCATCCACCGCAAGGATGGCAGCAGCGAGAAAGTCGCCCTGACTTGCCGCATCGATACCGCTGGTGAAATCGACTACTACCGCCACGGTGGCGTGTTGCAATATGTGCTGCGCAATCTGCTTGCCGAAGGCAATGCTGCGTAAACGTTCGTCTTAAGCGAGCGTTAAAAAGGGGTGCGCTATATGGCGCGCCCCTTTTCTTTTCCTGGATATACGAATGCGGGCTCAAGTGCCATAGGTGATCGGAATAGAGATCGCGACTTCTGTTCCAATCCCTTCGCGACTTTTAATTTTGCTGGTTCCCTGCAAAATATTAAGGGAGTTGCGCGCAACCGAAAGACCAATGCCAGCCCCCTGATGCCGTCGACTGAAGCTATTGTCGCGCATAAAAAACGGCTTATCGGCCAAGTACAGTGTTTCGGCATCCATCCCACAGCCAGTATCGGTAACAAGAATATCCAGCGTATCGCTTAAAGAGACGGTGATATCGACCCTACCGCCGCTGTCCGTAAACTTTACGGCATTATCAAGTATTGGGCGTAGAGCCAGGCGCAAAGTATCTGGATCGGTCACAATGACACGGGATGGGGTGGGGAGATTAAGGGAAAATTGGATATTACGCCCGGAGGAGATGGCCCCGTACTGACGACAAATCCCCTGTATATAAGTATTGAGATCGAATTGGGACAATGGGATATCATCTCTATGATTCATCCCCTCCTGCAATGTCAGC
>JARGPE010000178.1 GCA_029212835.1 Alphaproteobacteria bacterium | reverse complement strand
TCGAATAGGTCACAAAATGGCGCCGGGGGTTCATCCTGTGCGCCCTAAACAGGTGGGAGTGAATAAATGACACGGTCCGATTTGATCGCCCGTATCGCGCAGCGACGGGGACTGTTCCAGCGGGATGTTGAGCGGGTAGTGTCGACCGTATTCGACGAAGTAACCCAGGCCCTGTCTCAGGGTGATCGGGTTGAGTTACGTGGTTTCGGAGCCTTCTCCGTAAAGGCGCGGGATTCCCGCACGGGCCGTAACCCCCGCACGGGCGAGGCGGTTTCGGTTGAAGCGAAGGCGGTGCCGTTTTTTAAGACCGGCAAGCAATTGCGCGAACGACTGAACGCCGACTGATCTCTGTACCCGGCGGATCACGCGGCGGATTTTGGGTGTCAATTTCCTGAGGAGCGGATACGCGCATGCGACTGATTGCGAAACTGTTTGGTATTATCATCACCCTGCCAATTTTGCTGGTGGCGATTTCTTTCGCGATCTCCAATACTGATATTTTGACCTTACATTTGTGGCCTTTTTCCACGGAAGTTTCGTTGCCCACGGCTTTGGCCCTGTTCATAGTCCTGATTTTCGGGTTCTTGATTGGCGCGGTCGCGACTTTCCTGGGGGCAGGTTCTCTGCGCCGCCGGGTACGCAATGCAGAATATCGGTTGCGCCAGATGGAAATGGAACAAGCCCGCATTGCCCGCGAAAAAGACGCCACAGCGGCAAAGGCCGAAAAAGACGCCATCGCCTTGGCTCAACGCCCTTCTGCGCCGGCATTGGCAGCAGAATAGATCTTCTGCGCGGCTTGTTCTTTTGCTTAAACAATCCTGATCTCAAAATCGCCTCAATTTCAGCCTTAAATCTCCCTGGTCGGGTGCTCGAATCGTGCGAAATTCGTATCGGAAAAACCGGCACGCTCTTTGGCAGCGGCAAAATATGTGGGGATACAGGCTGATATGAAAACCGATGGCATGACAGAAGACGAAATTAATCAACGCCACGCGGAAAAGATGGCCAAGAAGAAGACTGCCCGCGATAAGATGTTGGCGGAAAAGACCATAGAGAAGGGTCTTTTGATGGTCCATACTGGTAAGGGTAAGGGCAAGACCACGGCTGCTATGGGCTTGGCGGCTCGCGCCGTTGGTAATGGCAAGAAGGTCTGTATCGTTCAATTCGTCAAAGGCGTCTGGAATACGGGTGAACGAGAGGTCCTGAAACATTTTCCCGATCTGTGTGTTATGAAAGCGATGGGTGAAGGCTTCACCTGGGACACGCAGGACCGTGCACGGGATATTGCAGCGGCCACCGCCGCCTGGGAATTTGCCAAGGAAGCTATGGCCGATCCCAGCTTCGACATGGTCATTCTGGACGAAATGAACATCGTGCTGCGCTACGATTATCTGGATCTTGCCGATGTTCTGGCGGTCTTGCAGGCACGCAGGGAGATGCTGCATGTCGTCATTACCGGCCGCAATGCGAAGGAAGAACTGATCGAGATTGCGGACCTGGTCACGGAAATGACCCAGATCAAGCATCCCTTCCGGTCCGGCGTGAAAGCGCAGATCGGGATCGAATTCTAAGCCGCGTCTCTAACAGGCGCGCTCTTGCAGAAAAGGATACAATCCATGCGATCACTAGCACAGTTCGTCTTTACGATAGCGCTGTTTTTAGCCGTCAGCATCTCCACCACAATCCAGGCGCAGGCGCGGGTTGAGGACGCGGAGCAATTGGTGGTGAAGTCTGAATTTACCGTCAAAAACATGTGGGACCATCCGGAATTTTCAAAATATGTCCGCAAATATCTGCGGGAATCGAAGGCCGTGGTTATCATCCCGTCTATGTTGAAAGGGGGCTTTTTGATTGGGGGTGAGGGCGGCTCTGGCATTTTGATGGCACGCGGTGCCAATAATGAATGGAGCTATCCAGCCTTCTTGTCGATTGGCTCCGCTTCGATCGGTCTGCAATTTGGCGGACAGTCTTCCGAAATGCTGTTGATCATTATGACTGGGCGCGGATTACAGGCGATTCTGGATGATCAGGTTCAGATCGGTGGCGAAATTTCCGGCGCTATCGGCCCCTATGGCAGCGGTGCGGAGGCCTCCACGACCAGCAATATGGACGCAGATGTCATCGCCTATTCAATCTCCAAAGGGGCGTTTCTGGGGTTTAACGTAGAGGGAACCGCCTTGGTGCCTCGGGAAACCTTGAATAGGGAATATTATGGACGTTCCGTCACGCCCAATGAAATCGTTCTGAAAGGGGCGGTTGGCAATCCGCAGGCGGATCAATTGCGCCAAACTCTGAAAGACCTGATGACGAAGCAATAGGCAGGGTTGGCTGTATGGCGCATGCGCCCCAATGCCCGGCCCTGATGCTTCAAGGCACGGGGTCGGATGTCGGTAAAAGCTTGCTGGTCGCTGGCTTGGCGCGTGCCTATACACGACGGGGGCTGCGCGTAGCTCCTTTTAAACCCCAGAATATGTCGAACAATGCGGCGGTTACGCCGGATGGGGGAGAGATCGGGCGGGCTCAGGCACTACAAGCGCTGGCCGCCCGGCAACCTCTGTCCGTGCATATGAATCCGATCCTGCTGAAGCCACAATCGGATTATGGGTCCCAGATTATTGTCCAGGGTCAGGTGTTTGGCACTGCCAAGGCGCGCGACTATTACGGTCTGAAATCTACTTTGTTGCCCAAGGCTTTGGAGAGTTTTGAGATTCTCGCACGGGATGTCGATCTGGTGTTGGTCGAAGGGGCTGGAAGCCCAGCAGAGATCAATTTGCGTGCGGGCGATATTGCCAATATGGGCTTTGCTGAGGCGGCAGACTTGCCTGTGGTGCTGGTTGCCGACATTGATCGTGGGGGTGTTATCGCCTCCGTGGTCGGTACTTATATGGTGTTGGACGCATCGGAACAGGCGCGATTGGGCGGGTATCTGATCAATAAATTTCGCGGTGATGTTTCCTTATTTGATCAGGGACTGACCGCCATTAGTGATCGCACAGGGTTGCCGTGTTTCGGTGTGCTGACGTGGTTCCCGGATGCGCACCTACTGCCTGCAGAAGATGCTGTAGCGGTGGATCGCGGTGCTATGGCGAAGCAGGGCGCGGGGACCGCTCCCATTAAAATTGCTGTGCCTCGATTGGGTCGCATTGCCAATTTTGATGACCTGGATCCTTTGCGCGCAGAACCGGATGTCACCCTGGTGATTGTCTCGCCGGGTCAGGCCTTACCGGGGGATGCGGATCTGGTTCTCATTCCGGGCTCCAAGGCGACGATTGCGGATCTGGAGGATTTCAAGCGTAACGGATGGGACATTGACTTGGCTGCACATCTGCGGCGGGGTGGGTCGGTTCTGGGCCTGTGTGCGGGCTATCAAATGCTGGGGCGGCAGATTGCCGATCCAGACGGGATTGAAGGACCTGCCGGTTCCATTGACGGTTTGGGGCATCTGGATGTTGAAACCGTGTTGAAGGGGCCGAAGCGTTTGGTACAGGCGACAGGGTTGGACTTGACAACAGGGACTGCGATCCGTGGCTATGAAATGCATATGGGAAAGACCGATGGTCCCGGTCGTTCGATCCCGATGGTTGAAATTGATGGCAAGCCGGACGGGGCCATTGCTGCAGGGGGCCAGATAGCTGGCTGCTATCTGCATGGCATTTTTGCAGATGATGCCTTCCGCAGCGCTTATCTAAGTCGGTTCCGCGATGGCCGCGTTCAATCCACCGCCTATGACACCGTCGTAGAGCGCACCCTGGACCGTCTGGCCGATCATATGGAAACCCATTGTGACCTGGACGCCATGCTTGCCCTGGCCAGAAGCCGCGTTGCCTAAGTCCATTTTGGTTTGAATGGGATGGGGCGAGGGGAGCGGCTCGTGATGTCGTGAGACGTTAAGTCCATATGGCTGCGCGTATATTCCTGTGTCGCGTCGCGCTTGGGCTGCCAGTCCCAGCCGGTATGCTGACCGATGCGCAGGGAGGCAGACAGGACACGGCGACGGTTCTGGCTGTCCAGCACACGGGCATGGACGTCGGCGGTATCCCAATGGGCCGCCGCGCGAATTTGGAAATCTGCGACGCGAGAGGCATGTATTGCGGCGGATGCTAGATTAACTTCCTCATTGGGGTCTGTTGCCAGATCGAACAACTGGTCCGGATCACCCGGACAACAAATATATTTCCAAGCACCATCGCGCAGCATCAACATTGGTTGACCCGTGCCTTCTGCCGTATATTCCGCAACCGTAGTGTCGCGCTGGGTCACACCATCGACAAAGTCCAGCAGGCTGTTGCCGTCCAGCGGGTCAATGGCTTCTGGGATGGGGGCGCCCGTCGCCTCATGGGCCAGTTGCAGCAGGGTCGGGGTGACATCCACCTGGCTGACAGGATTGGCGATGCTAACGCCCTGGCCAGCGCGTCCTGGCACATGCAGGACCATGGGAATGCGACAGGCCCATTCGCGGAACGTCATCTTATACCACAAGCCTCGTTCGCCAAGCATATCGCCATGATCCGAGACCAGCAGGATTGCGGTATCATCGGCTTGCCCGGTTTCTGCCAGTGCAGCGTGCAACCGGCCCAACCAGTTATCGACATAGGAAACATTCGCCATATAGGCCCGGCGTGCGCGTCGGATATCGGCCTCATCGATATCGACAGCATCCAGCGCGATGGCGTGTTCCAGGCGCAAACTGTGTGGGTCATTGTCGGATGCTTTGGGGCGCGGTGATTGTGGCATGGGAATATCCGAATCCTCATACAGGTCCCAATAGCTTGGTCGCGCCGCATAGGGATCGTGTGGATGGATGAAACTTGCGACATAGCAGAAGGGTCGCTCATCTTCTGTGCGCGCGGCATTATAGATTGCAGCTAGTGCCGCAGCGCCGACTTCATCATCATAGGCGAGTTGATTGGTAATGGAGGCAGGACCTGCCTGAACCACAGAAGACATGTTGTGATACCACAGATCGATCCGCTCCTCCGGCGTACGCCAATCGGGAACCCATCCAAAATCGGCAGGATAAACATCGGTGGTATGGCGTTCTTCAAAGCCATGAAGCTGGTCGGCCCCTACAAAGTGCATCTTGCCCGCTAGTCCGGTGCGATACCCCATCAACCGAAGGTAATGGGCGAAGGTTGGCACGGTTGATGGCAGATAGGCCGCATTATCCCATCCCCCAAAGCGCGAGATATACTGACCTGTCATAAAGGCATAACGGCCCGGCGTGCAGAGCGGGCTGTTGCTATAGGCCGCATCAAACCGAACCCCCTGGGCCGCCAGCGCATCCATATGCGGTGTCTTCACCACGGGGTTGCCATAGCATCCCACCATAAAGGGCGTCAGTTGGTCGGCCATAACGATGAGGATATTGCGGGGGGGCATGGTGTTCTCCTGTTGCTGGGGGCGGTACTGTGATCTCACCCCGTTATTATCATTGACGTAAGTGTTTCATCTCATGGGTCGGTTGAGTGGTCTGGTTGCGTCAATTCTCCAATTCCCTGCGCCCCGACAGCGGCAATGGCGGTAGTTTGTCCGGTTTCCAATGGGGCAGCGCTGCGGCTGGTTCTCAGCCAAGCAATGCCAAAGGTAATCAGGGCAAGGCCGGCCATGAAGATCATAAATCCCGTGGCCCCAAAGGCCCGGATTGCGGTCGGCCCCAATAAAGCCCCCGTGAAGCTGCCGATATTCAATGCCATGACCAGGGTGCTGCTGGCTGGAACAATCTGGTTGGGCTGCAAACGGTCATTGGCATGGGCAACACACAAGGAGTAGATAGGGAATGTTACCGCCGCCATCCCTGCCAGGGCCGCATAAAGCCAGATTCCTGTCGGCCCCGTGGCCAAAAGCGCAAAGAAGCCAGCCCCAATCAGGGAGGCTGCGGCGACAACCAACCGCCGATCCATGCGGTCTGACAGCCACCCGATGGGAAATTGGCATATAGCGCCGCTGAGCGTAACGATAACCAGCAGAGAAGCTGCCTGTCCATCTGACATGCCGCGTGCCAATCCATAGAGGGGCAGACCGACGAACAGGGCCACTTGAGCCATCCCGTTCAGCACCGCGCCACTAACCGCCATCGGCGATATGCCAATCAGGGTGCGGATCGACAGGCGGTCAGGCGCGCTATAGTCCGGCGCTTTCACGCGGGTAATCAGCATCGGTACCAGGCAGATCGAAACCAGGATGGAGGTAATGGCAAATAATAGCCCTCCGGATGGGTCGGGCAGACCAACCATCGCCACACCACTGGCTGATCCGCCCGTCTGGACGATGAAATAGATCGACAGGATCGCTGCGCGATTCTGGTTTCGGGCTTGAGCGTTCAGCCAGCTTTCAGCGATGACATACAGGCCGGTAAAACAGAATCCTGCCAGAAAGCGCATGGCGGACCAACTGATTGGGTCCTGGGTCAGCATATGGATCAGGGCCGCGATGGAACATAAAGAGGCAAGCGCGCCGAAGGTCCGAATATGACCTACCTGCTCAATCAACCGGGGGGCGACAACACAGCCAACCAAGGCCCCTAAAGGATAGCAGGCTTGCATGATCCCGATTGTGGTTTGAGAGAAACCCAGTTCTGTGCCGCGCAGCGTCAATAAGGTAACCAATAGGCCATTACTGATCATCAACAGCAGCAGGCCCAAGAACAGAGTCCAACTCTCTTGCAATGCGCGGAACATCACGCCCCCTCTTAGACCCTGATCTAGTTAGATCAGACTGAATTTGTTCTCTGAGCCGGTATCATGCTGCTGCGGCGGCGGCAATCGAGATCGATCATTTATAAAGAACAGAAATATCTATTGCGAATGATTCGCATTTGCGATAATTGTGGAAAGTCGAATTGTTAACGGAGAGGTTCTTATGATCGCGTCCCTTCACCGATTTCCCCAATGCTCGTCCATAGATCGGGCCGCCAAAAAATTGGAAGCATTTTTTGACAGTCTTTACATCCTTCGGGGACGACGTCTCCACCGTGGTAACGGGTCTCAGCATCGCTCTTTCCTGGAGGCGCTGTCATGTTGATTCGTATGGCTGGCCCAAGCCCTGTAGAAGCCCTGCATACAGCCCTGGAACTGGATAACCTTTGGTTTGGGGAGCGTTTTGCGATTTGGACCATGCGGATGTGGTTTGCAACTCTATCGCCTGATGGGGGGCATCGACCGTTGTTGGACCAGGCCTATCGCACCGTTGGCGCAACCGAAGCCATGCCCAGCATTGATGGGGCGCTTTGGGTTTTTAAAGTTGGTGCCAGACGGCCGGTAGAGATTTCTGCCCCTTGTAAACGCGCCCTGACCTGCGATGAAAAACGGGCGCTGCATCTGCTCGCCTGTCATCAGCAGGGAATCGCTATTGCGGCCCAGCCGGTGGCAGAGGCCTTGTTCCCGCCGTCGGCAGCCAGGGCTAGCCATCGCCCGCTAAGTCTATGGGCCGATATCTTGGAGCGTGCTGGACTAGACCTGCCAATGCGCGATTGGGATTTGCCTGAATTACGCCGCCCGGAAGGGGTAAGGCGCAGCAGTCTGCACTGAACGTCGCAGCGTATCAGCGCTCAGCTTGCCAACCGCCTGCGTGGCGATTAGAACCCCTGTGCGGGTCCCTGTGGACCCTCTGGACAAATCGGTGCGCGAGGCTGGCATGAAAAAAGACGTGAAAAAGGTCGTATTGGCATATTCCGGTGGCTTGGATACATCGGTGATCCTGCGCTGGCTGCAAGATACCTATGGCTGTGAGGTTGTGACTTTCACCGCCGATCTGGGTCAGGGCGAAGAGTTAGAGCCAGCCCGCAAGAAAGCGGAGATGATGGGGATCAAAGAGATCTTCATCGAAGACCTGCGCGAAGAATTCGTGCGCGACTATGTTTTCCCGATGTTTCGCGCCAATGCTCAGTATGAGGGCACCTATCTGCTGGGCACCTCTATTGCACGCCCCTTGATTTCCAAGCGCCAAATTGAAATTGCCAAGATGGTGGGGGCCGATGCGGTTGCCCATGGCGCGACCGGCAAGGGCAATGACCAGATTCGCTTTGAACTGAGCTATTACGCGCTGAAGCCTGATATCAAGATCATTGCCCCCTGGCGCGAATGGGATCTGAATTCCCGTACCAAGCTGATCGCCTATGCCGAACAGCACCAGATTCCGGTTTCCAAAGACAAGCGCGGCGAAGCGCCCTTCTCGGTCGATGCCAACCTGCTGCACATTTCCTCCGAAGGAAAAATCCTGGAAGATCAGGCGGTTGCCGCCGATATGGAGCTGATCCTGTCGCGTATGGTTTCCCCCCAGAATGCGCCGGATAAAGCAGAAGAAATCACGATTGATTTCGAAGCTGGCGATCCGGTCGCAATCAATGGGGAGAAGATGAGTCCGGCCACCCTGCTGACCAAACTCAATGAAATGGGCGGTCGCAATGGAATCGGCTGTCTGGACATCGTGGAAAACCGCTTCATCGGTATGAAGTCTCGCGGCGTTTAT
>JARGPE010000177.1 GCA_029212835.1 Alphaproteobacteria bacterium | reverse complement strand
ATCCTTGGGCGGTTTGGGCAGCAGCAGCTTGGATTTCAGATAGGCCAGCCAGGCGGCCATTACCAAATAATCCGCCGCAAGTTCCAGCCGTAATTCTTTGGCTTTATTGATGAATTCTAGATATTGCTCAGCAAGGGCAAGGATTGAAATCTTAGCCAGATCAACCTTCTGATCCCGTGCCAGGGTCAGCAACAAGTCAATCGGACCTTCGAATCCATCCAGATCCAGAACGAGATTGTTCACGGTGATCAAACTAACCGCCGGAGAAGCATCCTCTTGAAATTCTGTTCTGGGTTCTGATCCGATATCCGACACGGTTCCGTCCTTGACTGGCTGACTTATTGATGTGCCGGATGACACCGCATTTGGCAAGAATGGCTATACCAGAAGCGCCTTTAGTTCTTCCAGTGCTGCTTGAGGGTCGAAGCCAGCTTGCGCCTCCCGCAGGGTCGCAGCCCTTGCCCAGCGGCGTTGGGCGTCTGCTGACAATGGGCCGGTCGCTGACATGACAGCCTGCATTTCCGCCGGATCTCCATTGCAATGTAAAACCAGATCACAGCCCGCCTCCAGGCTGGTTTGGGCGCGTTCCTCAAAAGATCCGCCCAAGGCCTTCATGGAAAGATCATCGGTCATCAGCAATCCGTCAAAATGCAGCGCTTCACGGATAAAGGCGATACCGATTTTGGACTGGGTTACGGGACGGTCCGGGTCCAGGGCATCAAACACAATATGTGCGGTCATGCCCAAGGGGATGTCAGGCAAGGCCTTGAAGGGTACAAAATCACTGGTTTTCAGCACCTCCAGCGATACATCCACCCGGGGTAGATCATGATGGCTATCGGCAGTCGCCCGACCATGGCCCGGCAGATGTTTGGAAACCGGCAATACCCCGCCCGCCAGCAATCCCTGAACCGCAATACGCCCACAGGCGGCGACCAGCGCAGGATCGGTGGAAAAGGCACGATCGCCGATCACATCATGGGCCCCCGGTACCGGCACATCCAGACAGGGCACGCAATCCACATCAATGCCCAGATCCGCCAATTCCTGAGCAATCAGTCGATAATTCAGCCAGATCGCCCGCAGACCATCAGTGATATCCCGATCATAGAGGTCGCCCAATAGACGAGCTGTCGGGGCTTGACGCCAATGGGGTGGCTTCAGGCGCTGAACACGCCCGCCTTCCTGATCAATCAGGATTGGCGTATCCGCCCGCCCAACAGCGGTTCGCAAATCCCGTACAAGGGCGCGTACCTGATCAGGGTTGTCGATATTTCGGGCAAAAAGGATGAAACCCAAAGGATTGGTTTCCGAGAAGAACGCCGTTTCCGCAGCGGACAGCGTCAATCCCTGGCACCCCAGAAGGGCTGCTGAAGGCACCACAGAGCTCATATAGGCACCCTCACCCTTATTTGCCCGGCGCAACCGGGATGCAGCCCACGCCCTTGGCCTTCATCTTTACACACAAGGCCTTTGCGGCATCGCCATCAGCCAAAGGCCCACCACGAATTCGGTAATAGGTCGTGCCATTCACCGTTGCTTCCTGGATTTGCACGGCCAACTTGCCCAGCAGGTCAGGATTGGCATTTTGCTTCTTTGTCCATTCCGCACGCGCATCCGCCTCATTGCGTAAGGCCGCGATCTGAATGCGCCAGCCATTGCCAGCACTAGACGCTGCCGCTGTGTTGGCGGGGGCCGCCTCCTGCACGGTTGGTTTTGGCTGTGCGGGTGGTTCTGGTTGCACTGGTGCGGCTGCGACTTCTTCAGTCTCACTGCCGACTGTCGGCGGTGGCGCAGTCGGCTCAGCCAACACCGCATCCGGAGCGGGCACCGGCGCACGGGTCGTTGCTGTTGCCGTCGTTGTATCGGTTGTTGACGGTGGCACTGGCGCAACAGGTTCTGCTGGAGCCTTATTGGGCGTTCCAGCAGGCGCATTTTGCAGGATATCAGCCGGCGGCGCGCGTGGTTCTTCCGGCGGTGGCAGGATACGTTCGACAGATGCCGTTTCCTGATCCCCAGATACACGGTTATAGATGCCTAATTCGGTTCCAGCGATCTCACGACCACCGGGGTCCAGGGGCGCTTCTTTCGCGGTACCTTCGGGTGCCAGCAAGGGGGCTGCGGTCTCGCTGCCCTCTCTCACCCCTTGGGAATAAGCATACCAGATGATGCCGCCCAGGGTCAGCAGGGATATGACCCCCACCGCAATTGGCAACAGGCGCAGACCGGACTTTTGCCGACCCTGGCCTGGTTCACCGCTCAACTCACCCAGTTCGCGATCCAATTCGTCATATTCCGTGGCTATCATGCGCCGTGCGCTCCATTGACTATGACGCGGGCAATAGCCCACGCTTTTTTGAGCCGCTCAGACCTCAGCACTCGGTTTAGAATGTGGGGACGATGGGCCCTAATTCAATTCATTACGCGGCTCAACACCGAACACAGACAAACCAGAGGCGATCACGATTCTAACCGCCATGACCAGCGCCAATCGTGCCTGGGTCACTTCTGGCTCGTCAGGATGAATGACGCGCAAGGCTGTATCCTCTCGACCCTGGGTCCACCAACTATGGAAGTTAGAGGCCAGATCATAGAGATAATAAGCGATCCGATGCGGCTCTTCTGCTTCCGCCGCCGATTCCACAATACGCGGCCATTCCGCCATCAGTCGCAGCAATTGTTCTTCCGCAGGACCTGACAAAGCAGATAAATCTGCGGCAGAAAGCGCCTCTTCACTGACATCCAGACCGGGCATCTGCTCATCCGCCATGCGAAAGACTGAGTGTGTTCGCGCATGGGCGTATTGCACGTAAAAGACCATATTATCGCGGGATTGTTCCTTCACGGCTGTCAGATCAAAATCCAGTGGTGCATCTGGTTTACGAGTCAGTAAATAAAACCGCACCACATCCTTGCCGACGGCCTCTTCCAAATCCCGCAGCGTGACGAAGTTCCCTGCCCGCTTGGACATCTTCATCGGCTCGCCCTTGTCCAGCAGCCGAACCATCTGGCACAGTTTGATCGTCAGGGTCGCTTCGCCTTGCGAGGTCGCCTGAACCGCAGCCTGCATGCGCTTCACATAGCCGCCGTGATCCGCCCCCCAGACATTGATCTGACGCTTGAAACCGCGCAGATATTTTTCACGGTGATAGGCGATGTCTGAGGCGAAATAGGTCCAGCTTCCATCTGACTTCTGCAAGGGACGGTCTACGTCATCACCAAACTGAGTCGCACGGAACAGAGTCTGCTCCCGCGGTTCCCAATCGTCCAGTTTTTGACCTTTCGGGGGCTCTAGAATTCCCCGATAGACCATGTCCCGGTCCTTCAAATAGGACAGAACACTGTCGACCTTTCCGCTCTGAATAATGTCCCGTTCGGAGGTGAAAACATCCTGATTGATGCCCATGACCGCCAAGTCTGCGCGGATAAGCTCCAACATCTTTTCAACAGCCAACAGCCGGACTTGTCCCAGCCATTGATCAACAGGCAACGGTTCAACAACCCCGCCCTCACCCCGTTTGATCAGGCTTTCCCCATATTTCTCCAACAAGGCTTCCGCCGCAGGGATCAGGTATTCACCGCGGTATTCCAATTCCCGATCCGGTGCGCCCATGGCCGCCGTGAAGGCCGTAATCGCGGCCTCATCGGTAATGGCATAGGCCTTGGGATCCAAAAGTTCCAGATAGCGCCAATAAACTGCCCAACCTAAACTGTCGATCTGGGACCCTGCATCATTGACCCAATATTCCTTGCAGACATCAAATCCCGCTTTCAGCAACAGTCCGGATAAGGCATCGCCAACAACAGCCCCGCGGGCATGCCCAATATGCAAAGGGCCCGTAGGATTGGCAGAGACATATTCTACATTGACCTTAACGCCTGTCCCCATATCGCTGTCGCCATAGGCTGTATCAAGCCGCAGAATGCCGCGCAGAACATTAAACCAGACCGTCCCCTTAAGGCGCATATTGATAAAGCCTGGACCGGCGATTTCAGCCGAGTCAATCAACTCACTTTCCGGCAGCGCCTTGGCCAGAATCTCGGCCAGGTCGCGGGGTTTCATGCTGGCGGGCTTGCACAGCACCATCGCCGCATTGGTTGCCATATCACCATGAGCCCGGTCGCGCGGCGATTCTACGGTAATGCGGGACAGGTCCAACCCTTCTGGCAGCGTCCCCTTGGCAATCAAGGCCTCTATTGTGCGGACCAAATCGGTCTTCACGTCCCGAAATATGTTCATGTTATCGCTCTTTGTGTTTATGTCTGCTTGCCCCGAAGGGGACTGGTTATTCTGTGTTAAAAATTCGTCGGTGCAGACGCTTGGCAAAACGGTCGGTCATGCCCGCGATGTAATCCGCGACAATCCGCTCCCAACTCTCATTCACCGCGCGGGGATACGCCGTCAGCCACGACATGTCCAGTGCATCGCGCACTTCCAGGAAATAGGTGAACAGGTCTCGCACGATCTGCGCCCCTGCCTTGCGCTCTGCATTCACAGAGGGAGACCGGTACATATGCTCGAACAGAAACGTCTTTAGCGCCCGTTCATTTTCCTTCATCGGCTCGGTAAAGCGGACCATTGCCTCCCCGCAATTGCGCAGGTCTTCCGCCGTCACAGGATTGATCCGGTCCAGTCGGCGCGTGGTGCAGGACAAGGCGTCTTGAACCATGCCTCCAATTAAACGCCGTACCACTTCGGAGACAATAAGAGACTCCAGCGCGTCAGGCTCATCCTTGCGTACTTGGGCAAAGACTTCTGCAACATGAGGAACAGAATCGCATAGAGCTTCCGTCGTGAACAGGCCAGCGCGCAGACCATCATCCATATCGTGATGATTATAGGCAATATCGTCAGAAATCGCAGCAATCTGCGCCTCTAACCCGGCATGGGAATAGATTTCCAAGTCGAATTGGGCATTAAACCAGGCCAAAGTGCTCGGCAACGGGTTTTTCCTGACGGGGCCATTATGCTTCACGACCCCTTCCAGAGTCTCCCAGCTTAAATTCAGGCCATCAAAATGTGGATAGCGCTGTTCCAGCAGGACCAGCACGCGCAGCGCCTGATCATTATGGTCAAACCCACCATAACCCGCCATGACAGCGTCCAATGCATCCTCGCCTGCATGCCCAAAGGGCGTGTGCCCAAGATCATGGGCCAACGAAATGGCCTCTGTCAGATCTTCATCAGCGCGCAGAACCCGCGCGATAGACCGCGCAATCTGGGACACTTCCAGCGAATGGGTCAGCCGTGTGCGGACATGATCCCCTTCTGGTGACATGAAGACCTGAGTCTTGTGCTGCAGCCGACGAAATGCCGTGCAGTGTATAATTCGGTCGCGGTCACGCTGAAACGGCGTACGGGTGCTTGATGCATCCTCCGCCACCAAACGACCGCGGGTTGCTTCAAAATCCGTCGCATAAGGCGCTCTTAACATAATCACGTATGCACCCTCCTTTGGGCGACATTAATTGATCTAAGGAGTTGTTTCCATTCTGAGGACGTCGATTGACAAAACCATGAGACCACTTACCTATGAGAAGTGCCTAGCAATGTGCTAGTGTATCGGAATTGGCAACCAGTTTAGGACTGAAAAGTTATGTCTGACCCTTTCGCACTCGCAACTGATGAAGCCACACGGCAGCTCAGCCTGTCAGATGCGGCTGTCGCCCGTCTGAACCGTTTGATCGAATTGGAAGGTAAACCGGACCTTATGCTGCGTGTCACAGTATCGGGTGGTGGCTGTTCAGGATATCAATACGGATTTGATTTTGACACCCAGTCTGGATCAGAAGATCTGGTTTTTGAGCGCAATGGCGTGCGCGTCGTGACTGATACTGTCTCCATGGACCTGCTAGCAGGATCAGAACTGGATTATGTTGATGATCTGGTTGGGGCTTATTTCAAAGTCAACAATCCAAACGCCTCTTCCTCCTGCGGTTGCGGAACGTCTTTTTCTGTCTGATAGAGGCTAAATAGCCTATGAGCGGCCTTCGCGAGCAGCAAAAGCAGGATCGGGAACTCCGACTGCTGCAAGCTGCGGCGCAGTGCTTTAAGGTCGCAGGATACGATCAAACAAAGATTGAAGACATCGCCTCCGTGGCGGGTGTTTCGCCTGGGACCGTCTATAACTATTACGGTCACAAGGGGGAAATGTTGATTGCCCTTGTGGCGATGGATGTGAATGACGTTCTGAAGGCAGGCGAGCCATATGTCAGAAACCCACCTCTGGATCTGCTGGAAGCCGTCGATGGATTGATTGGCCTCTTCCTTGAGAAATCACTGGAATATCTGAACAAGGACAGCTGGCGTCACGCCATTGCCGCGTCAATCGAACAACCGACGGCAGAATTCGCCAGCCACTATACCGATCTGGACGCAAGATTGGCCGATCAGGTCAGCCGCATGTTAATGACGCTGCAACAGATGGAGCGAATTCAACCGACATTGGACCCACAGGTTTTCGGGCGGATGATTTTCAATAATATGAACAATCAGTTCATCGAATTCGTGAAAGACGATTCGATTACTCTGGAGCGTTTGCGCGAGGACCTGCGCTATCAGCACGCCGCCCTATGTAAACTGATTGCTGTTGGCTGAGACTATAACCTTTGCCTAGACGGGCATCAGGGCGGCAGCAGCGCGGCGCCCCTCTATCATCAGAACATTAAACGTGCGACAGGCCGCCCCCGTCTTCATGATATCCATTGCAAGACCCGCACTCCGAATCGTATCGCGCAAGGCCGAAGGGATCATTTCCATTTTTACCCCGGTGCCCAACAATAGAACCTCAATAGGCGGATCTTCCTGTTGAACCAGCGACAGTGCGTCCAGAGAGACATCAGCCGCCTTGGTCAGGTGCCAGGGAACAACATGGGTGGGGAATACAATAACCGGTCCCTCATAGGCTACACCGCGCACCTGAAAGCGCCCAGGCCCGTATGAGTCGATCAGCATGCGGTTTTCTGGAACCGCAGGGGTGATATCCATTTGTCAGCCCCTTCCTAAATCAGCCTACGTTAGGGGTCCGTGGCCTGTTATGCCTGCTCTGCCTTTGCATCCACAGACGTACCGGCTTCTTCCCCCCGATGGGGTTCCAGGATCAGCAACAACGGCACGGCCACACAAATTGACGAATAGGTCCCGATCGCAATCCCCCAGATCAGCGCCACGGCGAAGTCGCGGATCACACCACCACCAAAGAAGGCCAGGGCCACCAGCGCCAACAAGGTCGTCAAGGCCGTCATCGTGGTACGAGACAAGGTGCTGTTGATCGCAACATTAAACAATTCCGGGAACGGCATCGTCTTGTATTTGCGGATGAATTCACGCACCCGGTCAAAGATAACGACGGTATCGTTGATGGAATAACCCGCAATCGTCAGAATTGCCGCCACCGTCGCCAAATTGAATTCCAACTGTAACAGCGCAAACAGGCCAATCGTGGTGATCACGTCATGCAACAGGGCGATGACCGCGCAAATACCAAACTGCCATTCGAATCGCAGCCAGATATACAGCATGATCGCACCAATCGAGAAACAGATAGCGTAGATCGCGGCCTTTTGCAGTTCTGACCCAACCGTCGGTCCCACAACTTCGGTTCTGCGGTATTCCTTGGTACCATCGGCATCCACCGCAACCATCGAATCAATGGCATCTTTTGCCTTCTGCAAGGCTGCCTGTTGGGCAACATCATCGCCAGGCTGGCGCTGAATGCGGATCAGCAGATCATCAACTGCGCCAAATTCCTGAATTTGCACATCGCCCAAACCTAGTTCGCCCAGTGCATCGCGGAAGTCACCAACCCCCTTGCCCTGCTCTGTCTTGACCTCCAGCAACGTACCGCCAACGAAATCAATGCCCAGATTCAGGCCCCGTGACATAAACAACCCGATAGAAACAGCCACCAGGATTAACGAGAAGGTATAAGCGAACTTGCGGCGGCCAATAAAGTCGACCTTCGTATTGTCTGGAATCAATCGTAACAGCATGGATCAGGCCTCCTCAGCCTTGGGCTGCGCGGCAATCGGCAACACGGTCGGTTTCTTGGCACGCACATAACGCACGACGAGATAGCGCGTCACCATGATCGCAGTGAACATGGAGGTCACAAGGCCAATCGCCAGAGTGATGGCAAAGCCCCGGATCGGGCCGGAGCCAAAGGCAAACAATAGGACTGCGGCGATCAGTGTGGTCAGGTTCGAATCCACGATGGTGACAAAGGCGCGCTCAAACCCAGCCTCAATGGAATTCAAGACACCGCGTCCACTGGCGGCTTCCTCACGAATACGCTCAAAGATCAGCACATTCGCATCGACAGCCATCCCGACGGTCAAGGCAATCCCGGCAATCCCAGGCAGGGTCAACGTCGCGCTGTGGGCGGAGAGGATCCCAATAATCCTGATCAGGTTTAGCACCAGGGCGATATTGGCAAAAACGCCAAACCGACCATAGGTCACGAACATGAAGACAACGACCAGAATACAGCCAATTGCGCTGGCCAATTCGCCCGCATCAATTGAATCTTGGCCAAGACCGGGGCCAACCGTGCGTTCTTCAATCGTATCC
>JARGPE010000176.1 GCA_029212835.1 Alphaproteobacteria bacterium | reverse complement strand
ACCGGGATCATCTCCGTCGTTGCGTTCAGCTTCATGGTGCAGGAGCCCAGCGGGATCATAGACCGATCCAGGGCGATATCCTTCGCCGCCAGCCAGCGGATATAGCGCAGCATCTCCGTCTCGCCATGATACATGTTGAACACGGGATGGGTCATGTAGCTGTCGGGCATCCGGCGCATCGCATGAGGGATGATGTCGTCACCGGCATCCCTGTCCAGTTTGGCAACATCGAACAGGCTGTCTGCCTTGGAGGAGAACACACGCAGCAAGTTCTGAATGTCGGCCTTCTTGGTCACTTCATCGACCGAAATTCCGATGGTATCGGCATCGACAAAGCGCAGATTGATGCGGGCTTCTTTTGCCTTTGCCATGATGCGCGGGGCCTGGCCTGGAATGCGCACCTGGATCGTATCAAAAAACTGGTTATGGACGATTTCATGATCCAGACGGCGCAGACCTTCAGCCACAATCTGGGCCTTGCGATGGATGCGCCGCGCGATGCGATACAGCCCGTCTGGCCCGTGATAGACGCCAAAGAATCCAGCGATCACGGCCAACAGGACCTGTGCTGTACAAATATTGCTGGTCGCCTTTTCGCGACGGATATGCTGTTCACGGGTTTGTAGCGCCATGCGCAGGGCTTTCTTGCCTTCGGCATCAACAGAGACGCCGATGATGCGGCCCGGGCATTGCCGCTTATAGACATCCTTGGTCGCGAAAAAGGCTGCATGCGGGCCACCATAGCCCATGGGCACGCCAAAGCGCTGGGCCGAGCCAACGACGATATCCGCGCCGAATTCGCCGGGGGATTTCAGCATCACCATAGCCATCAGATCGCTGGCAACAATGGCAAGACCACCCTTGGCCTGGATCTGTTGGATGGGTTGGGTGATATCACGCACCTGACCGGAAGAACCTGGATATTGCACCAGCGCACCGAAAACATCGGCGGCTTCCAAATCCGAAAAAGCGTCGCCCTGAATGATTGTCATACCCATGGCCTGGGCCCGGGTTTTCAGAACAGCCAGGGTTTGGGGATGCACATCATTATCGACAAAGAAGGCATTGGATTTCGTTTTGCCGACGCGATGGGCCATCGCCATGGCCTCAGCTGCGGCGGTTCCCTCATCCAGCAGTGACGCATTGGCGATTTCCATGCCGGTCAGGTCGATGATCATCTGCTGATAATTCAGCAGTGCTTCCAGCCGACCCTGGCTGACCTCTGCCTGATAGGGGGTATAGGCCGTGTACCAGCCTGGATTTTCCAGAACATTGCGCAGAATAACCGGCGGCGTGACGGTGCCATAATAGCCCATGCCGATCATGGTCGTGAAGACTTCATTCCGTTCTGATATGCGACGCAGATCCGACAGGGTGCGGCGTTCGCTCGTTGCGGGCGGAAGGTTCAGGGGGTCATCCAATCGAATGGACGCAGGGACCGTTGCCTGCAGAAGCGCTTCTATGGACGGATAGCCAAGCGTCGCCAGCATTTCACGGATCTGGGGCTGGCCCGGTCCGATATGGCGGCGAATGAAATCCTCTCGGATTTCCAAATCGTCCAGGGTCAGACGATCAAACTGGCTATTGTTCATAAAGGCTCTCCTGCAGGGATTTGGGCGGATGCGGCCGGATTGGCTTGGTCTTTGATAAACTACTCTTCGATAAAGTCGTTGTATTCGCTCTCCGTCATTAGATCATCGAGCTCCCCAGCATCTTCGATCTTCATTTTGAAGAACCAGCCGTCGCCTTCGGCATCTTCATTGACCAGTGCTGGATTGTCGGTCAGGGCGTCATTGACTTCTAAAATCTCTCCCCCGATTGGGGCATAGACTTCGCTGGCGGCCTTCACCGACTCGACGACGCCGGCTTCGTCATCCTTGTTGAAAACGGCCCCGACTTCTGGAAGGTCGACGAATACGATGTCGCCCAGCTGCTCCTGAGCATGGATCGTGATGCCCACCGTTGCGGTGTCTCCGTCGATTTCTACCCATTCATGCTCTTCAGAAAATTTGCGTTCGGCCATGGTGTCAGTTGCTCCCCTCATTAATAGGTTTGGTCATCAGGATAGTTGGTGTGCTCAGTTTAACCTCGAAAGATTACGCTCGAAAGATTAACCCCGATAAAATCCGGGTGGGACAAAGGGCATTTTTGTGATGGTTGCAGGCAAGGATTTGCCACGGACCGACAGAAAGACTGCTGTACCGGGCTTGGCATAGTCGATGTGTACATAGCCCATCGCGACAGGTCCCCCTAAGGTCGGCCCAAAGCCGCCGCTGGTGATATGTCCTATTTCCGAGCCATCTTCCGCGCCTAAAATCACCGTGCCTTCGCGCGCCGGAGCACGACCATCGGGCAGAATGCCAACCCGTTTGCGCGATACTCCTTCTGTGATTTGCTTTTGAATCGTATCCGCCCCTGGGAAGCCACCTTCTTCGCGACGGCGCTTGCCAATGGACCACAACAGACCAGCCTCAATCGGGCTGGTGCTTGTGTCGATGTCATGACCATACAGGCACAGCCCTGCCTCCAGGCGCAACGAATCGCGGGCGCCAAGCCCTATCGGTTCCACGGCGGGATCGCCCAGCAACAGGCGAGCCAATGCTTCTGCTTTGTCATTTGGGACGGATATCTCATACCCGTCCTCGCCCGTGTAACCGGATCGGCTGATCCACAGATCGATACCATCAAATTCAATCACGCTCTGGTTCATGAAGGGCATCGTTGCCAGGGCCGGACCAAATAATCGTGATGCAACGTCCGAGGCTTTTGGTCCCTGCAATGCCACCAGTGCTCGGTCTGCCAAAGGCTCTACCCGGATGCGGCCTTTCAAGGATTTGGCAATATGGGGCAGGTCCTGATCTTTGCAGGCGGCATTCACAACCAGATACAATCGATCTGACCCAAAATCAGTAATTGGGCGGGTCACCATCAAATCATCCAGAATGCCGCCCGACTCATTGAGCAATTGTGAATAGCGTTGTTGCCCCGGCTCCAGGGATTGCACATCCGCTGGCACCAGACTTTCAAAGGCGATGGCGGGATCAGAGCCATCTTCGGAAATCAGCCAGGCCTGGCCCATATGTGAGACATCGAATAGCCCAGCCGCGCTGCGGGTGTGCAGATGTTCTTTCAGAATGCCTGCTGGATATTGTACCGGCATGTCATAGCCGGCAAAGGGCACCATTTTGCCGCCCAATTCCCTGTGTAAGGCATTGAGTGGCGTGACCGCCAATTCCTGGTCAGACATACAGTCGGCCCCTTTCTAAGGTCCAAAACAAAAAAGCGCGACCCGAGTTTAACCGGTGACGCGCCCCCTCTGTCATGGAACCTGAGAGTGTGACCTATCCCGACAGAACCAAGAGGCATAACCTCTCTTAGTCGGGGTGGCTTACCCCTTCGGTGGATGAAAACGACTGCCGTTTTCATCACTTTCCAGATTGTCCTAACCCGCGCGGTCCAGGGGCCTGAGAGATTCCGGGGCGGTTGCTCCTTCGGCGGCGATCCAATTGGGATCACACTCTCCCACGCAGGTATAACGAACTATAGCAACGCGAGACTACCCGATACCGATTGCCTGTCAAGGCGGCGGGGGGGACGTTGGGTCCGTCGCGCGGTCTTTCGTCTTCCCCAAAAGAAAGGGCACAATCAGGCTGATCACCAGGAACCGGATGATCTGATGGCCCGCAACAAAGGCGGGATCTGTGTCCAGGGTGAAGGCAAGAACCGTCATTGCCTCCAATCCGCCGGGCGCGAAGGCCAACCATAGCTGCATAAAGGGTAGGTCCAGAAATATCGATGTTGGCCACGCAAATAGGCTGGTGATCGCCAGACCCAATGCCGTCGCGCCTACTCCGGCCTTGGCACAGGATATCAGAAATCGCGACGTGCTGCCCGCGAATCGGGTGCCGATTGCAGCGCCACATATGATCAAGGGCGGATACAAGATATAGCTGGGAATCGCACCCTCTACGAAGCCTGAGATAAACAGCGCACCGCTGACCAACATTGGGGCAGTAAAATACGGGGCGGGAATTCTCAATAACGCCCCCAGCGGAACACCCAATGCGGAAAGCGTCAGGACCATAAGGATTTCAGGCCAATCCAGCATTTCCTTCGGAACGTTGGTTGGTAAAGGCGAATGAACATCGGTATAGCCAATGACTACGGGGATAAGAACCATAACCGTCGCCAATCGGACCGTCTGAATAACCGCGACCCGCCTGGGGTCGGCGCCAACTTCCGATGCAACGGCGACGACGAAACTCAATGCACCCGGTACCGAACACAGGATTGCTGTGTTCCGGTCGTAATGATGCACCTGGCGCAGATACAGACGCACCAGGGTAAGCAGAACGATCATGCTGATTCCCAGCATGATCAGGGAAATCGGCCAGTCCAGTATGGACTTCAAACTGTTTCGATCAATTCCCGCACCCAACAAGGATCCGGTCGCGATGAAACTGATATTCCCAAGCCAGGACGGTATCACCGCCTTTTGTCCGGCGATCGCCCATATTGCAACGGTCAGCATTGCGCCGCTGAGATAGGCGGCGGGTAGGTCCAACAGGTCAAATGAGACCCCACCCACAGCGCCGATTAAAAGCGTGATGAGCAACGCACTGGTTAGGTCCGATTTAAAGGTTTTAAGGAGGCGTTGGGTCAGCGACGGCTTTCCTCACGATTGTACTGCAATTCCTCTTCGGTCAGGACCAGGCCGACAAACAGGATAAAGGACTTGGCGGATTGCTCTTCCTTTTTTGGAATTACGACGGTGACAGTATCAGAGGATACGGTGGTCGTGCGATTACCAACAAAATTCAGTGTCATATCCATTTCGCGCCGACTCAGAACCTGACGGTCCGGGGTGGAGACAGCCAGAAATAGCTTGATTGGTTCAACACCTGTTTTTTGAGCCGGGCCACGCAATCCACGCACTGCGATGGGGAAGGTCATTTCAACTTCCTCATCCTTAACGGTGCATTCGCCAGACAGGAAGCGAATCTCTCCACGCATAACAACATCAGTGATATCGCGACCTGATCCCGGCGCAAAACGTGTCACCCGTTCCGTATCCAGTGGAATCAAAATGGGCGGGCAGGGAATGACCTTTGTTGGTTCCGCACAGGCGGTTAACAAAGTCAGGCAAATGCCAAGAAGCACAAGGCGCGTATTCAGTCTCAAACCCCGCATACTGGAAAATCCTATCTTAAACGTCTTACCGTGTCACAGTTTCGAATGCGTGCCATCACAGAGCGGGCCGCGACTACTTTGTTTGCACCCACAAAAAAACACCGTCCGTGATTTATCAGCGGTGTATAATTCGGGTGAGAAGGGGGTCCCAATATGGCTGCCGTCACAAAAGGGTTGAGATTTTGACTGTCCGCAGGCGCACCAGAAATACTGCTCCCCCTTCTCAACATTAATGGAGAAGGGTTGTTTTGCCGCGATCACAGGGTCGATCATCAGGGTTTTCCAACATCGTGTCTGGCGCTTTGGAAGCGCAATTTGACTATGGGGAGACACTAATAGACAGGCTCCTTTGGGACAAGCGCCGCGCAGGTGAATCTCCTTCTCGGTTGACGGAATTGCCGGAACACGCGACGTAAGGGAACGCAATGAAGAATGAAAGTGCGAAACATGGCCGACAATAAACCGGATCTGACGATTAAGCTGGCGGGACCACGCGGTTTCTGTGCTGGCGTGGACCGTGCGATCCTGATTGTGGAGAAGGCGCTGGAAAAATTTGGGGCGCCTGTCTTTGTGCGCCATGAGATTGTCCACAATCGATTCGTCGTTGAATCTCTGGAAAGTATGGGGGCGGTTTTTGTTGAAGAACTGGATGAAGCGCCGACCGACAGACCGGTGATTTTTTCCGCTCATGGTGTTCCGAAATCTGTTCCTGCCGCCGCTCAGGCGCGCGAGATGATCTATGTCGATGCGACCTGCCCGCTGGTCAGCAAGGTTCACCGCGAAGTGGAGCGATATCACGATGGCGGGCATACGATCATTCTGATTGGCCATGTTGGCCATCCAGAAGTGGTTGGCACGATGGGGCAATTGCCTGACGGCGCTGTCGTTCTGGTGGAAACCTTGGCAGATGTGGAGAAACTGGATTTTCCGCCTGATGCGCCTTTGGCCTTTGCGACTCAAACGACTCTGTCGGTTGATGACACGGCGGAAATCATTGATGCGTTGCGTCTGCGTTATCCAGACATCGCCGGTCCCAAGCGTGAAGATATTTGTTATGCGACAACCAATCGTCAGGCGGCGGTTCGGGCCTTGGCCGCAGAAGTTGATGCTGTCCTGGTAATAGGTGCGCCGAATTCGTCAAATTCCCGCCGCTTGGTTGAAGTGGCTCGGGTCGCTGGTTGCCCCAAGGCTTCTTTGGTTCAACGGGCGGTGGACATTGATTGGGACTGGATGCAGGGGGTTGCGCGGCTTGGCATATCGGCGGGAGCTTCTGCGCCGGAAGTGCTGGTTGAAGAGGTGATCAATGCCTGCCGCGATCATTATGAAGTCACAGTCAGCCAGATCACGGTTGCAGAGGAAGATGTGGAGTTCAAACTTCCCCGCCTTTTGATGCAATAGGCTTCTGATTCAACAAGCATTTGATTTAATAGACGGGCGGCATATCCAGCATGGCAGTTTATACAGACGTTTCAGACGAAGATATGTCGGCCTTTATCGCAGATTACGGTATCGGCGAATTGGTGTCAGCCAAGGGGATTGCGGAAGGGGTGGAGAATTCCAACTACCTGATCCGCACGACCCAGGATACCTTTATTTTGACCCTATATGAAAAGCGTGTGAAGCGCGAAGATCTGCCTTTCTTCATTGGTTTGATGAATCATTTGTCCGAAAAGGGCCTACCCTGTCCACGTCCTATAGAAATGCCGGATGGCAGTGCCTTACGGGATCTGAATGATCGCCCGGCTGCTGTGACCAGCTTTCTTGAGGGTATGTGGACACGGCGTATCCGAAAGGAACATTGCGCGCAATTGGGCGCTGCCTTGGCTGATCTGCATGCTGCAGGCGCGGATTTCCCAATGGTTCGGCGCAATAGTTTGACCTTGCAGGACTGGCGCCCCTTGTTCGAGAAGTCCGAGGCGCGTGCGCATGAGGTGCATGAAGATATGGCGGCGTTGATTCGCACCGAATTGGATTATCTGGAGGCGCATTGGCCAAAGGATTTACCGATAGGGGTCTGTCATGCGGATTTGTTCCCGGATAATGTGTTTTTCATCGGGGACCGACTGTCCGGGGTGATTGACTTCTATTTCGCCTGCACGGATTTCCTGGCCTATGATCTGGCGATTTGCCTGAACGCCTGGTGTTTTGAGCGGGACCGCAGTTTCAACGTTACCAAAGCCCGCGCCTTGTTATCAAATTATGCGCAGCATCGCCCCCTGACATCGGTGGAGGTTGAGGCGCTGCCCATTCTTGCACGCGGATCTGCAATGAGGTTCCTGTTAACACGTCTGTATGACTGGCTGAATTGTCCGCCAGGGGCTCTGGTACGTCCCCATGATCCGATGGATTATTATGACAGGCTCAGATTCCATCAGGGCATATCCTCTGCCAGCGCCTATGGATTTGATGCGGCATGAGCGATAAGGGTCTCGTTGAAATTTTCACCGATGGTGCCTGTAGCGGCAATCCTGGGCCCGGCGGTTGGGGGGCTGTTATCCGATGGGGCGCCCATGAAAAGGAAATCTGTGGGGGCGAAGCAGATACCACAAACAATCGTATGGAATTGATGGCTGCGATTGCTGGGCTGGAGGCGTTGACGCGCCCGATGACTGTACGTCTGACAACAGACAGCACCTATGTCAAAGACGGCATCACTAAATGGATTCATGGCTGGAAAAAGAACGGCTGGAAAACGGCAGCGAAAAAGCCTGTAAAGAATGCTGACCTGTGGCAGCGTCTGGACTTGGCTGTCGCCCGTCACAAGATCGAATGGGCCTGGGTTAAAGGCCATGCCGGTCATCCAGAAAATGAACGGGCCGATGAATTGGCGCGTCAGGGCATTCCGGGGCGTGGTTGACGGATACGCCTTAGTTTCTAGCGTTCTTTGGCCGCTGCGCCGCGTTCGACTGGACAATCCAAATCGTCGCCACAACATTCTTCCCGACATAATCTGCACATCGGAAACGCATCCTTTGGGTGATCGATCAGATTGACCAGCATCTTTTCTACAATCTGCTCAAGCTCGGATCGTTGCGTGCCGGTCAACCGCTTTAACGTCTTGGTAAGCAGGGATTCGCGCGCATTTAGAATTGAGTCAGCGCAGCTCATGCCAGCATCCGTCAGCATAAGTTTCATGGTTCTTCGGTCTGTACCGGCGCTCTTTGAGACCAAATTGCGCTGTTCCAGCTGTTGAACTGCCCGCACGATGGTGGATTGGCTTTTGTTTTGTTGTCCTGCGAGATGTTCGATCAAGATTCCAGGATCGCTGCGAATAGCGATCAGGATGGAGGCACCAATTCCGCCTATGCCTGTTACGGTCTCAGCCTCTGCCGTTATTCTGTCGGCCAAGGTCAGCGCCAGCGCGCCCAGAATATTCTCAAGCCTGTATTCTTTCGGGTTTTGAATGGCATTCACTCCTTAAAGGCGTTTTTCAGAATCTCGATGATGCGTTTTCC
>JARGPE010000175.1 GCA_029212835.1 Alphaproteobacteria bacterium | reverse complement strand
GTCGGGTAAAGAAGATGCTGAAATCCCCATCGGAAAACAGCAGTGATTGCCTGAGTTTTGGTTCCGCAATCGGACCCAGAACAATCGCCAGGACGGCAGGCGCGACGGGATAGTCCAGCTTGCGCAGAAACAAGGCGCCGATGCCAAACAGGACCATCAGCCAGACATCAAACATGTCCTGATACGCTGCGAATGTGCCAATCAGGGACAGAACGAAAATGACCGGAGCCAGAACGGTGAAAGGCATGCGCAACATCCACACAAAAACCGGGATGAATGCCAGATTGACCAGCACCGCCACGACATTTGAGATATAGAAGGACCCAATCAGCGGCCAGACAAAATCGGGCTGGCTGGCAAACAATAGCGGGCCTGGCTGCAAGCCCCAGATCACCATGCCTGCCAATAAGACTGCGGTGGTCGGAGATCCTGGAATGCCCAATGTCATCATGGGCAGCATCGCGCCGGTTGAGGCAGAATTATTGGCAGATTCCGGGGCAGAGATTCCGTCGGGATTTCCCTTCCCGAAAGATTTTGGATCCTTCGAGGTGATTTTTGCAACGCCATAGGCCATCAGGGAACCCGGCGTTGCGCCTGCGGCGGGTAACAGACCCACGAAGAAGCCCAGCAGTGATCCAATCACGGTGCCCCGCCAGGCAGCGACAAAATCCCGACAGGCGGTAATCAGACCCTGGCGCGTAATCTTCACATAGCTCATGGTCGCGTGGGATTGCGATGACATCATCGTCCACATCATCTCCCCAATCCCGTAAACCCCGATGGCTAGAACCAGGAACCGGATGCCGTGGCTGAATCCGCTGATATCAAAGAAAACGAGCCGTGGTTCCCCAGACACGATGTCGAACCCGACGGACGCCAGAACCAGACCAAAGCATATCGAAAAGATTGTCTTTGGAATATCGTCGCCCCCCAATCCGATAAAGGTCGCAAAAGCGAGCAGCATCAGCGCGAAGATTTCCGGGTCGCCAAATTTTAGCGCGACGCTAGCCAAAGGCGGCGCGAAAGCGGTGAACAGGATGTTGGAAACAGTACCGCCCACAAAGGAGGCCAGAGCGGCAATGACCAATGCGCGATCCGCGCGCCCGGCCAAGGCCATGGGCCGCCCGTCAAAGGTGGTTGCCACAGCCGTGGATGCCCCCGGTATCCCCAATGTGATGGAAGATATTGCCCCCCCATACATCGCCCCGTAATAGATGGCGGCGAGAAAAATCATAGGAGAGGTCGCTGAACCTGTCACTTCCTGAATGACGAATGTAAAGGGCAAGAGGATTGCAACGCCATTGACGGAGCCCAGCCCCGGCATTGCGCCGACAAATAGGCCAATGACAACGCCAGTAATGGCCAGGCCAAGATTGGCGGGCTGCAGGGCCGTCATGATTCCGTCCATAAGGGCGATAAGGATATCCATCATTCAGTCTCCAATTAGGGGCTGGGTGCCGATCGGACAGGATTACAGGAACAGGTCATAGAGCGGCAGGAACAGCGGCTCTAAATATCCTTTGGGCAGGACGATACGCATGGCGATATCAAAGAAGAAAAAACTGAAGACCGGAATGGCGGTGGAGATGATCAGCGTTGTGGAAATGCGATGCCGCCCCAACCCGCCGATGAAATAGATCATGAAGACGAAAATCGCGCCGTAGAACCCGATGAACTCAATCAGGATTAAGAACCCCAGCAGTCCACCACCGACCAACAGCAAGGACCGTTTCGCGTGGCTGTCCAAATAGGGTTCGTCAGATTGCGATGGGGGGGATTTGCGAAGATACCAGTTAATCCCAATCCAGATCGTACACAGGAACATGACCAGCGATAGCCAGAAGGGCCAAAAGCCGCTGCCCGGCCCTTCGTCCAGGATCAGGCCGATGTTATCAAACCGGGCGACGTCAGGGTTCCAGCTTGGCGTTTCTCCACTTTTCCACATGAAATAAAGGGAGAGGAGCCCAAGAATGAAGGCAGTCACGATTTCAGCTCGCCTCATA
The DNA here is from genome assembly GCA_029212835.1 of Alphaproteobacteria bacterium. GTDB lineage: Bacteria > Pseudomonadota > Alphaproteobacteria > UBA8366 > Aestuariispiraceae > Pacificispira. Next base: position 6,768 of record JARGPE010000175.1, on the reverse strand, counting down.
TCCTGGCGCTCCTCTCGTTAGGTCGTTCTGGATTGGTTTAGGTTATTTAATGGCGCCGGATGCTTTCAGGATCGCTTCATGCCGTGCCAATTGTTCTGACCAATATTGCTTCAGGTCATCACCCGCCATGAAATCACCCATCAGCGACTGTTTCTTCATGTACGCTTGCCAATCTGCTGTATTGTAGGCCTTTCTGAAGAGGTCGGTGTAATAGGCCAAGGCGTCATCAGACATGCCCGGCGCACCCACCACGGCACGCTGCATGAAATAGACGAAATCACCGCCCACTTCTTTCAGGGTCGGGACCTCGGGGAACATCGGCAACCGCTCTGCCGTGAAGGCTACCAGCGGAATCAGGTCGCCCGATTGGTAGAAGCCCAGAGCCTCAGATGGGTTGTTAACCGACGAGGTGATCTGACGGCCGGCCAATTGCTTAGCAACTTCTCCACCGCCTTTATAGGGTACATATTTGATCTCAAGGCCGTAATGATTGTTCAAGTAGTCGGTGATGATCTCATCTTCGGCCGCTTTACCTGTGCCGCCCATCACCCAATCTCGACCGCGCTCTTTTGCGACCTTCACAAAGTCATCGAAGGTTTTGATGCCTTCATCCTTGTGAACCCACAGCAGGAATGTGTCTTCTGCCATGCGACCCACAGGGGCAAATTTCATAATGTCTACCCCCAGACCCGGTTGGCGCAATGGCGTTGTGAAGAAAGAGTTCAATGTCACCATAATGGAATAGTCTGGGTCTGAGACTTTCGTCATATGGGTCAATGCTTCCGCACCGGACCCACCGGGCTTGTTCACAGGAACCAGGGGACGCGATGCCAAGTTTTCTTTTTCAATGATGGATTGGATCAAACGGGCCATTTTGTCGGCGCCGCCGCCTTGGCCTGCCATGATAACAAACTCAACAGGCTTGTTTGGTTCGAATGCAAGAGCAGGTCCCGTAACGACGGATAGAGAAAGTGCCAGGGCCCCAGCAGTGTTCATAACTGAACGCATGTGCTTGTTCATAGTTTCCTCCGTTTCAAATAAACAATCCAAACCGGCTTTTCCGTGTTTGGATCGGGTGCCACTTTTATGGTCTACCCTGTTTGCCGTGCATCTGTGGTTGTATTAATTCTCTGATTTGATCGGGGCCCTTGATCAGAAACAGAAACTCACAAAACGGCACAACATATTATTAGAATTTACATACGATTTTCAAATAGTCTACGAAATAAAATTACGATAATGCAATTTTAAATGACCATTAATTACGTATGGTTAATTATCAATGGTATTTTTTGCTTGATTTTCAACTCTGTGCTCGTTCTCTTTCTGGATGTGTTGAGCCAAATTGGATGATTGTATCGCTTCGCACTAGATTGCGTTTCAACGACTGTTGCTTGATGAATGCTGCCGGATCATAAATACAAAACGTAAGAAAAATATATGTAGGGAGGAATGACAGATGGATGTGACAGGGCGCGTGCTTGATTTGTTGGTGCAAGGGGCAGAGTCCGATGTGGCGCTGGGGGCACCGGGTCGGTCGGATATGACTTATGGCGCGTTGCGGCAACATTGCGCGCGAATCCGTCGGCAACTGGCAGCACGCGATATCGGACCTGGTGATCGGGTCGCCATCGTGCTGCCCAATGGCCCGGAAATGGCCAGTGCCTTTTTCGCGGTTGCCTCTGGCCTGTCTGCTGCGCCACTCAATCCTGCCTACAAGGAATCCGAATACGCCTTCTATCTGGAAGACCTGAAGCCCAAACTGGTGATTGTTGCGCAGGACAGTGACAATCCCGTGCGCGCGGCTGCCAAAGGGCTGAACATTCCCGTGGCGGAGGCGCTGGTTGGGCCAAATGATCCCGCCGGGGCCTTCACATTGTGGGAGGAAGAGGCCGAAGACAGCCCGCCCAAACCAACGGATGAGGCGCTGGTGCTGCATACCTCTGGCACGACGTCGCGTCCGAAAGTGGTACCCCTGACTCAGGCCAATCTTTTTGCCTCGGCCAGCAATATTTCCGGTACATTGGCCCTAACACCGCCTGATCATTGCCTGAACATCATGCCCCTATTTCACATCCACGGTCTGATCGCGGTGGTTCTGTCCTCTTTGAAGGCTGGGGCATCGGTTTGCTGTACGCCCGGTTTTAACGCGCTGAAATTCTTTGAATGGGCCGTTGCGGAGCGCCCATCCTGGTATTCCGGGGTGCCAACCATGCACCAGACCATCCTGTTGCGCGCGAAACGCAATCCAGAGGCGCTGGAGAAAGTGAAATTCCGCTTTGTTCGCTCGTCGTCGGCGTCCCTGCCGCCTGCAGTTTTCAATGAGTTGGTGGAAACCTTTGGCTGCCCAGTGATTGAAGCCTATGGCATGACCGAGGCAACACACCAGATGGCCTCCAATCCCCTGCCGCCCGGCAAGCAAAAGCCGGGCTTTGTTGGTCTGCCCGCCGGGCCGGAAATCTGTATTCTGGATCTGGACGGCAATAAGCAGCCCGCTGGCAAGGTGGGCGAGGTTTGCATCCGCGGCGCCAATGTCACACCCGGATACGAGAATAATGACAAGGCGAATAAGGAAAGCTTTACCGATGGCTGGTTCCGCACCGGGGATCAAGGCTATCTGGACGAGGAGGGGTATCTGAAAATCACCGGACGGATCAAGGAGATCATCAACCGCGGGGGCGAAAAAGTCTCGCCGCTGGAAGTCGATGATGTCTTTATGGAACATCCCCAGATCCAGCAGATCGTGACCTTCGCCATGCCTCATAAAATGCTGGGGGAAGAAGTTGCTGCAGCGGTGGTGTTGACCGAGGGAGCAACAGTGACGGAAAAAGACCTGAAAGACTTTGCCGCCGACCTTCTGGCGCCATTCAAAATACCAAAGAAATTTGTCTTCCTAGAGGAAATCCCAAAGGGCGCGACGGGTAAGATGCAGCGGATCGGCCTGGCGGAGAAGTTAGGTCTTGGAGAGAGCGCATGACTAAGGTTTGTATCTATGGCGCAGGTGCAATCGGGGGCCTGATGGCCGCCGCTTTGTGTGAAGCGGGGGCCGAGGTGTCTCTTGTCGCGCGTGGCCCGCATCTCAAGGCGATCCAGGATAGGGGCATGGTCTTGCGCCAGGATGGCCAGGAGAAAACTTATAAGATCAAGGCCAGCGACAATCCCGCCGATCTGGGCGCGCAGGATTATGTTATCGTCACCCTAAAAGCGCATTCCGTGCCCGCGATTGTGGATCAGTTCAAGCCACTGCTGGGACCTGAAACCGCGATTGTGCCCGCCGTGAACGGGTTGCCCTGGTGGTATTTCTACAAGGCGGATACGGGGACCGCGCTGGATGATCAGCCCATCGAAACAGTCGATCCTGGTGCTGCGCAATGGAAGGCTTTTGGCCCAGAGCGGGCGATAGGCTGCGTTGTTTATCCGGCGGCAGACGTGCCCGAACCCGGCGTGATCGAACATAAATACGGTAATCGGTTTTCGCTGGGGGAACCGGATGGCAGTCAGTCTGAGCGCCTGGAAATTCTCTCCAATCTGTTCATCAAGGGTGGCCTAAAAGCGCCCCGTAAAGGACGGTTGCGCGATGAACTTTGGATCAAACTGTGGGGCAATTGTTCTTTCAATCCCGTCTCTGCCCTGACCGGGGCCAGCCTGGACCTGATTGGTGCGAATGAGGCCTGTAAGGATGTCGTGCGCCGCATGATGCTGGAATGCAAGGCAGTGGGGGAGGCTGTCGGTGCCCGCTTCGCCGTCGATGTCGAACGGCGCATTGAGGGTGGGACGGAAATTGTCGGTCACAAACCCTCCACCCGTCAGGATGTCGAAAAAGGTCGCCCCATGGAATTGGACGCCCTGACATCAACCGTGCTGGAATTGGCCCGCAAGCTGGATATCCCAACCCCGACGCTGGATGCAGTCGCCGCCCTGGTGCGGATGCAGGGCTCCGTCCTGGGCCTGTATCATCACAACCCTGCACTGGAATCAGTAATCTTTAAGCGCTGAACGGCATGTTACCTTAGATATTTCTTTTGCTCGCTCCCCCTAAGAGGGGGACTGCGAAGACTCCTCAGCCGACAGTAAGCGCTGGGCTGAAACGCATCAGGCAGAGGATTTCAAACAGGATCTGAGCGCCAACCTGGGCGGTGTTGGTGGTGCTGTCATATTGCGGCGCGACTTCGACCACATCGCCACCGATGACGTTCAAACCGGCCAGACCGCGCAGCATGGTCATTGCCTCCCGACTGGTGACACCACCGATTTCTGGTGTGCCGGTGCCGGGTGCAAAGGCTGGGTCCAGACAATCAACATCGAAGGTTACATAAATCGGGCCATCGCCAACGACCTCGCGCGCTTTCTTGATGACCGCAGCAGGGCCCATTTCCGCAACATCTTCGGCATGGATCACGGTCATCCCGGAATCGATGGAGAATTCCCAAAGATACTCCGCCGGGCCACGTATGCCGATCTGGATGCAGCGTTCGGGGTCCAGCACGCCTGCCAGGACGGCCTCGCGGAACGGACCCCCGTGGTGGAATTTGGAATTGTCGAATTCGCCCCCGGTATCGCAATGAGCGTCGAAATGGATCATGCCGATAGGCGCCTCTTTTCCGATGGCCTTCATGATTGGCAATGTGACCGAATGATCGCCACCGATGGACAGCGGGATGACGCCGGCGGCCACGATCTTGGCTAGATAGGCTTCAATATCCTCATGACAGGAATTCAGGCTAAAGCGACTGCGAAATGGCACATCGCCAATGTCGGCCACGCGCAACTCCGAAACCGGGGCGCATTTCAAGACATGGTTATAGGGACCGATCCGCTCAATCGTGCGAACAGCGCGGGGCCCAAACCGCGCGCCGGGACGGTTCGTCACGCCCAGATCCATTGGCACGCCAACCATTGCGACCTGCAGATCGCCAAAATCCGGTGATTTTGGATCTACTTCCCGCCACGGCGCATCCAGGAAGGTAGAGACCCCCGCAAACGGTGCCTGTCGGGTTCCAGCCTCATCGAAAATCGTTTCCGCAACCTTCTTAAACTCGGCGTCGTGAAAGGCTTCCTTCGAATCAACGCCATATTTCTGACGAAGACGGTCGAGATTGGATTTGTTCATAATGGCTGCCTCTGACGGTGGCTAAGGGGAGGGCATGTAAAATCAGCGTGATTTCAATTCAGCCTGCCGTGACTTGAGAAATCAAGAGTCTTCGTGACCGGGCAGCGTCGGCTTGCTGAATTGCAGCTCAGCAAGATGCTTATACAGTGGGCTGCTGGTCAGCAATTCGTCATGGGTGCCGGTCGCAACGATGCGCCCCTCGTCAATCACCGCGATCCGATCCGCGTTGATAACGGTCGCCAGTCGGTGGGCGATAATCAGTGTCGTGCGCCCCTGCATCAATCGCTCCAGACCAACCTGGACCTGACGTTCATTCTCAGAGTCCAGGGCGCTGGTCGCCTCGTCCAGCAACAGGACGGAAGGATTGCGCAACACGGCGCGGGCGATGGAAATCCGTTGTTTCTGACCGCCAGACAGACGCAGTCCCTTTTCGCCCAGAAACGTGTCATAGCCTTCAGGCAAGGCGGTGATGAAGTCGTTTGCGGCGGCATCCTTGGCGGCCTGCATCACATCTTCATCCCCGGCATCGGGGCGGCCATATCGTATATTTTCCCGACCCGACGTACCAAAGATCACAGGGTCTTGCGGCACCAGCGCCATGCGTTGACGAATGGCTTGGGGGTCGGCTTGAGCCAAATCCACGCCATCCAGCAGGATGTGGCCATCCTGAGGGTCATAAAATCTCAGCAGCAGTTGAAAGACAGTGCTTTTGCCGGCTCCTGAAGGCCCCACCAGCGCGACGCTTTGGCCGGGTTCAATGGTCAGCGAGAAGTTTTCCAAGGCAGCCGAATCCGGTCGGGACGGATAGCGGAAGGTCACATTGTCGAAAACGACACGGCCTTGTGCTGGATCGGGCAGAGCGACGGGGGAGGACGGGGCCTTGATCTGTGGTTCGGCCTCCAACAGTTCCACCAGTCGCTCTGTTGCGCCAGCGGCTCGCTGCAATTCACCATAGACTTCAGAAATGATGCCAACTGAAAAGGCAACAACGGTGGCATAGAAGACGAAGGCCGCCAATTCTCCCGCCGTAATCGTGCCATCCATCACATCATTGCCCCCAACCCACAGGATGACGCCGATAGAGGCAAACACCAGCAGAATGACAACAGCAGTCAGAATGCCGCGAAGGCGTGTGCGCTGGATCGCCGTATCAAAGGCATTGCGCACTTCATTGCCAAAGCGGCGGCGATCAACGCCTTCATGGGTAAAGGCCTGGACCGTTCGGATGGCATTGAAGTTTTCCTCTGCAAATGAGCCTACATCGGCAATTCTGTCTTGGCTGCTGCGGGACAGGACACGCACGCGCCGTCCAATTGTCATGATCGGGATAACAACAATGGGCACCACCAGCAGTACCAACGCGGTCAGCTTGGCATTGGTGATTACCATCATGCCAATGCCACCGATCAGCATCAGGGTATTACGCAGCGCCATGGAGGCACTGGATCCAATAATTGACTGTAATAAAGCCGTATCTGTGGTCAGACGTGACAGGATCTCACCGGTCTTGGTTATCTCAAAAAAGGCTGGGTCCAGGCGCAAAACGCGATCAAACACCGCATTGCGCAGATCCGCCACAACGCGCTCGCCCAGCCAACTGACCATATAGAACCGGAAATACCCGCCAATCGCCATGACGACTGCCAGCCCCAGAAGTG
>JARGPE010000174.1 GCA_029212835.1 Alphaproteobacteria bacterium | reverse complement strand
TCTCAAATTATTGAACAAAATCGTCAAAATTTTGTACGCAAGAACTCGGCCAATTTGAGCACGTTTAAATTTTTTAGCTCAAATTAGTAAATTCCGTGGTCTTCATCTGCAATTCTAAGTAAATCCATGCTGTCAGGCTCTGATAAATGAATCGCCACGTCAAATTTCAGGCGATTTGATGGATCATTTTCCGTCAAAAGAGGGATTGTCTGTTGCGAGGCATTGGTCTGCATCGGTAGATAGTTATCAAGACAATCCGGCGAATAGATATCTAAAAGAGCACTTGTCTGTAATGGACTGTTTCCCGAATTTTCCAGTAATTCTTGATGCTTTTGGTCGATTGCTTGCGCGGGCGACGAAAACGGCCAATTTGTGATATCATCGACACCGTGTTGCATCGTGTCGTCTAAACGGATCTCGCCGATAACAGATTCATCAGTGCTGCTGTGATCTTTTGTTAAAGTAGAGGCATTGGCGAAGTTCAACGGCTTTTCATATAGATCTAAATTGGAAGACTCGCTGCCTGCCGTTTCAATTGAAAACAGCATTTCATTGATGATACCGTCAGGGCTGAACGTATCTAAAAAATCAATGACATCCATTGTGGTGCCATCAGACAACATTAAATTTGTGAGAAGCCCTGCTTCTAGCGCACCGGTAAAATCGTCCAGGATTACAATGGACCCATCCAGATTGATAATGATCAGGTCGGATCCTTGTAATTGGATGGCGCTAATGGATTGCGGATCTATTGGAAGCGTCAATTGGCCCAGAGGATCGATTGAAGAGTTATTCGGGTCGATATGGAGGGCATCCTTCAGCATGTTCATAGATATGGGGGCGTTTGTCTCGTTTTCAGAGACAATAAAATGATTAGACATATCTACTGCCGTTGAAATAGGGGTATCAGCCATGATCATTATTCCCTTATCGTGCCGCTATCTTCAGTATTCAGCAGGTGTAAGTCTGCGTGGAATTTTTTGCAGAATTTCTGAATACTAAAACATCGCAACAAGCATTCACTTCAGAACTTTGTTCGGTTCGGACTCTTGATCTTCCATACCGTTGGAAGTGATAGACCCATTAGGAATCATCATCAATAATATTTCTGTAAAATTTTATGTTTATTTTAGTATAATTTATCTTGTATTCATCAGTAATGCAGCGTCCAAGGCAAAATACGTCAGAACGGCATCGGCACCCGCCCGTTTAAAACACATCAAGGTTTCAAGAATGCCCCGATCCCGATCCAAACGCCCAAGATCAAAGGCAGTCTGTAACATGCTGTATTCACCAGAAACTTGATACGCGAAGGTTGGCAGGTGAAATTCGCTTTTAACCCGTTGCAGGATATCCAGATAGGGCATTCCCGGCTTCACCATCAACATGTCGGCCCCTTCTGCGATGTCCAGTGCGACCTCTCGCAGTGCTTCGTCAGAATTGGCAGGATTCATTTGATAGGTGCGCTTGTCCCCGATCAGAGCTGTCGAGGATCCAACGGCATCCCGGAATGGCCCATAGAAACAGGAGGCATATTTTGCAGCATAGGCCAGGATGCGGACATCACTGCGTCCAACCTTATCTAGGGCGGAACGAATGGCACCAATACGACCATCCATCATGTCAGAGGGGGCTAGCGTGTCACAACCAGCCGCAGCCTGAACTAAGGCCTGCTGAATCAAGCTTTCAATTGTTTCGTCATTGACGATCTCGCCTCCCACGATCAGACCATCATGCCCGTGGCTGGTATAGGGATCCAAAGCAACATCACAGACAATCATCATATTCGGGCAGGCTTCACGGACTGCGCGGGTAGCACGACATACCAGATTGTCAGGATTGAAAGCCTGACTTCCAGAATCATCGCGCAAGATCGGGTCTGTATAGGGGAACAACGCTATCGCAGGGATTCCGGCATCTTCCGCGCGTTTTACGGAATCAACGACCAGATCAATCGACAGACGGTCCACACCCGGCATTGAAGGAACGGGTTCTCGCTTATTGCTGCCATCACTTACAAACAACGGCCATATCAAATCTGCCGGGGTCAGGGCATTTTCAGCAACAAGGGCGCGAACGGCAGCACTGGAACGATTGCGCCGCAGGCGCACGGTAGGATAACGGCCCGGAAAAGCCATGGTAACAACTCCCCGATATGGTGACATAACTGGGTGCTAGGTTAGACATGCTTTCACCGGGCCGCAATTCTCTTGGCAACAGGTTCTAACGTTACCCTGCCAAACCTGCGAACAGGGGAGTATCGACGGGCTCTCCATCAGATTGACGCTGTGTTCTGGCGATGACCGGGGTTGCATTGCGGATGATATCCAGCACCGGACAATGGGCATCCACCGTGCGTTTCAGTCGATCCAGCTCCGCCGCGGGGGCGGTGCTGTCCAATTCGACTTGGATATCCAACCCCCGCAGACCGGGCCGTATGCCGGGATCCAGAGCGAAAAGGCCCCGCAGATCAATATCCCCTTTAACAGCGACCGATACGCCGTCCAACGGAATGCCAAGCCGATCCGCATAGAGGCGATAGGTAATCTCCTGGCAGGAAGCAATCGCGGCCAATACCAACTCTACGGGGTTTGGGCCCAGGTTTTGACCTCCCAGGCTTTTGGGTTCATCAACAGTCAGCATGAAGTCGCGGGTCTCGACCTCACTGTGTAAACCCTTGATTTGCCGCGACTGCACGTCGAAATGTGCAATGGCCTTTCCTGGTTCACGATCGATCGTCTCTGCCAATTGGTCAAATATCACAGCCAGTCCAGTTGGTTGCGATGTGGTGAGTATCGTTGTCATCTCACTATCCTCCCCTTGACTGGATCAGGCCGCTGCCGGAACGGCATCAGCCGCAGCAGCAAGCGCTTGGGTCAGGTCGGCGATGATATCGTCAATATGCTCAATGCCAACAGACAGTCGGATATAGGAGTCGGTCACACCGGATTGGTGTTGTTCCTCAAGGCTGAGCTGTGAATGCGTGGTGGTGGCGGGATGGATTGCCAAAGACCGTGCATCGCCGATATTGGCAACGTGATAGAATAGCTCCAAAGCATCAATAAAGGCCGCGCCTGCTGCCTTCCCACCCTTGATGTGGAAGCCAACCAAACCGCCATAACCGCCCTTCAGGTAGGTTTGGGCACGTTTCAACGTTTCGCCATTTTGATGATTGGGATAAATCACGCGGTCAACAAGGGGGTGTTCATTGAGGAAATTAACCACGGCTGCGGCATTGCGGGAATGCTCCCGAATGCGGATTGGCAGAGTTTCCAGACCTTGGATTATCTGGAATGCATTATAGGGAGATAGGGCGGCCCCCAAATCACGCAGCAGGGTGACGCGTGCCTTGATGATATAGGCTATTGGACCCAGCGGCTTCACGGCCTCGGTCCAGACGGCACCGTGATAGGACGGGTCAGGCTGGTTCAGATAGGGCTGGCGTTCCTTGTGGTCTTCCCAGGGGAAGGTGCCGCTGTCGACGATCATTCCGCCGATAGACGTGCCATGACCTCCGATATATTTTGTGGTCGAATAGACGATGACAGCAGCGCCATGATCGAAGGGACGGCACAGGACAGGGGCGGCAGTGTTGTCGACAATCAAAGGGATGCCCAATTCGCGGCCAATGGCGGCGACTTCCGCGATCGGGAAAACCTCCAGCTTTGGATTGGGCAGGGTTTCCGCATAATAGGCGCGGGTCTTGTCATCTGTGGCGCGTCTAAAGGCTTCGGGATCTGTCGGATCGACAAAGCGAACCTCAATCCCCTGATCCTTCAGCGTGTTCGCAAAGAGATTCCATGTGCCGCCATAAAGGTTTGTGGAGCTTACGATATTGTCGCCAGCATGAGCCAGATTCTGAACCGCATAAGCACTGGCCGCCTGACCGGAGGCAACACCCAGAGCTGCCACACCGCCTTCCAGCGCTGCGATGCGTTTCTCCAGCACATCGACGGTTGGGTTCATGATGCGGGTATAGATATTGCCCAATTCTTCAAGGGCAAACAGCTTTTGGGCGTGTTCCGCGCTGTCGAATTGATAGGATGTTGTCTGATAGATTGGCACCGCCACGGCATTGGTGGCTGGGTCAGACCGGAAACCGGCATGAAGGGCCAGGGTTTCTGGGTGTTTAGGGGTATTTGTCATCGTCGCTTTCTCCATTTTAAAGGTCGGAGCCTTAATGCTCCACAGTGGGTTTCCAGCGAGGATCTGCGCCAATCTAGGTCCCGAATGAAAGGACTTCCCTGACGTCGCTTTAGCAGTTGATAACGCGGTGCAAGCTGATCCTCAAATCACCGCGGGCGACCCTGTGCCGAATGAAAGCAGGCCGGTCGTCGATGTGTCGATCAGAAGTGTTATCTTGCGGGAATCTATAAATGCGGTGCTAAAGCTGAAGCGGTCAGATTTTGAAATCTCCAAGGCAATCAGGGCCCGAAAAAAACAAAACCGCCGCAGCATTGCCGGGCGGTTTCAGGACCAACCCTCTTTAGCTGCATTTATAAAGCGCCCGCAAGCTGAGCTTCAAATCGGCGCTGACGAGAGAATTAAGGGAAGATGATTTCCGGGTCAAGTGGATTTTTTGACAATTACCCTGACTTCAAATTCCCAATCGCAGCGTCGCGCTCGAAGAGATATAGCAACAGCCGCAAGTTCTTGCCGCGCGGGCCGTTCAGGTCCGGGTCGGTTTCCAGGATCAGGCGGGCATCATCATGGGCGATGCGCATCAGGTCACCATGCAGGGCGATATCAGCCAGTCGGAATTCGGGCAGGCCACTTTGCTTGGTGCCCAGAATTTCCCCGGCACCGCGCAATTCCAAGTCTTTTTCTGCGATAACGAAGCCATCATCGGTCTCCGACATGGTACGCAGGCGCTCTTTTGCGGTTTCCGTCATATGTTCGGCGCGCAGCAGGATACAGGTGGAGGCGGTATCGCCGCGCCCAATCCGCCCTCGCAATTGATGCAATTGTGCTAGGCCGAAACGCTCTGCCTGTTCGATCACCATAACAGAGGCTGCGGGGACGTTCACGCCCACTTCAATCACAGTGGTCGCAACCAGGATATCGGCCGGACCGTCGATGAAGCGGGCCATGGCGGCGTCTTTTTCTTTGCCCTTCATGCGGCCATGCACCAGGGACAGGCGTTCCGGGCCAAAGGTCTGACACAGATCGGCATAGCGGCCTTCCGCATTGGCCAGATCACTGGTTTCAGACTCTTCGACCAGGGGGCAAACCCAATAGACTTTCGCGCCTTCGGCCAGCTTGCGGCGCAGGGCATCGACGACATCCAACAGGCGGTTATCTGCAATAACCACGGTCTTGATAGGAATACGCCCCGGTGGCTTGTCAGTCAGGCGCGACGAATCCAGGTCGCCATAGGCGGTCATGGTCAGTGTTCGGGGAATTGGGGTTGCGGTCATCACCAGCATGTCGGTGCGAATGCCTTTTCCGCCCAATGTGAGGCGTTGATGGACGCCGAAACGATGCTGTTCATCGATCACCGCCAGTTTCAAATCGCGAAAGGTGACATCATCCTGAAACAAGGCATGGGTGCCAATCGCAAGGGGAGCACGCCCGTCTGCCAGCGCCGCCAGAATTTCCTTTCTGGCTGCCCCTTTGTCACGCCCGGTCAAAACGATGCATTTCAGGCCCAATTTGGCGGCAATCGGGGCAATTGTTTCAAAATGCTGCCGCGCCAGGATTTCGGTTGGGGCCATCAGGGCCGCCTGTCCACCGCATTCCACCGCATTTAGCATCGCCATCAGGGCAACGACGGTTTTACCGCTGCCCACATCGCCTTGCAGCAGGCGCAACATACGTTGGGGAGATTCCATATCTGCAAAAATTTCAGAGAGGGCAGTTTCCTGGCTTAGCGTCAGGGTGAAGGGCAGAGCCTTGCGGGCGGCCTCTCGTAATTTCCCATCGCCTTTCAAGGACTGGCCACCCTGGCGCTTGGCATTGCGCCGCACGACAGTCAGGGCCAGTTGGTTGGCCAGTAATTCATCATAGGCAAGTCGCTGACGCACCTTGGCAAGTGGGGATAGGTCCCCACTGCTGCCGGGCATATGGGCCTGCATCAAGGCGTCCTGCCAAGTCGGCCATCCCTCGCGCTTTCGATATTCTGCATTCAGCCATTCGGGCAGGTCTGGGGCACGGCTTAGCGCTGCCGCGATTGCCTTAGAAAGGACCTTTGGTGTGATACCAGCGGTCAGCGGATAGACCGGTTCTATGTCTGGTATTTCATCAGCTTTATCAAGTGGTTGGATATGATCGGGATGGGCCATCTGTTTGATGCCCTGATACAAATCCAACCGACCTGAAATCAGGCGTTCTTCCCCCTGTGGCAGGATCTGTTCCAGATATTTTTTATCGCCGCGAAAGAAGGTCAGTATCAATGGTCCTGTCTTATCAGAGGCATGGATACGATAGGGGCGTCGCTTGTCGGACGGAGCCTCGTGCTTGCCGATTTGGACCTGCAGGGTCACGATCTTGCCCGGCATGGCATCTGCAATGGAGGGACGGTCGCGGCGGTCGATCACTTCGCGCGGCAGATGCCACAGCAGGTCAACAACATGCGGCCCTGCTGCCTTTTCCAACAGCAGCGCGATGCGCGGGCCAACGCCTTTCAAACTGTCCAGCGTGGCAAAAAGGGGGAATAGAATTTCCGGGCGCATACCGATCAACTTTAGAAACGAACTATAGGGGCCTAGTCTATCGCCTTAGTCGCCCCACGAAAACCGCGCTGAATGACAAAAATTCTCTGCCAGGGTTTGCCGTGATCGAAATAGGGCTGTAAAAGCCAAAGCCGTGCGCTAAGTCCTGTTGGAAGAAACGCACTCCTATCTGAATTTTCAAAGTTGGACCGTCACAATGCTTTCCGTGAATGACAACAAGATTCCCACCGATATCCGACGCAAGAAGCTGCGGTTTCGTGCCTGGCATCGCGGGATGAAGGAAATGGATATCATTCTGGGAAATTTCGCAGATAAGCGACTGGGACAGTTCGATGATGCGCAATTGGATGTTTTTGAGGCGCTGCTTCACATCCCCGATCAAGTATTTTATTCCATGCTGGTTCATGGGGCAGAGATTCCACCGGAAGTCGATGGCCCCATATTCCAGGATATTTTTCAATTCGCCAAAGATCCATTGGGGTCCCCTTGATATCATTTAGTCCCTTCCAAGAGGGGCTGGGTAAAACAGAGATTGCGGGCGCACCGGAAGGTGTCGATACGCTGATCCTGGCCCAGGCCGCCGCCGAATTCGCAAAACCGATACTTGTCGTGATGCGGGATGAAACCCGTATGCGCGCGGCATCGGATCGCCTGAATTTTATCGCGCCGACTCTGCCACAAATCCTTCTGCCGGCGTGGGATTGCGTCCCTTATGATCGGGTTTCGCCAAATGCCCAGAGTGTAGCCGGTCGGCTGGAGGCTTTGTCAGCCTTGGCAGCAGGTGTCGATGGGGCAGCCGTCGTGCTGACCACCATCGCGTCTGTTCTGCAAAAGGTGCCACCGGCAAAATCATTTCGGGAATCAACTCTGACGGCAAAACCCGGTACTCGCTTTCCCGTGGAGGCGATGCAGACATTCTTTGAACGCAATGGCTATCGTCGCGCGACGACGGTGCGAGAGCCCGGTGAATATGCGATCCGGGGCGGCATTGTTGATGTTTACCCACCCGGCGAGTCAGACCCGCTGCGGCTGGATTTCTTCGGGGATGAGTTGGAGACAATTCGTCGGTTCGATGCAATGTCTCAGCGCACTTTGGGCGAGGGGGCCAAGATGATCCTGCGCCCGGTCAGCGAAATCATGTTAGACCGTGTGCATATCGATCGTTTCCGCCAGGCCTATCGCATGCTGTTCGGCGGCGATGCTAGTGGTGATTTAATGTTTGATGCGGTCAGCGAAGGCCGACGCTCCCCCGGTGTGGAACATTGGTTGCCGCTGTTCCACGATCATATGGAAACCATCCCGGATTGGCTGCCAGAGTCTCCAATATTTCTGGATGCCCAGTCGGAAGAGGCGATTGAGGCACGGATTGAGACGATCCGCGACCATTATGCGGCGCGCAAGGAAGAGGAAGCCATTCGCGCAAAACGCCGCAGCCCGGATGAGGATGGAGCCGCCCCTTATAAGCCGATCCCTCCTGATATGTTGTATTTTACGCAGCATGGTTGGAGTGAGCGTTTGGGGTTGGCGCAGGTTTTCACTCTAAATCCCTATTCCAAACCGGATGCGGGACAGGAAACGACATTGGACGCAGCGGGTAAGCGTGTTCCAGATTTCGCTGTCGCGCGAAAGTCACTTGATATCGATCTGTTTGAAGCTGTCGCTGAGCGCATTGCGGACGCTACAACACGACGTACCTTGATTGCAGCGTCGGGAGAGGGCGCACGGGAACGCCTGAAACTGTTGATCCGCGATGGCGGTGTTTCCGATCTCAGTGATGCGAAAAGCTGGGCTGATGTGGAGGCACTAGCTCCCGGGAAGGCCGCAATTGGCCTGATGCCCTTGGATGCGGGGTTTGAGACTGACACGGTTCAAGTGCTTAGCGAACCTGACATTCTGGGTGAACGCCTTGCCCGGCCCGCCCGCCGCCGTCGCAAGGGGGAGGAGTTCATCTCCGAACTGTCGGCCATTGAGACCGGTGACCTGGTCGTACATGTGGAACACGGCATTGGTCGTTATGACGGGTTGGAAACTCTGCGTGTAGACGGGGCACCCCATGATTGCCTACGCATTCTCTATTCCGGTGATGATCGCTTGTTCTTGCTGGTCGAGAACTTGGAAGTGCTGTCACGCTATGGTTCCG
>JARGPE010000173.1 GCA_029212835.1 Alphaproteobacteria bacterium | reverse complement strand
GGCTCAGGAACTGGGCGTGATGATGCTCAGTGAAGACGAATGGCTCACCCTGATTGATCAAACCGGGACACAAGTTCCACAGACGTCAGACAGCCCGCAAGGAAGTCTATTGTGATACTGTTCCTTCAGCGCATGCTGTGTCGCCTTGCTGTCTGCGTCACCCTGTCAGTTGTTACAACCAGCGCCTTGGCTCAAAACTGGAGCATCCTGGAATATGACAAGGATGGAAAAGTCACCGGTGTAAAAGAGGGCACGCAGGATTCCGACACGACTGACGGTCTTGGGGAGGAAAATCGACGGGCCATAGAACCCGGTGAAATTCTGGTTGTCGATCCGACGGATAAAGATCTGGCAACGCTGGAATCTGCCGGGTTTAAACTATTGCGCAAGAATACCCTATCGGGGCTGGAATTCATTCTCGTGCAGCTTAAAGTACCTGACGGCATGAGCGTCCCCGATGCTTTGGACTATTTGACCCGGCAATTCCCAAAATTGACAGTCGGTACAAATGATCTGATGGATCTATCCGGTGGCCCTGGTGTGCAAGTTGCCCAAGCAGTTGATTATTCGCGCAATCTGTCCGGTTGGGGAGTCGTGCCCGAGACCTGCGGCAAGGGCCTTGTATTAGGCCAAATCGATGGATTTGTTCACGAAAACCACCCCGCCTTACGTGGCAAGAACCTGGTCTATAAAAGCTTTCTAAAGTCGGACCGGGTACCTGCGGCAGAAAACCATGGAACTGCCGTCGCCGTTCTGCTGATCGGTCGAAAACTTCCAAACTATCCGGGGGGCTTGCTGCCTGCCGCCAAATTATACGCAGCAAATATTTTTGAACGTAGGAACGGAAAGGATGTTGGTAATTTGGCCGCCATGATCCGGGCCATCGATTGGTTGGTAACGAATGGGGTTCATGTCGCCAATCTATCCATCGCTGGTCAGGACAATGTGATTATGCGTCTGGCGGTCAAGCGGTCCCTTGAGAAGGGCATTCTGATTGTGGCAGCGGCAGGAAATAATGGGGCCGGTGCGCCCCCAGCCTGGCCGGCCGCCCATCCTGATACGTTCTCTGTTACCGCGATTGATGATTCCATGCATCTGTACCAATTCGCCAATCAAGGAAAATACATCGACTTTGCCGCTCCTGGTGTGAACATTCCAACGGATACGCCAAATGGCATCATGTCCCAAAGTGGAACATCCTTTGCCGCGCCGTTCATCACCGCGATGGTTGCCCTGCACCTGAAGGCGGGGTTCAGAATTGACCCGGATCTAATCCGCAGAAGCATGCAACGCTATACAACGGATCTGGGGCTTGTCGGCAAGGATGATCTGGTCGGTTGGGGGCTCGTCCGGCTGCGCCCGGCCTGTTAACTACATAGCCCCCAAATTGCCTAAATCCATCCGCAACCCTGCCCAGATGCACTGGCACGGTGATGCGCATGACATATCGTATTCTCCCTATGGTCGCCGTCAGCATAATCGGCATTGGTCTGGTCGTCGCAGCACCGGTGGGGGCCTATTTCTGGTCCCGTGATCCAGGTCCGGCCCAAAGGCTGGAGCGTATGGCAGCGGAACGTCTTTTGCCTGTTGATGCATCCCGTCCCCACACAATCAAAAGCCGCCTTAACAGTTTTGGCACCGCCGCACGCGACCGCTTGAAACATGCCTTTTTAGCAGCTCCTCTGCCCTATCCCCCCGCAGAAATTGTTCTTTTAGGATTGAAGCAGGAACGATTGCTGGAGTTGTATGGGCGCGCGCCAGGCGATGAATTACGCTTCATCAAATCCTACACTTTTGCGGCCTGGACCGGTCAATTGGGGCCGAAACTCAGAGAGGGGGACCTTCAGATCCCTGAAGGTGTTTACGGCATTGATTATCTGAACCCGAATTCCATCGCCTATGTGTCCATGCGTATCGGCTACCCTAACGAATTTGACCGTGCCCGTGGCAAAGAGGATGGCCGCACATCGCTGGGCGGGGATATCATGATCCATGGGAAAACCGGTGGGTCCCAGGGCTGTATCGTCGTGGAGAATGCCGATATCGAAGAGTTATTCACCCTGGCTGCGGATACAGGCATTCAAAATATCCGCGTAATTCTGGCCCCTACCGACCTGCGCCGCCACCCGGCCCCACTCAATCCAGGCACCCCATCCTGGACAGACAAGGTCTATGCCAGTCTGGTCCAGGAAATGGCAGATATACCGATTGGAACAGTGCAGATTGCAGGAGAGTAATCAGAGCATACCAAGCGCGGACATATAGGTATCCAGCAGGGCTTCTTCTTCTGCACGATCATCCGGATCCTTTTTGCGCAGACTGACGATCTTGCGGATGATTTTTACATCAAATCCATGCCCCTTGGATTCGGCATAGACTTCCTTGATGTCCTCAGCCAGTGCCTTCTTTTCTTCTTCCAGGCGCTCAATACGCTCGATGAAAGACCGCAAACGGGCACCGGTGGCGGTTAACGTTGCATCTTCGGGACTGCTGTCATTGTCGGCGGTGGCGGCGATATCGGCCATGCGATCGGCTCCCTATTCATCTCTCTGGGGTGGGGTCATGTTAGGACGGACTTTACCGGTGCCGCCCCGACGCTTCAAGGCGCAACAGCACTTTGATCAAGATCAAGGCAATCCTGCATGAGAGCATCCATAAAGAGGGCATGACACAAGATCTCATCAAACGCTATGGCGGTGCGGCACCTCGCTACACGAGCTATCCAACCGCCCCGCATTTCAATGCGGGTGTGGGTGAGGATGCGTATCGCGCCCGTTTGGCCAGCCTTCCGCAGGAGCCGATCTCTCTATATGTGCATATCCCGTTTTGCGATACCCTGTGCTGGTTCTGCGGCTGCCACACTAAAATCACCCGACGATATGAGCCTGTGGCGGACTATGTCGACACATTGATTTCTGAATTGGCCGAATTGGCCCATGCGGCAACACCCGACCTGTCAATGAGCCATATGCATTGGGGTGGTGGTTCTCCAACCTTGCTAACCCCTAAAGACACATTGCGTCTGGCACGCGTAGCAACGGCGCTGTTTGCACCGGCGCAGAACTATGAATTCGCGATTGAAATTGACCCAAGAGAAACCGGAATTGATCGTATAGCCGCCTTGGCGGAAGCCGGCCTGACACGGGCTAGCATCGGGGTTCAGGATTTTGATCCACAGGTGCAGCAAGCGATTAATCGCCTGCAAAGCTTTGAAGAAACGGCTGCAGCAGCAAACAATCTGAAAGAATTCGGGGTAAAGAGTCTTAATTTAGACCTGATGTATGGGCTGCCCTATCAAACATTGGCGCGCACCCTGCAGACCATTGAGCAAGCGTTAACACTGCGGCCGGATCGGGTTGCGCTGTTCGGTTATGCTCATGTTCCCTGGATGAAAACCCATCAACGGCTGATCCCTGAAGATGCTCTGCCAGGCCCTGAGGCGCGGAAGGAAGCCGCTGACGCAGCGGCAGAGTTGTTGATTGGTGCGGGATACCTCCAGATCGGGATCGATCATTTCGCCCTACCAGATGACAGTCTGTCACAAGCAGAGGATGCGAGAACCCTGCGCCGAAATTTTCAGGGGTACACAACGGATCAGGCTAAAACTTTACTACCTGTCGGGGCCAGCTCCATTGGTCGCCTGCCTGATATGTTCATTCAGAACGAACCTTCTTTAAAAAGCCATGCGAAACGAGTTACGGAAGGTCATCTGCCCATCTCCAAAGGCGTCCTGCTCAGTATGGATGACCAATTGCGCGCAACGATTATTGAACGCTTGATGTGCGATTTCTCAGTCGATTTATCGGCAACCTGCACATTATTTGGTGCAGATATCACGAGCCTTTCAGATGCTTTTCCCCGTCTGAAACAGATGCAAGAAGATGGATTGCTGAACCAAAGCAAAGGCACCATTACCGTTACCGAAACCGGCAAACCCTATATCCGCCAGATCGCCGCCTGCTTTGACCAGTATTTCAGCCAAGGAACAGCGCGGCATTCCAGTACGGTTTAGATTGGTTCACCCGCCAGGGGTTGGCAATGTTGCCTCCACGTCCTTCGGCTTGCCAACCACCACGAAGGTCAGTGCATCCGGGTCCAGCAGGTCCTTTGCAAGCGCGTTCACATCGTCCAGTGTCACGGCCTCAATCAGGCTATTGCGGGTTTCGAAATAGTCGATGGAAAAGCCATAATATTGCATGGATTCCAACTGGCTGGCGATGCGCGATGAATTGGTAAAGCGCAGCGGAAAGGATCCAGTGATATAGGTTTTCGCATCGGCGACCATATCGGCATTCAGGCCATTTTTCTTGAAATCAGAGAAGACCTTGACCAGATCAATTGTCTCCCCGACCCGCGCATTCTGTGTCCCGGCACCACCACGCAACAAGGCGGCATGGTCCATAGGTTGCAGATAGCTGTAAACGGAATAGGCCAAACCACGCTTCACGCGGATTTCATCCGTCAGGACGGAACTGAAAGAGCCCCCACCAAGGACATAATTCATCACCATGCCGGTATAATAGCGCGGATCATCAATCGACAGGCCTGGCTGCGCGAACAGGATGGTGCTTTGCGGCACATCCATATCAATCACAGCTGTACCACCGGGCGTCTTATTGGTGAAGGCTGGGATCTTATCGGGCGCGCCGGTCTTTGGCAGTTTCCCAAAGATTTTATCCAGCATCGGTCCCAGTTCTTTTGGCGTGATTGCCCCAACGACCCCAATTTTCAGCTTATCCAGTGTCAGCGCCTCTGCCATATAGGATTTCATATCTGCCACGGTGATTTTCGGCACACTGGTCAGGGTGCCTTCATCTGGCCGACCATAGGGGTGATCCTTAAAGATCGTTTCTGCCATCGCCTTGCTGGCAATGGTATCGGGATCGGTCTGGCTTTGCTTCAGGCCGATCAAAATTTGGGATCGCACACGTTCCACCGGCTCATCATCGAACCGTGGCTCTGTCAGGGCCAAAGAGAGAAGGTTTACCGCCTCATCTCGATAGCGGTTGAGCGTATAGAAACTACCGGAAAACGTATCGGTACCGGCACTGAATGAAACAGTGATCGATTTATCCGATAACATGCCCTGGAAAGCCTTACTGTCATAGGGGCCTGCCCCTTCATCAATCGTTCCCGCAGTCAGGCGTGCCGTGCCTTCTTTACCGGGCTTATCGTGACCGGCACCACCGCCCTTAAAGGAAAACTCGATGGCCGTGACGGGCACGGTCTCGTCCCGAACCAACCAGGCCTTAATGCCACCGGGGCTGACAACTTCTTCAACCTTCACCTCTGCAAAGGCAGGGCGCAGGGCCATCAGCAGGATTAATGCAGCAAAGGCAAACAACATCACCAGTCTGGGGGGCAAACCTGTCTTTACAGCTGCAGCAGAGGATGTTTGGGGACGAGCCTGTCTCATTGTGTGGCCTCCGTATCAGATTTCGGCAGCAGGATATTAACAACCTCCCCCGGCGCAGCCAAAACGCGCTGGGCGACAGTATTGACTTGGTCGACTGTCACCTGGCCAATCTTGTCAGGCCATGTTTCGACATCATCCAGGTTGAAACCAACCGCCAATGCTCGCCCGATATTCATGGCAGGTCCGCTGAGACTGTCGCGTGCGGTTGCGGCGGAATCCTGTATGCGGGTGATAGCGCGGGTAACCTCGTCCTGTGTCACACCATCCTTCAACAACACCGCCACTTCGGCTCGCAAGGCAGCCTCCGCCTTATCCAGTGAGACGCCTTGCGCGGGGCTGACATACAGACCCATCATACCTGGGCCACGGCCATCACCATCATACCAACTGCCTGTGCTGACAGCTATTCCCTGGTCTATCACCAAGGACCGATAAAGGCGGCTGGTGCTGTTGCCACCCAGAATCTGGCTCAGTACCTCCAGCGCATAACTATCGGCCTTATTATCTGCCTGTGTCCAACTGGGGGCTTGCTTGCGGATCGACAAGCTGGGCTGCCGGACACGATCATCGCGATAAGTAACCCGGCTTGATACCAACAAGGGCGGCTCACGCAAATCGGGCCGATCCGGCAGGGTCCGCGCTGGAATAGTGCCATAGTATTTCCGCGCCAGGTCAAAGACCTTCTCCGCCTCTACGTCACCCGAAACGACCAGGATTGCATTGTTCGGCGTATAGAAAGTTTTGTAAAAATTGACGGCATCTTGCAATTGCAGTCCTTCAATCTCGTGCCGCCACCCAATAACCGGAATGGCATAGGGATGATTGCGATAGAAGGCGGACGATGCTTGTTCCTGCAGGATGGAGCCCGGATCATTGTCCGTGCGCATGCTGCGCTCCTCCAAAACCACCTGCTTTTCAGGAATAAATTGATCTTCTGCAATTTTCAGATGCGCCATGCGGTCTGATTCCAGCTTCATCACCATTTCCAGACGATCACTGGCAACGGATTGGAAATAGGCCGTGTAATCCTGGCTGGTAAAGGCGTTATCCTGCCCCCCGTTGCGGGCCACCGTAGCGGAAAATTCTCCCGGACCAACCGTATCGGTCCCTTTAAACATCAGATGTTCGAGAAAGTGGGCAATACCCGATTTACCAGCAGGCTCATCCATCGCGCCAACACGATACCAAACCATATGTGTCACGACCGGTGCGCGGTGATTTTCCACCACGACAACCTGCATTCCATTATCCAGTGTCGTCTGCTTTGCTCCATAAATCTCCGCCTGTGCGGACCCCAGGGTCATGCCCCATAGCAAAGCAGTCGCCGCGAACGCTATTGAAAGATTGGTTCTGAAGGGGAGTCTCATTAAGCCTCCTAAATCAGCGCGACGGACGCGCCAGAATATTAAAATTAGGTCCCGAGGATGGGCGTGCAGTCAACATAGTGTCGACGACGCATGTGTTCCACAGGTTGAGGCTACAAACCGACAATATTTCCGGATTCGCGAAAATGTCGCAGGACGCGACAGGGCTGCAGGTTCTCCTGAAGTTGAAACAAGAATTTCAATATCGGGGATCATTTTAATATTCACGTACAATTAATTATTCTGATTTTGTAAAAGCAATTTTATGCAATTGCAATTTGAATAGAATCTCCTGAATACTACAACTTCTAAATGATTTTCAAAACTGAAGTGTGCATTGCTGACCAATATGAGCACTATAGGTCGCTGACTTTTATCCTTATGGAATTATCCGAAATACAAGTGACACATGACATAGGTTGACGCACCGGGAAGGAACTATGGAAGACCTGCACGATCAACCAATACGGTGTTTCGCAATTTCAATGTATTCGCCCTACGCTTCTATAGAATCAATGCAGACTGACCTCTGCTTTGCACTACGGGACCAAGACGTAATGGTCTCAGAGCATTTAAATAGCGATTTCCCGAACATGGATTTGTTCAAGGTACAACTCGCCGCGATAGGTCGACATTCTGGGCGACGATTTGTCTTCGACACAAACATCAACCACAATTATACGGCGGGCAATCGCTCTATTTACGATGCATGGTCACTGCCCAGATTTTCGTTCCTGACAGATTCGCCTCTTCGAAAACTTGATAAATTGACGCAATTTCCTGATTTGGGTCTTGTTGGCGTGGTAGATCTGGATTTTCAGGAACTGCTGTCAGAGGTGTCTAAAACCGGTCGTGGATCTATTCCCTTGCCCCATGCTGGACCTCCTGTCCGGGCACATCAACGCCGAACAGAAGAACGGCCCATTGATGTACTCATCATTGGTAATGTCTCCTCCACTCTCTCCACTGAAGAATGGCTGCAAATGACATCGCAAGGAGACCCCACCCTGAAACAATGCCTTCAGAAGGCCTATGAACGGTGCAGAACCAGCACACATCCTTTGTGGAAAATCATGAAAGAAGAAGCCGCTTCGGCCGGCATCCCCCTTTCAGACACTGCCAAACTGGCAAAATATGTGAATGCCCTTGAAACACAGCTAATTGCAGACCGGCGCAGAGAACTGCTGAAAGCCCTGAACACCATTCCAGCGCATTATCATGGCGGGGGAGAATCTCCACCAGAAGTCGGCAACAGCGTTACCGGTCATGGTCCAATCACTTTTCTTGATGCCCTTGACCTGATGCAGAAGACAAAGGTCGTAATTGATGTCAGTCCCAGCTTCCGTAACGGCGCCCATGAACGTGTATTCTATGCCATAAGCCGTGGGGCCTATGTCCTGACAGAACCCTCCCGCTTTTTGGAGCACGAGGTTGAAAACGATTTTGGGATTGGTTTCCTGCCCTATAACAGCGCCGATCTTGAAAGTACGATCAGCAACGTTCTGGACCGCGGATCACGCACTTTAGACGATGTCAGAGACCGGGCACTTCAACACTACGCGAAAACCCATACATGGTCTTGCCGAACCGAAGTGTTATTGAAGCATCTGGAAACAGAATTCTGGAGCCATTGAGGCCAAGGCCCGATCTAGAACGGCCACTCAAAGAGGGATTTTTCGCCTTCGCGGGTTATGATCGGGGTCTTACCATCCGTGACGGGCTGACCAAGCGCTGAATTCCCCTGAAGGCGACGCGTTTCCTCGTTGGCGTCAACAATGTCACCATTGGGTTCTTTTTCCCGCCAGAAGACCAGGGTATCGACAAAGGATTCCTGCTCTGCCGTCAGGGCGGCGGTTTCCTGGTCAACAACACGGCGGATACTGGAATCCGCGTCCAACCCACCCGTGCGGGTCAACAGCGCGATTTCGCCCTGGCTGCTGCCGGCGCGACGCATATCCGCTTCGGTTTCCAAACGTTTTTGAACCGCATCATCGCCAAACACAGCGCGCTGCGCTTCCAATCCTGGCTTCAAATCTTGCGTGCGCTGACCAGTGGGATCAGGC
>JARGPE010000172.1 GCA_029212835.1 Alphaproteobacteria bacterium | reverse complement strand
CGCGCCTGATCAAATACAGTCAAAACAGAAACACGGCCCCTCCGAAAGGAGAGGCCGCTTGTTCTTGTCGTGCAGTATCTTCGCTTAGCGCTTCGAGAACTGGAAGCTCTTACGGGCTTTCGCGCGACCGTATTTCTTACGTTCAACCTTACGGCTGTCGCGGGTCAGGAAGCCTGCGGCTTTCAGCGGGCCGCGCAGGGCTGGCTCAAAGTTGACCAGCGCCCGGCTGATGCCGTGACGCAAGGCGCCTGCCTGACCGGAGAGGCCGCCACCATTTACGGTGCACATCACGTCGAACTGATCCACGCGACCGGCTTCTTCGAAAGGCTGCTTCAGGACCATGCGCAGAACGGGGCGACCGAAATAGGTGACCTGGTCCTTGCCATTGACGGTGACCTTGCCAGAACCTGGTTTAATCCAGACACGTGCAATGGCGTTCTTACGACGACCGGTCGCATAGGCGCGGCCGAATTCGTCTTTCTTGGGTTCTGCCGGGGCGGAGGCTGCTTGCGCAACGGCCGCGCTGGTCACGCCAGTGGCGGTGCCCAGTTGCGACAGATCAGTGAGGGTTTGTTGTTCTTCGGCCATGATTTACTGGCTCCGCTTGTTCTTCGGGTTACGGGCTGCAAGATCCAGCACCACCGGCTGCTGTGCTTCATGCGGGTGTTCGGTCCCGGCATAAACACGCAGGTTCTTCATCTGCACGCGGCCCAAAGGACCCCGCGGCACCATGCGCTCAACCGCCTTTTCGACAACCCGTTCCGGGAAGCGACCGGCCAGCAACTGACCTGCGGTGCGGCTTTTGATTCCGCCCGGATAGCCGGTGTGCCAGTAATAGGTCTTGTCTGCCAGTTTGCGGCCGGTGAGTTTCACCTTTTCCGCATTGATGACGATGACATTGTCGCCGCAATCAACATGGGGGGTGTAACCCGCCTTGTGCTTGCCACGCAGAATTTTTGCGATTTCCGAAGCCATACGGCCCAGGACCATGTCCTGTGCGTCGATGACGAACCAGGTCTTTTGGACCTCCGCCGGCTTCATCGAATAAGTTTTCATCATTGCTGCCTGCCATTCTTAAGGGCCGGTCGCGCGCTGGGCGCTGCCTAGGCCGTTTCGTCTGTTTCCCAACCCACGTCAGGGACGGCGGTTGATAGCCCCTGTCCGCACATACGTCAATGCCTCTTTTTCGGTCTATATCAAAAATAACTAAATGAAATCAAATATTTAGATTAACGGTATTTAGATACCGCACAAAAAGTGGCTGTTTTTACACTAAAAATTACAGATTTGTGCCCCGGTGGTCCTGGATGGGAAGCGGATAAGGGACATCGGAGATGGTTATTGAGGCGGGACGGAATAGGTGCCGGTGACATGGGCACAGAGGTCGTCCTCCCCGTCGGCATGAATTTCCACGCGGCCAACCATCAGGCGCTTGCCCTGCTTTATCAGGCTGACATCAGCAATCAGGTCACGGTCAGCAGGCTTGCGCAGGAAGTCGATGGTCATGTTTGTCGTGACGGCCAGGGCCACCGGGCCAATGGCACCCATGACGGCGATGTACATCCCGAAATCAGCCAGGGCAAACATAGCTGGACCACTGATCGTGCCGCCGGGGCGCGTGTGGCGCGCATCATAGGGCAGCCGGATTGTGGCTGAGCCTGAGCCGAAGTCTTCAACGACAAAGCCATAGTGGACGGAGAAAGGGGCATCCGTGTTAAGGATGTGATCCAGTTCTGCGCGGCTGAGCTTGTCTGATGGCATGATTCTGATCCCTGTTTATATTCTTATACCATTTGGTAGCAACGCCACGCATCTTGAACAAGGCGTACGGATCAGGGATGCTGCAGCCTTGATCTGATTGCTCTGGGAGTTATGACAATGTCTGCCGATGAACCATTGGTCCTGCGACAGGATGACGGGCCTGTTGCCACGCTGACGCTGAACCGACCCAAAGCCTACAATGCGTTGTCTATTGGCCTGATGGAGGCTGTATTGGAGGCCCTGGAGGCGGTTGATAAGGATAGTGGTATTGCGGTTGTTGTGCTGGAAGGGGCAGGGCGCGGCTTTTCGGGCGGTCACGATTTGAAAGAGCTACAGGCCAACCCGCAACCAGCCTTTCGGGAACGGACGTTTAAAACATGCTCCCGGATGATGCTGGCGATCACCCGATTGCGCCAGCCGGTGATCGCAAAAGTTCAGGGAATTGCGACGGCGGCGGGTTGTCAGATGGTGGCGACCTGTGATCTGGCAATTGCATCGGACTCGGCGCGGTTTGGGACACCAGGGGTCAATATCGGCCTGTTCTGCTCCACCCCCATGGTTGCGCTCAGCCGAGCTGTTTCGCGCAAGCAAGCGATGGAGATGTTATTGACCGGTGAGTTGATTTCGGCAGAAAAAGCAGTCTCCATCGGCCTGATCAATCGCGCCGTGCCAGAGGACGCTCTGGCGTCTGAAACCAAGGCGTTGGCGGATGTGATTGCCTCTAAATCCCACAAAGTTCTGAAAACCGGCAAGGAAGCGTTTCACCGTCAGATCGAAATGTCGCTGGAAGATGCCTATACATATACCGGGGGCGTTATGGTGGATAATATGAGTTTCAGTGATAGCGAGGAGGGCATTGCCGCCTTCATCGATAAGCGCCCTCCCTTATGGACACATGAATAATGAGCAGTGACCCGGCTGTTTTGTTTGATCATGAATCCGATTTCTATTCGGATGCCTATATCCGCGACATTCTGCGGGCCAGTCAGGTCTATGCCGTGGTGGGGGCCAGCACAAATTGGAACCGCCCCAGCTATTTTGCGATGAAATATCTGGTTCAAAGAGGGTTTCGGGTCATTCCCATCAATCCGAAATCAGCGGGTGAAGAACTTTTCGGTGAAACTGTGGTGGCCAGCCTGGCAGGTGTCGATGTGCCAATTGATGTGGTGCAGGTGTTTCGGCGGTCTGATCAAGTCGGTGGGGTGGTGGATGAGGCGTTGGGTCTGAAACCTCGACCCAAGGTGATCTGGATGCAATTGGGGGTGATCAATTTTGAGGCGGCCGCAAAGGCTGAGTCCGTCGGCATCAAGGTTGTGATGAATCGCTGTCCCAAGATTGAATATGCCCGTCTGTCCGGAGAATTGGGCTGGAACGGCATTAATAGCCGGGTGATCACGGCGAAGAAAAAGACGATCTAACCCAGCAGATCGTCTTTCTTCAGGCCCAGTTTCACGATCTTCTCATTCAAGGTGCGCCGACCAATGCCTAAAGCCTCGGCGACCGCATCCATTCTTCCCTTATGTGTTTTGATGGCTTGGCCGATAAGTTGCCGTTCGAAGGCGGCGACGGCCTCCCGCAGGGTATCGGGGACTTCAGCGGGGTCGCTGTCAGGGCGGATGGCCTCTGCAACCGATCCGCGTCCGCGCCGGGCTGCTAGAATGCGACGCTCTGCAGCGTGGCGCAATTCCCGGACATTGCCTGGCCAGTCATGCGCCATCAGGGCAGCAATGTCTTCGGTTCCCAGATCCGGTGGATCAATCTCATACAGGGCCGCGTATTGCTCCATAAAATAGGAAAACAGCAGCGTGATATCTGCCCGGCGCTCTCGCAATGGCGGCAGGGTCAGGGTCACCGTATTAAGGCGATACAGCAGATCCTCCCGGAAGCTGCCTGCAGCCACGGCAGTATCCAGCTTCTCGTTGGAGGCGGATAGGATGCGGATATCAACCCGTTTGGACGTTGCGGCCCCCAGAGGGGTGAATTCCTGGCTTTCCAGGATTCGCAATAGTTTTGCCTGAACAGGGGGCGGGCAGGCGCCTATTTCATCCAGGAACAATGTGCCGGTATCGGCGCTGTCCAGAATGCCGGGTGCTGCCTCTCCTTGCGCACCAGCGGTCGTTCCAAACATGGTTGTCTCAAAATAGGCATCCGGAATTGCCGCGCAATTGACGGCGATGAACGGGCCCGCAGCCCGGGGACTCAGATCATGCAATGCCCGGGCAACCAGTTCTTTGCCCGTGCCCGTTTCACCCAACAGCATCACAGGGACTGCGGTCTCACTAAGGTCCAGCACATCTTCGCGCAGTTTTTCAATCGTCGGGGCATTGCCCAACAGTACCCGATCCAAACCTGATAGACGGGCAAGCCCCGCCCTCAGACGCTGTGTATCCAGTGTCAAGCGATGCTGCTCGGCAGCATGCCTCAATGCCGTCAGCAGTCGGCGGGGATCAAATGGCTTTTCCAGGAAACTATAGGCGCCATCCTGCATCGCCGAAACTGCCATCGGTATATCGCCATGGGCAGAAATCAGAATCACGGGCGGCGCGAAGGGAACGGCAAGGTCTCGAAGCAGTTCCAGACCAGACATGCCTGGCATGCGCACATCACTTAAAATTGCATCGGGTTGAAAGGCAGAGATCAGGCCTGCAACCTGTTCTGCACGGCTTAGCGCCTCCACATGCCATTTGGCGGCTGTCAAAAGATGGGTCAATGAGTCCCTCATCGCCTTGTCATCGTCGACCACGATGATGCGATATCCTTCTCCATCCCGTTGAGTCACGCCGCTTCTTTCTCTGCTGCAAGTGGCAGGTCTATCGCAAATACGGCCCCACCATCTGGTCGGGTTTCTGCTGTTAGCCGCCCGTCATGTTCTTTAATGATCTCTGTGGAGATGGCAAGGCCAAGCCCCATCCCTTCGCCAGAGGCCCGTGTCGTCAGGAAAGGTTCCTGCAATTGTTCCAGGGAATAATTACCCAGTCCCTGACCACTGTCGGCGACAGAGAGAATGGCCCGGTTGTTTTGTGTATCAATATTGATCTGTAGCGCTCGTTTTTTGGCTGTTTCCATGGCGGCAATGGCATTACGCACCAGATTGATCAAAACCTGCTCCAGCCTGAGATGATTACCCCGCACGAGCACGGGCTGTTCAGGTTGGGATAAGGTCAGTTCCACGCCTGCATTTTCAATATCGGTCTCCAAAAGCTCTCGTGCACCAGTCCATATCGCGCGCAGGTCAACCTCCTCCAGACGCGCGTCGGCGGCACCGGAAAACCCTGGTTTTGCAAAGAATTTCAACTGATTGAAGATGCTTTCTATACGTGTCACTAATCCATTTAGTCGGTTTAGGCGATCCTGCCGGCCATTGGGGTCATCATCAAATTCCGCAGCGGCCAGATAATTCCGCATGGCAGCAATGGGTTGGCCCAGCTCATGGGTGACAGAGGCAGAAAGCTGGCCCAAAGCCGCAAGCTTGCTGGCGCGGGCCAGTTCAGACCTGGCACGTTCCAACCGTTGTTCTGCCATGCGGCGCTCTTCGATTTCCGTCGCCAGTTTGGCGTTGATCGCGCGCAATTGGCGGCTGTCCGCCTGGGACGCTTGCAGGGCAATCCGAATACGCTCTGATCGAAAAAACAGGGCAATGGTCAATAAGACGGAGGCTATGATAGCCACAACTATGACAACGACCATGGACCGCTGCCAGATCGGGCCTTCCTCCGCCAGGAAATGAAGTGTCCAGCCCAGTTTTGGCACGCTGGTCGTGACATGCAGATAATGAGTTCCATCCAGAACGATGCTGGACGCACCCTTGACCGTCCAGTTCAGGGTGGACAGAGGCTCAACGCCAAACTGGCGGTTGGCCTGAATTGCCGCGCGTCGGCCACTGCTGATATCGGTCAGGGTGTGATAGCGCCACGATGCCTCCGACGACAGAACAACAACGCCATCAGCGTTTGAGGCAAAGACAAATTCCCCACCATCCTTCCAGGACTTTTCCAAATTTGAGAGACCCAGTTTGATTGCGATCACGCCCACAGGGGTGCCAATTTCATCACGAACAGGTTCGGCGATGAAAAAGCCGGGCAGTGATGTTGTCGCCCCAATACCGAAAAACTCTCCCCTTTGCCCGGCCAGGGCTTTTCTAAAGTAAGGTCTAAAACCATAGTTCTGATTAAGGAAGGTGATAGGGGCATCATAGTTGGAGGCACTCACCGTAAGGCCAGATCGATCCATCAGGTAGATGGCTTCCAGATCCGTCTGTGCCGCAAACCTGGACAGTCGGACACTCAGTGCCGCCCGATCTTCGCCCCGTGCCGCCTTCAATACATGGGTGTCGCGTGCCAAAACGAAGGGCAGATGCTGAAATCGTTCCAGCGCATTGATCAGCGTGCTGCGATACAACGATACGCGGTTCTGTGCCCGCTGCAATTCTTCATTGGTGAAATAGACATATGCCAATGCAAACAGCGGAATCGCACTTAGAATTGCCACAATAACCAGAATGACGATCCAGCGACGCCGAAAAGCACCAAGATTAATGGGAATGTCAGAACTGCTCATTCAGGATTTGATCCAAGCGGTTAGCAAAAGACGGTCCTTAACTATTGCACAGGCTTGGGGCATAAGTCAGTCTTTTGCAAGATGACAGAGGAGGGTGATTATGACGGTTTTAAAGGTTCCTGGGGATTTTATAACGGCAGAGCCGGGCTTTTATGATGAGAATGGAACGGCCCAGGCTTTTTTCTATTTTCGCAATTGTGACCGTGCCTCTGACATCTTTTTAGATTCAGTAGGTGTGGGGGAGAAAGCACGGCGAGAGATCAATCGCTCAACCTATTCCGCAACAGCGAATTTGACGGTAAAGGAAGCGGTTCCTCAGGAGACGCCCCTGCGGTTTGAGGTGTCTGTCTTGCGCATTGGGGGGAAGTCATTTGGCTATCGCACCCAGATGTTCGGGGCGTCGGATGAGAAATGCTATGCGACCTATGACAGTGTAGCGGTCTGTATGGATATGACTGGCCCGACGCCGATCAGCTTGCCAGAGGAGGTGCGGGACGCCTTGAGTGCTTATTTGCCATAGCTGCCGGAGACAATATGCAGTCGTGCTTTCAGACGATAGCCATTAGGCTCTCTGACAGAGTCCAGGCGGCGCAGTATTTCCCCTTCAAGACGTTTCTGATTCTCGACGGTTAGGCTGTCAACTATATGGCCGAATGTCATTTCCAGGGGGGCATGCCAAAAGGGCATATCCAACGGCGCAAGGGGGGTAAAACTGTGAGAGTCTTCAGTGATGTCCCGAAAGCCTGCAGCCTTGAAAAGTGAGGTGAGTGTGCCGGGATCGCCAAATCGGAAGATTTGGAAATGATGGTCATCGGGGGGCGTTCCTGTGACCGCTTGTACAGCATCGGATAGGATGGTGAACATTGTTTGCTCGTCGCGACGCCCCCAGACCATAAAGGCCGCGCGGCCGCTGGGCACCAGGACTCGGTGAACGTCCCTCAGGGCCTTCAGGGGATCTGGGACAAACATGATTCCGAACCGGCAGATCACGCGGTCAAAACTGGCGTCTGCAAAAGGCAGGCGCTGCATATCCGCGGCAGTGAGATGTAATAGCTTCGCCTTGTCGCGGATTTTAAGGGCGACCAGCATGCTCTCTGCCAAATCGGTTGCGACAATGGTACCCTCGGGTCCAACCAGTCGCGCCTCCGTAAAGGCAGGCTCCCCTACACCTGAGGCCAAGTCCAACACACGATCCCCAGCCTGCAGGCCAGCAGAGTCCAATAAAGGCAGATTGTATCGATCTGCCATATTGGCCAAAGTGTCGGAGTGATTGGCCCAGGCTGCGGCCTTGGAATCCCAATGTTGACGAACGGATTCCAGGTCGAGGGTCAAATCAGTTCAATCTTGTCTGCCATTGGCCCCTTGTCACCAGGTCGCGCCTCAAAACGGACACGTTGGTCACTTTCCAATGATTGAATGCCCGCACGCCCCAGAATGCGGGCGGACACAAAAATATCCGCTCCCCCATTGTCCGGGGTCACAAAGCCAAACCCTTTGGAATCATTGAAAAACTTGACCGTGCCCTCGCCACTTTCCGCCGGTGGGCCAGTTGGCCGTCGCGGCGGGCGATCCGGGCTGCCATAGCCACTGCCAAAACCACCTGCGCGCGGACCACCGGACGATGGCCCCGTGGCGCTGGAGGTATCAACAGAATAGACTGTTGCGACCATCAGGCCTTTATCACCCTGGGCTAAATCGCAGACCAAGGTTGCCCCTTCCGCGATACCATTGGCGTCCTCTATCGGGAGCACGGAGGCATGCAAGAATGCATCGCTACCGGCCTGTCCATCAGGCACAACAAATCCAAACCCTTTGGTTGGGTTAAACCACTTAACATGAACGGTCACCCGCTCTTGCACGACTGCGGGTGGTAAACGGCTATTCATGGGAAATCTGCGCTCCTTCGCTATTCCCGAGCCTTAGAGGTAATGTCTTCTGATCGCCCCCCAAGGCCGTACGTCACATCCAACGCCTTATTCGCAATTTTGGAACAAGCCTAACACCCGTAAATGTTAGGTCATTTTGTCGCGCACGTCTATGGGTTAAAGAATCAGGTAACAGGATTCGTTGCAAATCAACGAAAGAACCCCGCATCAGGTTATCATGATGCGGGGTTCAATTTAATCAACACACAAGCCGTATTCTGGTTTCAAATGCCGGGTTCCATAAAGTTTAACTCACGGACACTCAAACAAGAACAATCTTTTTAGCGGCGTGCAGTCAGTTGATTGATTTCGCCACGGGTCAGGCCGATATCGCGCAGCATGTCATCGGACAGGGCGTGCAGCTGATTGGCGGTCTTACGACGCTCGCGGAAATCCGCAAATGCACTGGCCATGTTTTCAAAAGACGCAACAACTTGATAGGCCGCGCGCGCCAGCATGTCTTTTGTGGTTACGCCGCGTTGGGCGGTTTCGAAAGCGGTAACGGTCATTTTAGGCTACTCCTAGACTTGTGTTCCTGCTCGCTCTCCGGGGCGGGACAGGGGAACCAGTATGGTTCGTTCGTTGAGGCCTGAAATGATCCCTAGG
>JARGPE010000171.1:7955-8863 GCA_029212835.1 Alphaproteobacteria bacterium | reverse complement strand
CGTTGATCCCATCGCGGCGGAGTATCTTCCGGCCTCTGAATTGGTGACACGGGCATTGGCGGCACATCCAGGCACGGTGAAAGCCTATCATTCCCCTTCCGAACCAGGTCGGGCAGCAGAGGTAAAAATCATCGGTTCCGACGGAATGGCCAATGCCGTTTATGTTAATCCCTATTCTGGTACGGTTCTAGGAAGCATGTGGGATGCCGGTCCAGGCGGTTCACCCCTGATGTGGACAATTAGAAAGCTGCACAGCCTAGAATACATTGGATGGTGGGGTAATCGGATAATTGAATGCGTAGCCGGATGGGCCATTCTGCTGGTCGTGACCGGCCTTTATTTATGGTGGCCCCGTGGACGCAAGGTCGGTGTATTACGTCCTAGATTGAACAAGGGGCGAGCGATGTGGCGTGATCTGCATGCCGTTACAGGACTTTATACGTCCGTATTCATTGTCTTTCTTGCGATCACGGGCTTGCCGTGGTCCGGCGTCTGGGGAAAGTATTTTTCAGAACTATCCTATGCTATCGGGTTAGGCATACCTGATGGATATTGGGCAAACTTCCCAACCTCGACGGTATTAACCGGAGACGCGCTGGAAAAGACACCCTGGATTTTAGAGAACCGCCCAATGCCTGTCTCCGGCACTGCGAAAGGAGATATCATTGGAATTAACAGCATCATTCAAACCATTGAAA
This sequence comes from Alphaproteobacteria bacterium, assembly GCA_029212835.1. Lineage (GTDB taxonomy): Bacteria > Pseudomonadota > Alphaproteobacteria > UBA8366 > Aestuariispiraceae > Pacificispira. Next base: position 8,165 of record JARGPE010000171.1, on the reverse strand, counting down.
ATATGGGTATTCATCCCGGGTACACACTTACAATTCCTGATACACCCGAAGGCGTCTTTACGGCCTCAGTCTATCCAGACGATGTAACACAGGGGCGTGTGATCCACCTTGATCAATATACAGGAAAAGCACTTGTCGATCTGAAATTTTCAGATCTCGGAGCACTCGGTCGAGCCTCTGAATGGGGTACCAACATCCACATGGGACAGG
>JARGPE010000171.1:0-7945 GCA_029212835.1 Alphaproteobacteria bacterium | reverse complement strand
ACAGGCCTTCGGACTCGTAAACCAATTGATCCTGTTGCTCGCATGCATCGCAATCATACTGATGGCCGTATCCGCCATGACAATGTGGTGGAAACGGCGGCCGACAGGTTCTCTTGGAGCACCAACTGTTCCTTCGGATTGGCGCATTCCAAGGGCTGTTTTGGCGTGTATCATCGTCGCCGGGGTTTTCTTTCCGCTAGTTGGCCTCTCCATACTTGCCGTAGTTCTGATTGAACTCGCGTTATGGGCAAAAGCAGACCGAAAGACAGGATGACACAAACGTGTCAGCCCCTAGCCCTCAGGAGGTCGATTTACGTTTGCGAGAGCCTTTAGAACGCCCTGCAACCGCAGAATCAGGTCTGAGTTGGAAATGTTCTGTTCCAAACCATCGCGTACCAATTCCAGGGCCTCCTGGGTCTTTGTGGCTTGAGCGTTGAACCATTCGGTTGATACCTGAGACAAGGTAACCTCATCCGTACCTGGCTGAGTCGACGGGGTGATTTCCGCCTCCCCCGGTCGCAACGCAGCACCGATTGGCGGAGCGACCTTGTCTTCCGCGCGGATTTCTGTTTCCGATAAGATAAAGCGGCGCAGAACATCCGTGAGCCCCTGCACACCGGCCCAAACCTGCCTGTCACTGGCGCTGCCATCCTGAATATGTCCGATTAGGTCCTGAGTCAGTGTTCTTACTGACTCCAAGGCACGATCACGATTTTGCGCCTCGGCTTGAACAGGAAGAAACGAGACAGACATCAGCAAAATCGCCGATGCAATCATCATACGCCGCATAATAGTCACCTCGTTTATTCCTCTCACGATGACTGAACCCAATCCAAAACCAAGCCAATCTGAGAGGCATCCATCAAAGCGGGCGCATGACCACAGTCTGGAACTTCAATCAATTTCGCCATCGGGCCTGTTCTCGTCATTTTTTCCGCCGTTTCACGTGTCAGCAAATCCGATTCCGCCCCCCGAAGCACTAATGTTGGCGTAGAGATTTGCTGCCAGAATGGCCAAAGGTCGATATCGGTAATCTCAGTATCCTTAAAAGCATCGGCGATGCGGGTATCATAGGCCATCACCCATTTACCTTCCGCATCCTGTTTCAAAGACAATTCAGCCAGATACCGCCAATCTTCTTCAGTTTTTAATCCAAAGGGTGCATAGGCTTGGCGCACATGATTAAGGGCTAGGTCAAAACTATCGAACTTCCATGGAATACCAACATAATCGCCAATACGCTGCAGGGCCTCTTTTGGAACGACCGGTCCGACATCATTCAACAGCAAACGCTTGATTGGATGTCCTGCCATGACGGCAATGCTCATCCCAATCAATCCGCCCATAGAGGTTCCAACCCAATCAACGCTGCGCAATCCTTCAGCCGCCAACATTGTGGTGATATCATTAATATATTGGGGAATTTCATAGTTGGCGAAAGGCCCCAATCGATCTGAGCGTCCGCGGCCTACTATGTCAGGGGCCAAAACACGATATCCAGCCTCAGTCAGCGCCGCCGCCAATCGATCAAAATCGCGGCCATTCCGGGTCAGTCCATGGACGCAGACAATGGTTGAGGGCGCCTTCTGTGAGCCCCAATCTGAATAAACCATGTCATGAAAGCCTCCAACATGGGCACAACGAACAGATTTTTCTGCAAAATCAGGCACATTCGTAACCACAGGGGCAGATCCTTTGAAACGCGGGGCAGTTATAAAGTGACCATGCCGAAACCGACGGCTGCATTCAATCGTTCAATAGGTTAAAACAATGATACAAAGTGTGATTTATCAGCAGTGGGGCGGTCGATGCGTTTGGTAAAGTGGTTGGTTATTTATCTGACATTGGGATTGGCAGTTGCCGGGCTGGTCCTTGCGGCTGTGCTATGGGTGACTGGATTGCGTAGTTTGCCGGACGATAATGATAGCGTGCGCCTGCCTAACCTATCGGCACCGGTTACAATTCTGTTTGATGATAAGGGAATCCCAACGATCCGCGCCAATACCATGCGCGATGCCTATCGCAGCCTAGGTTACCTGCACGCACGCGATCGACTGTGGCAAATGGAATCGATGCGCAGAATTGGCGCTGGCCGCATGGCTGAAATTATCGGAAAACCGATGATTACCTACGATATCCTGATGCGCGAACTGGGCCTGTATCGACAGGCGGAAGCGCAACTGGTCCTGATGGATCAGTCCGAGAAGGACGACCTGCAAGCCTATGCAGATGGGGTCAACGCCTTTCTGACACAGCATGATCGCCCCTTCCCGATTGAATTTCAACTAACCCAATTCCAGCCAGAACCCTGGACAGTGGCCGACAGCTTGGTTTGGGGACGTCTGATGTCCCTGCAGCTCTCTGGCGATGCCTTCCGAGAGGCCCAGACAGCCGCCCTGATTGGATTGTTGGGACGGGATAAGGCGGCACAATTAATGCCCCGACACACAAAATCCCTGGCCACCATGAATGATGGCAACAGGGATGGATGGCTGTCTCAATATGATGCCTCAAATGCCTGGGTGCTCAGTGGTGCCCGGACGGAGAGCGGAAAGCCAATCCTGGCAAATGATCCTCATCTGGGCCTGAATATGCCGGGACAATGGTATCTGGCCCGCATAGAGACACCCGAACTGACATTGGTCGGGGCAACGGCCCCCGGTGTGCCCATGCACATCCTTGGGCATAACGGCAAGATCGCCTGGGGCATGACCACCACCCATGCCGATACCCAGGATACGATCACATTGGACCAGCGTAGTCTGGATTCCGCTACAACCCGCACCGAAATAATCCAGGTCCGTTTTGGAGACCCCGTGCATATTGTAGTGCGTGAAACAGATTTTGGTCCCGCCATCACCCGGCTGGGATCGACACCTCGTGCCTTAATTTGGACCGGGCATTCTGATCGGCAACGGGCAGCAACAGCACTGTATCAGTTAAATCGTGCCCAGAACTGGCAGGATTTTCTGAACGCCCTTTCAAGATTTGATGATCCTGCGCAAAATGTATTTTACGCTGATACAAAGGGCCATATTGGAATGAAAGTGGTTGGCAGCCTGCCAATTCGCGCGCCTGGACAGAATGGTACTGTCCCCCTCTCCCTGTTTGACGACCCTTGGCATGGCGTGGTCCCTCCATCAGAATTACCCGGCCTCTATAACCCCGTTAGCGGGCTGATTTTTAATGCGAATAATCGAATTATTACAGATGCCTATCCCTATTTAATCACAGATCGCTTTCCTGCAGACTATCGGGCCATGCGCCTTAAAGAACGGTTGGCGGAGACTCCCAAGAACCATCGACTGGAAGACAGCATGTCTATCCAAAACGATATCGTTTCGACAGCGGCGCAACGATTGGTTCCCCTGTTTGTGAAAGCCGAACCAAATACCGAACAAGCCGCAGAGGCGCTGCAATTGCTGCGCGACTGGGATTTCTCAATGGACCGAAAGAAGGCTGCGCCAGCAGTTTATATGACCCTATTGAATGAGACTGTCCGTGTTTTGGCGGAAGACGATCTTGGCCCCGACGCTTTCAAGGCCTTTTGGCGGGCAGATGCGGATTTTGTTGAATTGGCACTCAGTCAGGCTCCGACTTGGTGTGATGACATTCGGACAACCCCGGTTGAAAGCTGTAAATGGGCCCTATCCACTGCGCTGGATCGTGCGGTGTTTGGATTATCGCAAAAACAAGGCAACAGCCCATCAGACTGGCGTTGGGGTAAAATGCATACCGCAACGATGAAGCACCAGTTGCTATCACTGATCCCCGGCCTGGCACTGCTGGGGAACCGCCCGATTGAAACGTCTGGTGGCGATCACACAATAAACCGGGGCCAAAGCCGCGGCGGTGAGGATGACCAGCCCTTCGCCCATATTCATGGCGCGGGCTATCGGGCAATTTATGATCTTAACAATCTGAACAACAGTTTATTCGCACTGGCAGGGGGACAATCCGGCAATCCTTTCTCGCCGCATTATTCAGATTTGATGAAAGATTGGCGTGACGGTCGTTATTTCAGGATTCCCGGGCGCGCGGAGGATATCCCCGAACATGGTGGGGCTCTACTAAAGTTAACACCATAATGCGTCTTTCATTTCCGTATAAGGAGCCGACCCAACTATGTTTCTGAGCGTCTTCGACCTCTTCAAGATTGGGATCGGTCCATCCAGTTCGCATACTGTCGGTCCGATGGTGGCAGCGGCCCGCTTCGTCGAACAATTGCGCCAGGACGGTGGACTGGACAAAGTTACGACAGTTCGCTGCAGCCTGCATGGATCACTAGCCTGGACCGGAAAAGGGCATGCGTCCGACCGAGCTATTTTGTTGGGTTTGGCGGGAGCCAAGCCTGATAGTATTGATCCAGAAACTGTCCTGACCTTGGTCCACCAAATTGATGCAGAGGAACAACTGTCGCTGGGCGGGACGCATCCCATTCTGTTTAAACGGGACGACCATCTGATATTTGATTTCGGTGCACCGCTGCCGGGTCACGCCAATGGGATGATTTTTGCCGCCTTCAATGCCCAGGGCGATATGTTGGCAGAGGAAACCTATTACTCCATTGGCGGCGGGTTTGTATCATCAGCCAATGAGTTGGCAAATAAAGCTGGCGCAGGGTCCCTCCCCCCATCCGAAGTTCCCTTTCCCTTCCGATCTGCCAAAGAAATGTTGGAAATGGGGGATAAAAGTGGCCTGACCATAGCCGAAATGAAACGGCAGAATGAATGTGCCGTCCGCCCTGAATCAGAAGTCATTGAGGGGCTGGATAATTTATGGCGGGTGATGCGGGCCTGCATCAATCGCGGATTGGGTCAGGATGGACGGCTTCCCGGCGGTCTGGACGTTAAGCGCCGTGCTAAGGCAATCCTGCAGGAATTGGAAAAGAACCGGCAATCAAACCGCCGCTATTATCATGACATCATGGACTGGATCAGTCTTTATGCCATCGCCGTGAATGAAGAAAATGCGGCCGGTGGAACGGTTGTAACCGCCCCGACCAATGGCGCTGCGGGCATTATCCCCGCTACGATGCGCTATTATGAAGCCTTTGTGCCGGATGCGAACCAGGAAGGAATCCGCACCTTCCTGCTGTCTGCTGCGGCGGTGGGCGGCATTATCAAACACAATGCCTCCATCTCTGGCGCAGAGGTTGGATGCCAAGGCGAGGTCGGTTCCGCCTCAGCAATGGCAGCAGCAGGTCTGGCGGCCGCTTTGGGGGCCACCAATATGCAGATTGAAAATGCGGCAGAGATCGCGCTTGAACACCATCTTGGCATGACCTGTGACCCGATTGGCGGCTTGGTTCAAATCCCCTGTATCGAGCGTAACGCAATGGGGGCTGTAAAGGCGGTAAATGCCTGCTCCCTGGCCATGAAAGGTGATGGCACACATTTCGTGCCTTTGGATGCAGCGATCAAAACGATGAAGAAGACCGGCGAAGACATGCGATCAGAATATAAGGAAACCAGTCAGGGTGGCCTGGCGGTCAATGTCGTGGAATGTTGAGGCTTTAAGGCATCAAGCCCGCATAGCAACCAGCATAGTACAACAGCGGCTGGGCCGCTTTATCCTCGGTCATGACGATCCGGCGCACCCGGCCGATCAGGATGGTGTGATCACCGCCAGGCACGGCATTTTCCGGATCGCAAATAATCGTGCATAAGCATCCAGCCAGCATAGGAGGCTCATCCGCCTCCCCCGACAACAAGGGGACATCCTTGAACCGATCTTCATCTTTCACAAAGGAAAATCGATCTGATAGTGCTTGTTGATCTGACGCCAAGACATTGATGGCAAACCGGTCCGCCCCTGTTATCGCAGCATAAGAATTGGTGCCCAGGTCAATCGAAAACAGCACCAAAGGCGGATCAAGAGACACTGACGCGAAGGAGTTGACCGTTAGCCCCCATCGTTGACCTGTCTTATCATAGGCAGTGACAACTGTTACCCCTGTGGCAAAACGCCCACAGGCATACCGAAAGGCGGCGGAGGTAATCGTGCTGGTACCGGTCATGGCTCTCTATTTTCCTAGAACAAATTCTTCTGCGCGGGCATAACATGGCGCGTTACGTTGGGAAAGCGAGTGCATAAATGGATTTTAAAGGACGCCGCCCACTAATAATCGCATTTCTGGCCGAATTTTGTGCGGCGGGTGTGACTATAGCGGCTGTTCAGGGCTACTTCGCCCTTGTTGGCACCGATATGCCCTTGGCTCTGAAACTGGTGATCGCGGGCATGGTTGCCGGTGGTGTGGCTTACATCTTAAGGGCAACCCTGCCCTGGTGTGTCTTTCTGGCCCTGTTGCCGAGCCTCTTTGTCGGGGCAATGATTCTTCAGCTTCCACTTTGGGTACCACTAGTCATCCTGGCGCTGTTGGTTCTGATCATGCGCAACAGCCTGGGGGAAAGGGTTCCATTATACCTGAGCAACCAAAAAACACTGGACCTTATTTGTAGCTTGATCCCAAACGACAGGCCTGTTTCGATCATCGATCTGGGATGTGGTTTTGGGGCGATGCCTCGGGCACTGGCACGATATAATACGCATCCAGACAGCCGCTTCCACGGTGTTGAAAACGCGCCTTTGCCCTTTCTGATGGCAAAACCTCTGGCCTGGCGTGCCTCGGATACCCGTATTTCCATCAAATGGCAGTCGCTATGGTCCGTTGATTTGGGAGCATATGACCTCGTCTATGCATTTCTCAGCCCACAACCAATGCCGCAACTGTACAAAAAAGCCAAAACAGAGATGCGTTCGGGCACAAGATTCGTCAGTAATTCCTTTACAGTGCCGGATCATCCGCCCACTAAAACCATTCCAGTCAGGTCTGGGCGTGCGACCGAGTTACTTATTTGGACCATGAGCGACTAGGAACATATTCGGAATGATGGACACACCCAGTCGATTCCGACTAGTATCGCACTAGTTTGGGGCACACAGTAACCTTTTAGATCAATCGCTTCGAGCGGCTGGCAAAAATCAGACAGAAGGTCGATCTTCTTCTATGTTCGTTCTTATTGGAATTGTCTTAGTTATCGGCGCTATTCTTGGGTCCTATGTCGCAATGGGCGGGAAGCTGGGCGTCCTTGTGCAGCCTTTTGAATTTACAATGATTTTTGGGTCCGGTGCGGCCGCTTTTTTGTTTTCTAATACAAAACCCCTGGTTGAGGGCGCATTTGGGCGGGTGGGCGGCCTTTTAAAATGACCAAAATATAAAAAGGCGGCTGATTTGGTACTGCTCACGATGCAGTACCAGGTCTTTAAGCTCATTAAACAAAAAGGCGCTCTCGCAGTAGAGCAACATGTTGAAAACCCACATGACTCAACCTTGTTTCAGCCTTTCACCAAATTCCATCACGATCACCACGCGATTGAGTTCTTTTGTGATTATCTGCGCTTGATGACGCTTGGAACTGACAACCCGCATGAAGTTGAGGCCTTGATGGATGCTGACCTTGAGGCGCATCACGTTCACGACCATCAGGTTTCTCATGCTCTGACCGGACTGGCAGAAGGCTTCCCCGCTTTGGGGATCGTGGCCGCCGTGTTGGGGGTTATCAAAACCATGGGCTCGATCAATGAACCTCCGGAAATCTTGGGTAAACTGATCGGTGGGGCCTTGGTTGGGACATTCCTGGGGATTTTGCTGTGTTACGGCTTCTTCGCGCCCTTCGCCTCAAATGCGAAGGCAATTATGGAAGAAGAAGCGACATATTTTAACTGTATGAAAGCTGGAATTCTGGCTCATCTGGCTGGCTACGCCCCATCCGTATCGACAGAGTTCGCACGGAAAAGTTTGGCGCCGCATAATCGACCGACATTTCTAGAAGTCGAAACTGCCGTTGAGTCATTGCCGCCAGTATCCGGTTAATAGGCAAGTTGATGACCAACAGCCCAACGTAACACATTGTCGATCATTGCTTGAAATGTAGATGGGCGG
>JARGPE010000170.1:1009-8882 GCA_029212835.1 Alphaproteobacteria bacterium | reverse complement strand
AAATAGGTACCGCGCATTTCAAACAAGGCTTCGCCAATTTTTAAGCGATCGCCCTTGTTCAATCCCATTTTCTCGACCAATTGCGGGGCGGCAATCAGGCCCCATGCCCCGTCACGCTTGTCCAGATCATTCAGCGATGCACCGTCTTCCAGCACCAGCTTCCCATAGAGGGGATAGGCATCATCAACGGTTTTCAACTCAATCAGGTGACGCTCGGCACCATCAGCGCGAATGGCCATCGCGCGCATTTCTATGACTTCGGAAACGCGCTCTGCATTTGCTTGTAGCCATGCTTGCTCGTTGGGCGCGGCGGCAACATGGGTCAGGCGTAGGTCAACGTCGCCGCCCAACAGCACCCGCCCATCAGCCTTCAGACCCGCTTCAATCGCAGAAGCCAGAGAGCCAACACCCGCAATGGCGGCAACGCCCAGAGCTAGGCAGGCAACAAAGACGCGGAACCCTTTCAGGCCGCCGCGCAATTCGCGTCGTGCGATGCGTGCAGAAACCATCTTATTCTGCCGCCTTCAGGGCCGCGTCCTTAACCAGATGACCATCGCGCATTTCGACTGTTCGGTCACAGGCCTTGGCCAGTGTCGCATCATGGGTGATCAGCATCAGGGTCGTCTGGTGATCGCGTGCCAGAGTGAACATCAGATCAATGATTTGTTTGCCGGTATCCGCATCCAGATTGCCGGTCGGCTCGTCCGCCAGAATCAGTTTCGGGCTGCCGATGAAGGCGCGTGCCAAGGCAACACGCTGTTGCTCACCGCCGGATAACTGACCCGGATAATGGCTTAGCCGATGGGACAGACCAACTTGTTCCAAGACTTCGGCTGCGCGCTCAAAGGCATCACTGCGCCCCGCCAATTCCAGCGGGATTGCGACATTTTCGACCGCCGTCATGGTCGGGATCAAATGAAAGCTTTGAAAGACAATCCCAAGATTGTCGCGACGAAACTCCGCCAGGCCATCTTCGCTGAGACCGCGAAAATCCTGCCCGCCGATCTTCACCGTTCCTGATGTCGCTTGCTCCAGTCCTGCAACAATCATCAGCATGGAGGTCTTGCCAGACCCCGACGGACCTACGACGCTGACCGTCTCTCCGCGATCAACCGACAAATCAATGCCGCGCAAGATGTTGACCTCACCCGCTAAAGACCCAAGTGTTAGGTGAACATCGCTCAATTCAATCATCGGCGATGTGCCATTTTGGTTTTCTTTAGTTTCAGTGCGGGATCCCATGAAGCCTCTTTCTTATGCTAAAATGCGTGACAGCGTTTCAAGGCTATATGGCTCGTTGCGCTGCACAATCAATGGATTGTTACTGGTTTTCTGCCTTGTTTTTGGGGGGCTGGGCATTGGTCATGCCGCAGCAGAAACAACCATCCTGGCCTTGGGCGACAGTCTGACGGCGGGTTATGGCCTGTCTAAGGCGGAAAGTTTCCCAAATAAGCTAGAGGCAGCCCTAAAAAAGGCGGGACGCGATGTCCGGGTTATCAATGGCGGTGTGTCGGGCGATACTTCAAAAGGGGGATTAAGCCGAGTGGACTGGCTTTTTGCTGATAAGCCTGAATTGATGATTCTGGAATTGGGGGCTAATGACGGGCTGCGCGGATTGCCGCCATCGGAAACAAGAAAGAATTTGGCTGCCATTATTGAGAAGGCGCAGGCTGCCGGGGTCAAAGTGCTGCTGACCGGCATGATGGCACCCCCCAATCTGGGTCGTGAGTATAGTGAAGAATTTAACGCCGTCTTTCCGGGGCTCGCGGAAGAATATAATACTTTATTCTATCCTTTCTTCCTGGATGGCGTTGTTGCCGATGCCAACCTTAATCAGGGGGATGGCATGCACCCAACAGGTGCGGGGGTGGATGTGATTGTTACCCGTATTCTGCCCATTGTGCAGCAGGCACTGGATGATCTGGGCCAGAAGGGCGCATCGTGACGGCAGGCACAGCCTTCCTATCAGCACAGGGAACCGGCCAAACCTGGCGAGAGGCTCTGGATAACCTGTTGCCTAGTTTGCGAGGGGCCGGTGCCAACCATCAACTGGGCCTGATTTACATGACACCACATTATGCGACCCATGCGGCAGAAATAGAGGCTGCGCTGGGCCAGGCAACCGGTGTGCCCCATTGGGTGGGAACCGTTGGTTATGGAACGGTTGGGACAGATGGGGCGACGGGAGATTTCGCTGAAAGTTTCGGTACACCTAGCCTGTCAGTGATGCTCTGCCCCTTTGAAGATGAAAGTTTTCGTGTCTTTTCTGGCCTACGGGGGGAAAGCGACCGGATCAGCGCACAATACAGCGATTGGCTGTCATCAGATGTTCCGCCTGTCATTCTGGCCCATGGTGATCCGGGCAATGGCCTTTTGGGTGGCCTGATGGACGATATTATCCAGGAAACAGATGGCTTCCTGATCGGTGGGTTGAGTGCCGCCCAAGGCCCAGGATCTCAAATCGCTGATGGCCCCGACGGGCAGGGGCTCAGTGGGGCCTTGCTGTCACTGGAACATATCCCGCTGCAAACGGCGCTGAGTCAGGGATGCAGCCCAATTGGTCCTGCCCATATTGTGACCAACGCCCAAGAGCATGTGATTCTAGAATTGAATGATCGCCCAGCTTTGGAGGTTTTCAAGGAGGATATCGGTGAAATCCTGGCGCGTGACCTTAACCGTTGTGCCGGGTATATATTTGCCGCCTTGCCGGTGGAAGGATCGGATCAGGGCGATTACACGGTGCGCAATCTGGTGGCGATTGATCCGCATCAGGGCGCGATTGCCATTGCGGCGCACCTTAATCCCGGCGACCGGGTAATATTCTGCAGGCGTGACCCAACCACCGCCGTTTCCGATATGCGGCGTATGCTGGCAGAGTTAAAAGCTCGTATCGGCACGCGATCGATTCGGGGGGGACATTATGTTTCCTGCGCCGCGCGTGGCCCAAATCAATTCAGTGACCCTGCCCAGGAGACGCAGTTAATTGCAGAGGCTTTGGGGACGTTCCCGATCACTGGCTTTTTCGCGAATGGTGAATTCTGCCGAGATCGCCTATATGCCTATACAGGTGTGCTAACACTATTTCTTTAAAGGGGCATTCGCCCCAAATCCATCGAGAAGGACTGCATCAACCATGCGCTATAATAAGCTTGGCCATACCGATTTGGACGTCAGTGTTGTCTGTTTGGGCACAATGACCTGGGGACAGCAGAATACAGAGGCTGAAGGCCACGAACAGATGGATTATGCTCTGGAACAGGGTGTGAATTTCTGGGACACGGCGGAGCTTTATTCCGTCCCACCCAGCGCCGAGACCTATGGGCGCACTGAGGAAATTATCGGAACCTGGTTTGAGAAGACGGGTCGCCGGTCCGACGTGATCCTGGCCAGCAAGGTCGCGGGTCGGGCCAACCGCCTGCCCTGGATGCGCCCCCACCTGCATGACGGAGAGACTCGCCTGGATCGCCAATCAATTCTGGAAGCCTGTGATGCCAGCCTGAAGCGGTTGAAGACGGACTATATCGATGTCTATCAACTGCACTGGCCAGAGAGGGAAACAACTACATTCGGCACGATGAATTACAAGCATGTTCCGGAAAGAGACGGTATCACGCTGGAAGAAACTCTGCGCGCCCTGGAAGAATTGGTGACGGCGGGCAAGGTCCGTCATATTGCCGTTTCCAATGAGACGCCCTGGGGATGGAGTTCCTGCGCCTGGCGGAGACGATGACTCTGCCGCGAATCGTCTCAGTGCAGAATGCGTATAATCTGCTGAAACGGGATTATGAATTCGGTCTGGCAGAAGTATCCTGCCGCACTGGGGTTGGTATGCTGGCCTATTCGCCCCTGGCAATGGGCACTTTGTCGGGTAAGTATCTGGACGGTGCCTGGCCCGAAGGCGCGCGCCTGACCTTGTTTGGTAAGTATTTTGGCCGCTATCTCTCGCCCCGCGCCATTGAAGAAACCGCAAAATATGTGGCAATTGCGCGCAAACATGGCCTGGACCCTGCCCAGATGGCCAATACCTTCGTCAATACACGGGAATTCACCACGGCCAATATTATTGGGGCCCGGACGATGGACCAATTAAAGGCCGCAATTGCCACCGGGGATATGAAATTATCAGAAGATGTCCTTTCCGATATAGAAACCATTCACAAAGCCACACCAATCGGGTATTAAGGGGGTAGGGGTCGATTTTGGCCCCAGATATAGTGGAGGCGCGCCATGATCAGGCTTTTCGTCGCCCTGCCCATCCCAGACCATATTCGGGATGCGCTGACCGGGTTACAGAACGGGCTCCCCGGAGCACGCTGGACTGACCCGGATAACTTCCACCTCACTTTGCGGTTTATAGGCGAGATTGATTACGGTGCTGCCGAAGATCTCGCCCATGCCCTGATGCGCATTGATGCACCGGCTTTCGATGTCACGCTGGACCAACTCAATTGGTTTGGTAACAAGCGTCGGCCCAGTGCTTTAATTGCCCAGGCCCGCAAGGATGAGGGGCTGATGCATCTGCAAAGGAAGGTTGAATCCGCCGCCGTACGCTGCGGCTTCAAGCCGGAAAGCCGGAAATTCCTGCCCCATGTGACGCTGGCCCGTCTGAAGACAACCAGCATCCAGGAGGCAGAACGCTTCGTCGCGGAACGGCGCCTGCCCCTGGATCGCAGCTTCGAGGCTGATCGTTTCGTGCTGTATTCCAGCTTCCTGGCCCATACCGGCTCGATCTATACCGAAGAAGCCGATTATTACCTCCGCTGGGCCGCCTACGCCGCTGCGGAATAAGGATTGAGCAGGCTAGAGGGGGGCCGTTGCTGCCTCCAGCCAAGTTTTCTCCGCTCCATCGAGTTGGGGACCAATTTCGGCTAAGACGCGACCATGATAGGCGTTCAGCCAGGCGCGCTCGTCCTCTGTCAGCAGGGAGATGTCGATCAACGTGCGGTCGATCGGTGCTAGCGTGATGGTCTCAAACTCAAGCAGGGCGCGTTCCGCTCCGGCGGGGGGCGTGTCGACCTCTTTTACCACGACCAGATTTTCAATCCGGATGCCATATTCACCGGCTTTGTAATAGCCGGGCTCGTTGGACAGGATCATGCCGGGCTTCAGGGCGACGGCATTATGGGCCTTGGCGATGCGTTGCGGGCCTTCATGCACATTCAGATAACTGCCAACCCCATGGCCCGTGCCATGATCGAAATCCAGGCCAGCCTGCCACAGCGGTAGTCGGGCCAACGGGTCCAACTGACTACCGGTCACGCCAACCGGGAAACGGGCGGTGGCAATTGCGATATGGCCTTTCAGCACCAGGGTGAAACGATTGATCATCTCCGCCGTTGGTGTGCCAATCGCCATGGTTCGGGTCACATCGGTGGTGCCGTCCAGATATTGCGCGCCGCTGTCGACCAACAGCAATTGGCCGTTTTCGATCGGTTTATTGGTGCGCGGCCCAGCGCGATAATGGATGACGGCGCCATTGGAGCCCGCACCCGCGATGGTATCAAAGCTCAGGCCTCTAAAATTCTCACCTTTCTCCCGGATACCCCGTAGTTGGTCGATGGCATCCAGTTCCGTCAGCTTGCCCTGAGGGGCGGTTTGGGAAATCCAATGCAAGAATGTGGACAAGGCCGCGCCGTCGCGCTTATGGGCGGTGCGGGTGCCTTCAATCTCAACGGCATTCTTGCAGGATTTCGGCATCAGGCAGGGATCGGGGGCCTCCACGATCTTAGCGCCATATTGCTGTAACCGATCAAAGATCAGGCAGGGGGCGGTGGCAGGATCGGCCTGCACGGTTTTGCCCTGGCGGCCCAACTCCGCCAGCGCATCAGCATAGTCTTGTTCAGGACGCAGAGAGACTGAATTGCCCAAAGATGCGCGGACAGCGGGCGTCAATTTGCGCTCGTCGATAAACCAATCGACGGCCCCGTCCTGATGTAGCAGGGCGAAGCTGAGCGGCAGTGGGCAATTTGGCACATCGCCGCCGCGCATATTTAACAACCATGCAATGGAGTCGGTCGCTGTGATGGCGGCAGCATCCACGTTCTTCTTTGACAGGGCGGCCCCAAGACGGGTGCGCTTTTTTTCTGATTCCTCTCCCGCAAAGTTCAGGGTTTGCGGCACAACCGGCGATAGGGGCGCGGAAGGCTGGTCCTTCCAGACAGTATCAACAGGATTCGGTTCAACCCGAACAAGGCTGGCCCCGGCGCGCTGGGCTGCTAAGTTCAGGTGCCCGGCACCGTGTTGCGTATGCAGCCAGGGATCGAAACCAATCTTGTCACCGGATTTGAAATTCTCTGCAATCCAGTCGGTCGCGGGCGCTTCAATCATATGCTGGGGGTCAAACAGGGTGGTGTCGACCTGATCGCGAACCTGCAATGTATAACGACCATCTATGAAGATCGCGGCTTTATCCAGGCCAACCACGACAACGCCAGCAGACCCGGAAAAACCAGTCAGCCACAATACCCGTTCCGCCTTTTGCGCAATGTATTCCCCCTGATATTCATCGGTGCGGGGGATGACCAGCCCGTCCAGACCTTGCTTTCGCATTTCTGCGCGCAGGGCCAGCAGGCGTTCTTTTGGGGCAGGACCATCGGTGAAGGGGCTGCCCAGACCATCAATATAGGCGCGCCCTGCTTCTACCAATTGACCGCGCACAGCCTCTGTCGCATTCGGTGCGATCAGGTCTGTCCAGTGATCTTGAGACTCCTTGGGGGCGGCAGCGGCCCCTCGCAACAGGGCTTCGATGTCAGATTTCTCTCGAATGATATCCGCGTTTTGGAGGATTTGTTGTAGGTCGGAAAGAGCGGATGATGTCATCAAAGAGATCCTGAATTGAGTGAAGGGCTGTTGTGATTAAGCTATGAAGGCTGTAGGGGATTTGCAAGCGACAGGGCCTAATATGAAATCATTGGGAACGCTGAGTAAGTAGAAAGCCGCCAGACTTCAGCCATGTTATGAGAAGGAAGCTATGCACCTTTAACATAGCGGGGCTGCATATTGTTCACCTTTTAAGTATCGGCGATTGGGGCCATATCGTTTGTCTAGAGGGTGCGTCGCTGACCTCCTCCCCCAAACCCCAAGCGGCGCATCTATCGGGCTTGATAGCCTTTTAGGCAGTCGGCCCGAGTGCCTTTAAAAAGGCATGCGCCCCGTCTCTCCCCTCCCCCTGAGACGGGGCGCTCTTTTTTACACTCTCTTTGGCAGTTATTACCGCGTGTTCGGCGACGATGCGTTTCCTGTGAGGGGGCTTATCCTGTGCGACCCTTGCCGCTATCTTAAGAGAATCAATGGTTCTGGAGAGTCCGATGACAATAGGTGAAAGTCCATCTAGCGCGTTGCCTGCCTTGTTTGTATCTCATGGCCCGCCAACCCTTCCTTTTGAAGATATTCCCGCACGGGATTTCCTGTCGACATTGGGGGATCATTTGCCCCGACCAAAGGCAATTTTGGCTGTTTCCGCGCATTGGGAAACGGATATTCCGTCCGTGACAATGCGAGGGACACAAACAACAGTCCATGATTTCTATGGCTTTCCAGAGTCGCTGTATCAAATGCGGTATGATGCACCCGGTGCTCCGGATCTAGCGTTGCAGGTGCAGGACTTGTTGAAGCAAGCGGGCTTTACCAGCACAGGTGATCCGGAACGGGGCCTTGATCATGGTGCCTGGACGCCATTGACCCTCATCTATCACGACGCAGATATTCCGGTAATTCAGCTATCGATTCAAACAGAATTGGGCGCGGCTCATCATTTGGCCCTTGGTCAGGCACTGGCCCCGTTGCGGGATCAGGGTGTTTTGATCTTTGCGTCCGGCAATATCACTCACAATCTGCGGGCCTGGGCTCGGATGCGGCAATTGGGTCAAGAAGG
>JARGPE010000170.1:0-935 GCA_029212835.1 Alphaproteobacteria bacterium | reverse complement strand
CCGGGTGACTGCATCAGATTTACCAGCCCTGCTTGATTTCATGAAGGCGCCTGCTGGTCGTGAAAACCACCCGACGCCAGAACATTTTCTTCCATTCTTTGTCGCCCTGGGGGCGGGAATGGGCACAGATTCCCCATCTTTTGTGGGACACAGGCTGCATCGCAGTGTTTGCTATAATGTTTTAGCGATGGATGCCTATTCCTTCGGCTGAAGCCTATTTTTCCCGTTTACCCAACCATGGATTGACGAAATAGAACTGATCATTGTCCAACTCAATTCCGGTTTGGACATTATCCAGGACGACCCGGGTTATAGTCCCTTGCTGGTCGACTACTGTCCATTGCACCAAGCTCAGAGGGTCCTCAGAAAATGCGAAGGTTAGCGTGCCTGCTTCGGGTGAGTCTTTTTGGGCGACGGTAATACGCAAAATTCCATTGTCTCGCTCTGCATCCAGAACCGTCAATTCATCACCCAATTTCATGGGCTTGCGTAGCAATATCGAGGCTGGGGTCAAGCCCAGGGGAATATGGCTGGCCTCTTTTAGCTCTTCATCGACAAAAATATAGAATGTGCCGTCTGCAATAATCTTAAATGGCAGTGGGGCATCATAGTCTATGCGCATTTTGCCCGGTCGATCCATCATGACATCGCCCTGATAGACGGTCCCATCCATGTTGATTTGGTTGAATCGGGCTTTCAGTGTGTCGACATTGTCGAAATAGTTTTCGATTTCTGCCAGCAGAATTTTCTGTTCAACAGCCCCCATAGACTGCGGTTCGGGCCGGTTAATCGATGCATTTGGATCCACACCGACGGTTTGCGCCTGGGCCTGGCCTGTCAGGCCTAACCCGATCACCAATAGCATCGCGGCCAGGAGGCCCCGATTGCGATGGAGATGAATACGGGATTTTGAGTTACCGAGAATGATCACCGAC
>JARGPE010000169.1 GCA_029212835.1 Alphaproteobacteria bacterium | reverse complement strand
CGGTGTCTTGGAATCAACAGAAGGTTCAGGCAGCTCCTTTAGACAGGATGTGCTTATGCCATTCGGGTCTGTTTGATTTGTCGTATCCTTTTCCGATGTCTGATCAGCATCGTCACAGGAAGCCAAGCCGCCCATCAAAATGGCAGCCAGAACCGCGCGTTTCCATACACCCATACAGTAGAACCTTCATCTGTCGGTCGGATTAATCCGATCTGAACCTTACTCTACCGCTTGTTTTTGGCATTGGTCCAGAATCATCCGGTCCCACCGACTGTCAGACCATCCAGGCGCAGCGTCGGCTGGCCAACACCAACCGGCACACCCTGGCCTTCTTTACCACAGGTACCGACACCATCATCCAATTTCAGATCATTGCCGATCATGGATACTTTGGTCAGCGCATCTGCGCCATTTCCAATTAAGGTTGCCCCCTTGACCGGGGCGCCAATCTTGCCGTCTTCTATCTTGTAAGCTTCGGTACAGGAGAAAACGAACTTGCCGTTGGTAATATCCACCTGTCCGCCCCCAAAATTGGTCGCGTAAATGCCATTCTTGACGGAGGCGAGGATTTCACCCGGTTCTTTGTCACCAGCCAGCATATAGGTATTGGTCATTCGCACCATCGGGCAATGGGCATAGGATTGACGGCGACCATTGCCGGTTGATTTGACACCCATCAGCCGCGCATTCATTCGGTCCTGCATGTAGCCTTTCAGAATGCCATCTTCGATCAGCACGGTCTCACTGGTTGGGGTGCCTTCATCATCGACAGTCAGCGACCCGCGCCGGTCTTTCAGCGTACCATTATCGACCACGGTCACGCCGGGGGCAGCAACCCGTTGGCCCAGCAATCCGGCGAAGGCAGAAGTTTTCTTGCGATTAAAGTCGCCTTCCAATCCATGCCCGATCGCTTCATGCAGCAAGATCCCCGGCCAGCCTGGGCCCAGGACGACAGTCATTTCACCGGCAGGAGCGGGTATTGCCTCCAGGTTCACCAGAGCCTGACGCAGGGCTTCATCGACCTGCGATTGCCATTTTTCGGGGGACACGAAGGTTGCGAAATCCATACGCGCACCACAGCCATGGCTGCCGGTTTCCATTCGCCCGTCCTGTTCGACAACGACGCTGACATTGACCCGCACCAAGGGGCGGATATCTGATGCGCGTTCTCCATCCGGGCGAACGATTTGAATGGCGGACCATTCTGCCGACAGAGAGGCGGTGACTTGCCGGACGCGCGGATCTTTTGCACGGGCATAGGCGTCAATTTCGTTTAACAGCCCCACCTTTGCATCAAACGTCAGGGTTTCCAGAGGATTCACGTCTGAATACAGCGCCATATTTGTGCGTGGCGGGGCATCGGCCAAAACGCCGCTATGACCACCATGGACGGCCTGAACCGCTGTTGCCGCGCGTTTGATTGCCGCTTCACTCAATTCCCCGGAATGGGCGTAACCTGACACTTCGCCAACGACAGAGCGCAGACCAAATCCCTGGGAGGTGTCAAAGCTTGCGCTGCGGATGCGCCCATCATCCAGCACCAAGCTCTCGCTTTGTCCATATTCCAGATACAGTTCCCCATCTTCCGCGCCTTTCAGGCTGTCGGCGACAAGCCGTTCCACCCGCCCCTGTTCCAATTCAGTGCGACCGTAAAAAAGGGCGTCGGTGATGGCGATATCGGACATGGTAATTCCTTTTTAACTGTTTGGCCCTAGAAGTACGGGCCCAGATTGAGTCGGCATGGCGCATTGAGACACTGGTCGAGACGCGATGCTGCCGCATATATGTTACACATGGGCGTAAAATTCAAAGAATGGATGCCGCCATCGTAGCGTTAATTGCCAGAACCGGTTATGCAAAGGTTCCCCGGTGCGCGATGGTAAACTGAGTGTCGTCTGTTTTTTAGATAGGAATGTTACCACCATGGGCAAGCCCCAAGCACCAATTGACAAGCATCCCGCTCCTGCCGAAGGGAACTCTCTGGAGTTATCTCAACAGCGGGCTCTAGTGAATGATGGAACGCGGAAATTTGCTTTTCCACAGGAACATCCGCTGCGATTTTCTCTAACAAACGAACTGCATGCCCGTCCTTTTGAGATGCTGACACCGCCTGTGCAAGCCAGCATGTATGCGACCGTTCTTGGGGAAGGCTTGGGCTCTGGCGTTTATGATCATTTGAAAAAGCTGTGTGAGCGGCATGGCGTAAACCCGCCGCATCAGGATATGAACCATTTTACGGCAGATTTTGGACCCTTTCGGCTGAGATTTGAGCGACATACGGAATTCGCATCCTATACCGTTCTGCGTCACGGTCCGTTTGATGTGCCGTTTGAAAAGCCCGCCTCTGATTATTTGCCACGCGATTGGCTGGAATCCATGCCGGGCCAGGTGTTGGTCGCAACGCATATGGCTATCCTGCCGGTCGATGGTCCCGATCCTGAGCCCAGCCTCTTGTCGGACCTATTTGTTCCGGAAAGCCAGGTCACCAGCATTCTTTCTGGAAATTCCGCGAAGGTTTGGACGGATCTGCGCATTCATGGTGATGGCCATAATCGAATTCTGATAAAACCCTATGACTTGCCGCCGGCTAAGGCGGGGCGTGTCGCCCAGCGTTTGCTGGAGGTTGCGGCCTATCGAAATTTTGCGTTGTTGGGTCTGCCCGCTGCCCGAGAGGTTGGGCCTGAGTTGACTCAAATCGATGGCGGTTTGGCGAAACTGACGGCGGAAACCGCCGCCCTGGTCGAAGCCGGACCCGACGGAGCGGCTAATCGGGAATCAGAACTCTTGATACAATTGATGCAGTTATCTGCAGAAATTGAGCGGCTGAATTCCCGTCACAGCTATCGATTCTCTGCATCGCGTGCTTATTTTGCCCTGGTCCGGTCGCGCCTGACGGAATTGCGAGAGGAACGTGTAGAAGGCTATCAGACCATTCAAGAATTCCTGGATCGTCGATTGGGACCGGCAATGCGGACTTGCGAATCGGTTGAAGATCGCATGGCCGATATGTCGCGGCGCGCCAGTAGGGCCGCGAATCTGCTGCGTACCCGTGTTGATTTTATGCTGGAGCGGCAGAATCAAGGTCTTTTGAGTTCAATGGACCGTCGGGCAAAAATGCAATTGCGTCTGCAACAAACCGTCGAGGGTCTTTCTGTTGCGGCAATAACATATTATGCTGTTGGTCTGGTCGGTTATGCGGCTAAGGGATTGGCGGAATTTGGTGTGCCGATTTACCCGCCTTTGGTTCAGGGTGTTGCGGTCCCAGTGATAGCAATTGCTGTTTGGCTCGGTTTGCGACAAGCTCGAAAACATAGCCGTTCGGACGATTGAGAGCTTGGATTTCCTCAATATCGTCAGGTGCTACAATCTGTCGCTGATGGGTTATGGACCGTTTGTTTGGCCCGATCAGGACGCAGGGTGATGATGTTTACATGGCTCTGAC
Organism: Alphaproteobacteria bacterium; assembly: GCA_029212835.1. Lineage (GTDB taxonomy): Bacteria > Pseudomonadota > Alphaproteobacteria > UBA8366 > Aestuariispiraceae > Pacificispira. The sequence continues at coordinate 5,565 of JARGPE010000169.1, read as the reverse complement.
GCCCTGAAACTCGGCGAAACTCGTTGATTTCATGGCCGGGCTGGTGTTTAAACCGCAAGGTTACTTTGAAGGCCTTAATAAAGATGGCCCTCAGTCTGTGCGCCTTGAATGCGACGCAGAGCAAGATAGTATGGAGATGGGTAAAGGATCTGGTATTACGACATGCAAGGCTCGCAAGTCGAATGCTGTTAAAGGTCCCTTACGATCATGGTGTAACGCGCAGTCGATTGAACCGCTGTTCTGATCGAATACTGCGGGGGAAAACGGGAGATTAAGGGTGCGGAAGCTCTTTACGATTCTTTCCGGCTTGGGTGTCTCGGCTTTAGGGTCGCTCGCCATTGCTGGTCACGCCGTTGCGGCAAATCTTGAGCCATGGCGGATGGGCTTGCCTGAGCCGGTGACGCCGCTGGCCCACCAGATGGCAAACTTTCATAACTATTGGCTGATGCCGATTATCACGGCCATTACGATCTTCGTTTTGATCCTTTTGGTTTATGTTTGCTGGCGGTTCCGTGAAAGCGCAAATCCGGTGCCATCCAAAACGACCCATAATTCCCTGCTGGAAGTTCTGTGGACGGGTGTCCCGGTTCTGATCCTGGTTGTGATGGCTTTCCCCTCCCTGAAATTGCTCTATGCCACCGACGAAGTCGAAGATTCTGAAATGACGGTGAAGATCGTCGGCCATCAGTGGTATTGGGAGTATCAATATCCTGATAACGGAAACTTCTTCATCGAAGCGCGCATTGCCGCGACGACCGAAGAAGAAGCGAAAGAGCAAAACGTCAATCGACTGATGTCGACCGATGAGAAATTCGTGCTGCCAGCCAACACTAAAATCCGTCTGCAGATGACTTCAGCGGATGTGTTGCACAACTGGTCCATGAGCGATTTTGGCGTGCGTATGGATACAGTGCCGGGCCGTTTGAACGAAGCCTGGACGTTGATTGAGAAGCCGGGCGTTTATTATGGTTTCTGTTCTGAGTTGTGTGGGGATGCGCATGCATTCATGCCGATCGAAGTGCATGTTCTGCCGAAGGAAGAATTCAATGCCTGGGCGGAGCAGGCGCGCACGAAGTATGATCCGGTTGAACAAGCTCGGGCACCGTCGGTGTCTCAGGATGTCGCCACGTCACCGGCCCAAGCGGTCGAATAATTGAGCGCCGGGCGGTTCATACGCTTGGCCATGTAAATTAGGTCGCCGGCATTGTTCGGGACCGAAATGGGAAGACGGAGAAGTTCGATGGGATATGCTGCTGCTGCGCATGATGATCACGGAACCCCGACGGGGATTTCCCGCTGGCTGTTTTCAACCAACCACAAAGATATCGGGACGATGTATCTCATCTTCTCGATCGTTGCTGGTCTGATCGGGGGGGCTGCCTCCGTTTATATGCGGATGGAACTGCAGCATCCGGGTGTTCAGTACATGTCAGGTGGCCATGAATGGAACACGGTGATTACGGCACACGGCCTGATCATGGTGTTCTTTGTGGTTATGCCGGGATTGATTGGTGGGTTTGGTAACTGGTTTGTGCCGCTGATGATTGGTGCTCCAGATATGGCCTTCCCCCGGATGAACAACATCTCCTTCTGGCTGTTGATCCCTGCTTTTGCACTGTTGCTGCTGTCGACCTTGATCGGCGGTGGGGCTGGCACGGGCTGGACAATGTATCCGCCGCTGTCAAATACCGGGCAGGGGCTTTTTACAGGCCATGATCTTGCCGCTGTCGATTTTGCCATCTTCGCGCTTCACTTGGCCGGGGCCAGCTCGATCCTGGGTGCGATCAACTTCATCACCACCATTTTCAACATGCGTGCGCCGGGCATGACCCTGCACAAGATGCCGTTGTTTGCTTGGTCCATGCTGGTTACTGCCTTCCTGTTGGTCCTGTCACTGCCGGTTTTGGGTGGCGCAATCACGATGCTGCTGACCGACCGTAACTTCGGGACCTCCTTCTTCCGTCCGGAAGGCGGCGGGGACCCGATCCTGTTCCAGCACTTGTTCTGGTTCTTTGGTCACCCTGAAGTGTACATCATGATCTTGCCCGGCTTTGGTATCCTCAGCCATGTGATCTCAACCTTCTCCAAAAAGCCAATTTTTGGATATTTGGGTATGGCCTATGCGATGGTCGCAATTGGCGTCGTGGGCTTCGTTGTCTGGGCACACCACATGTATACTGTGGGCCTGGACGTTGATACGCGGGCCTATTTTACCGCTGCAACGATGGTGATTGCCGTTCCGACCGGGATTAAGATTTTCAGCTGGATCGCGACAATGTGGGGTGGCTCTATCCGCTTCACCGTGCCGATGCTTTGGGCTGTTGGTTTCATCTTCCTGTTTACAGTCGGCGGTGTGACTGGGGTTGTTCTGTCGAATGCGGGCATGGATTTGCAGCTGCATGATACATATTACGTGGTTGCACACTTCCATTACGTGCTGTCGCTGGGCGCCGTCTTTGCACTGTTCATGGGCATGTACTATTGGATGGGCAAAATGTCTGGCCGGGAAATCCCGACCTGGGCCGGTTACGTTCACTTCTATACCACCTTCATTGGGGTGAACCTGACCTTCTTCCCGCAGCACTTCTTGGGCCTGGCAGGCATGCCACGTCGTTATATTGACTATGCTGATGGGTTTGCAGAATGGAACATGGTGTCGTCGATTGGGGCATATATCTCTTTCGCTTCGACATTGTTCTTCATCTGTATCCTGATCTACACGCTGGTTGCCGGTCGCAAGGCTGCTGCCAATCCGTGGGGTGAAGGTGCGACGACTCTGGAATGGACGGTTAGTTCACCGCCTCCCTTCCATACCTTCAGCACGCTGCCGCGTATCGGTGGTGGCAGCGGCCACTAAGTCTGAATTAACCCGTCGCTGGTGTGACTTGCCAGCGACGGGTTAGCAGGCTTGCCGGCAGGACATGTGCCGGACCAAAACAAACCACGATTGGGACTGAGACAGCGTGAGCGATACAGCCTATCAATCTACAGCCATAGAGGCATCAGGCCGACCAGATCGGGCTAGTTTTTCTGTGTCCAAGGGCGCTGAAGTTCGCGATTTCGTGCGGCTGTTGAAGCCCCGCGTGATGTCGCTGGTTGTGTTTTCTGGTTTTGCGGGCTTGTTCGTGGCGCCTGGGCATTTGCATCCGATTCTGGCTGCGGTGGCCGTGCTGTGCATCGCGGTTGGTGCGGGGGCAGCAGGTGCGATCAATATGTGGTTTGACCGCGATATCGACGCCATCATGGTTCGGACACGCGGTCGCCCGATTCCTCGTGGCAAGGTTGCCCCGGATGACGCTCTGGCCTTCGGGACAGTGTTGTCGCTGGGATCTGTTCTGATTATGGCCCTGGCGGTAAATTATGTCGCGGCGGGTCTTTTGGCTGCGGCCATCTTGTTCTACGTTTTCATTTATACAATGTGGCTGAAGCGCTCGACCCCCCAAAACATCGTCATTGGGGGGGCTGCTGGTGCCTTCCCACCAATGATTGGTTGGGCTGCTGTGACCGGCGATGTATCGCTGGAATCCATCATGCTTTTCGGATTGATCTTCTTGTGGACACCGCCCCATTTCTGGGCTCTGGCGTTGTATCGGCGGGGCGATTATGCAGATGCAGGCGTACCGATGTTGCCGGTTGTTGCCGGGGTACGTGAGACCAAGAAGCAGATGTTGATTTATACCCTGTTGCTGTTCCCCTGTGCAGTGGCACCCTATTGGATGGGGGTTGCCGGTCCATTATATGGCATGGCCGCAGCCGTCCTGGGCGGATTGTTTGTCCTGTCGGCAATCGCTGTTTGGCGCGATGACAGCGACAAATCGGCCAAGCGGATGTTTGGGTATTCAATTTTTTATCTCTTCGCCATTTTTGGGGCGATGATCTTGGATCGTGGCGTTGGCCTGATTGGTTGACGGCTGATTAAGTGACGACTGTAAGGAGTTTTGGTTTTGGCCTCTGAGTCTCGAGACACATTGACGATGACCGACGAAGAAATCCGCCGTCGGCAGCGCAGTCGCAACATCGCCGTGGCTCTCTCTGTCGCGGCTTTGGTGGTGATCGTGTTTGTTGTTTCCATCGTCCGCATTAAGGCGGGCATTGACGCGTCGGCAGGTCGGTAAAGGCTCTCATGACAAAAGACCCAGATCAAAAAGAAACGATGACGAGAGAAGCGGCATTAGCGCGGAAGAACAAACGCCTGATGTTTGGTTGTGTCCTGGCCGTTGCTTTCATGGTTGGGATGAGCTTCGCCTCTGTGCCATTGTACAATATCTTCTGCCGCGTGACGGGGTATGGCGGGACCACACAGGTCGGTACAGCCCCAACCGATGAAACCGTTTATGATCGAAAGATCACAGTTCGATTTGATGCCTCGATGAATACAGGTTTGCCTTGGCAGTTTAATCCCGAACAACGCGAAATCACGCTGCGGGTTGGGGAAACCGGTATGGCCTTTTACAAGGCGGAATCACTCGCCAAAGAGACAACTGTTGGTACGGCGACATTTAACGTCACGCCGCTGAAGGCTGGGCAGTATTTTGTGAAGACCCAATGTTTCTGCTTCACAGAACAGGCGCTTACGCCAGGACAAGTTGCGGATATGCCGGTCAGTTTTTATATTGATCCGGGCATTATGGAAGACAGTAACTTGAACGATACGAATACAATAACCCTCTCCTACACCTTCTATCGTAAGAAGGATGCGGAGACGGCAGCGGTTTCCAAGGATGATACCGCGGCAATATCGAATACTCCGCCGGTCAATTGACCCGGTAGGAAAATGTGGTTCTGTGCGACAGCAAGTGGCACAGAATAAGAGTTGTAAACAAGAGTCTGGTGTTGGTCGTTCCAGCGGTGGAGCGGGGTAACACCGATCACTACGGGGGTTGAAGACCATGGCAGCCGATCATCATGCGGTCGATCACGACTATCATCTTGTAAATCCAAGTCCCTGGCCGGCTTTCGGGGCATTAAGCGCCTTCGTGCTTGCCTTCGGGACGGTTTGGTATCTCCATCCTGATATGATGGGGGATGTCTCCATCGGCCTTGCCGGTACCATTGTTGGGCTGATTATGGTCATTTTGACTATGATCTTCTGGTGGCGCGATGTCATCAAAGAAGCCCGCCACGGCGATCATAAGCCAGTTGTGCAATTGGGGTTGCGCTATGGCATGGCTTTGTTCATCGCATCTGAAGTGATGTTCTTTGCAGCGTTTTTCTGGGCCTATTTCGATGCCAGCATCTTCGCCTCAGATCCCATTCAGTTCATGCGTGTTGCGGCAAATGGTGGTCAATGGCCTCCAACGCATATCGAAACCTTGGATGCGTTCCATCTACCGCTGATGAATACGATGATCCTGCTGCTGTCGGGCTGCACCGTCACCTGGGCGCACCACGCTCTGCGGGAAGGCAATCGCAAAGGTTTGATCCAAGGGCTTATCTTTACGGTCATCCTGGGGATCTCCTTCACCTGCGTGCAGGTCTATGAGTATGGCCATGCCACCTTCGGATTTACTGAAGGCATTTATAGCTCAACCTTCTACATGGCGACCGGTTTTCACGGGTTCCATG
>JARGPE010000168.1:732-9097 GCA_029212835.1 Alphaproteobacteria bacterium | reverse complement strand
AGAAAAACCAATGCCCCCACAACATTGACGCCCAAAAAGGCAAAGGCGACGGGCGTGCCCAACATCATCAGGAAGATTACTCCTCCTAATAAAAGGGGAAGGGCAAAATACCATTCCATCGGATATCAACCTTCTTGGGTTTGATGCTGCAGAGTGGGGGGGAGGCGTCCTCGTATGCCAGACAACCGCAATATGAACTCAATGAGTAGCAGACAGGCGCCAATCGGCAGAGGAAGCAGCAACCAGAACTGAGGAAAGACAAAAGACTTGAAGACAAGTGTTCCAGCCATATAGGCCTTCCAAGTGGCAAGGCCCCCGGCATAGATCAGTGTCGCCGCCACAATTAAGCCGATCAGATTGGCCATCACCGCCGCATATCCCTTCCACTTTGGGGACAAGGCATCGACAACGATTTCCACCATGATATGGGCGCCAAGACGCAAGGCCCAGGGGGACGCAAGAACCGTGACAATATAGAGCGCATATTCCGTTAGCTCTATCACACCATTAAGCCGCGGAACCATTGGGATATGGCGTGTCAGGGCATCAAACGCGATCAGAACCGTGATCATAAAAAGGATGCACGCCGCAAGAACTGCCAACCCATCAATCAGGCGATCAAACAGTCTTACAGCGTGCATAAATCTCTACTTCCATCAATGCATTGGTTGGAGTTACTTAGACAGCAGAGGCCGCAATTTCCCAATGCTCTCCGCGTTTTCCCCTTCCAAAAGCGACCAATAAGCATCAAGCGCCATATCTTGCAGCTTGGCACCCTCTTCGTCTGAAAGGGTGATCACTTCCATACCCTTATCAACCATCTTTTTACCTTCGGCCTGATCGGCATCGACCATTGCCGGTGCCATTTCAGATTCGACGGCTTCCGCTGCACTGGTCAGGATAGCTTTCTGTTCATCTGACAGGGAGTCCCACCGTTTCTTATTCACCGTAATGGTCACGATGGCATGGTAAAAACCAGGATCGACACGATACTTTGTGACTTCATCCCAACCCGCTGGTGCAACTTCGGACATCACATTGGCATAGCCATGGACAACGCCGCGTTCCATGGCGGTGTACAATTCACCCCGGCTGGTTTCCACCTGACGGGCACCCAGGGCATCAAAGAAATGACGGTATGTTGGGGTTGTACGAAGCGGATAGTCTTTCAAATCAGCCAGGGTTTTGATTGGCTCGTCCAGGAACAGATGGAACTGCAATCCATAGCCATACTGTGCCAGAAACTCCCAACCCACGGCGTTATAGCGGGACTGTAAATACTCAATTGCGCCATTCTTGCGTTGTTCCTCAGGAGAGACGGAGGCCAGCTGTAACGCATCCGCTTCTAACATGATCCCGCGATAATAAGCAGGCGGCAACCCTGCGACATCTATCACGCCTTCCGTCAATGCATTGGGCATTTCACGCGCCGGAATAGCCTCAGGACCAAGAACAGGGTCAATACGGACTAACCCCTTACCCGTTTCATTTACGCGCTCTACAAATTGATTAAACACAGCCCGAAACAAGGATTTATCAGACTTAATAAACATAGCGCCTTTTAGCACTGCCTCATCGGCATGTGCAGGTGCTCCATTCAGTAAAAGCATCGATAGGCCAAGAACTGCAAAATACCGTCTCATCTAAACCTCCTGTTCAACCCTTTTTGATGTTGTTGAAAGTATGACGGTAACTAATTTTCAATGTCAATAACGATTAATATTCGTTACTGACTCAAATCTAAGATTTTTAATGGCTTTGTGACAAGAAACTCGATTGAGGCAAAACAGTATCCAGGCCGTCTTCGTAGATAACGAAATTACCATTTCGCTGTTTTAAAATCTCACGCGAAATCGCGCCTTAACAATGATAATGTTCATCTGGTATCTGCGGTTAATTTTGAGAGCGAACGTCCAAAGGTATTCCTGGCCGCACACAGGAGTCATAGGGGCACGCTGATATTCTTGAAGCGGACAATATTGGATTATCAGCAGCCCAGGCTAATTGTTACAGACAAACTTCATTCCTATAAACATGTAATTTATGACATCGGTAGCGTTATTTATCAGTCAAGTGACCGGATGTTAAACAACCAAGCCAAAACCCATATCGACCGTTTCAGCGACGAGAACGAGTCATAGCCATTTTCAGGGCTATAAAGACCCTGAAAAATGTCTCGACGGTATAATCTTGCCTGACACCCCTGGCACTGAATTGATGTATATCGCTCCTACGGTGTTGGTGTGCCAATCGCAGACATCCGCTACTTTTGTATCAAGGATGGAAGATAGGTTGCCAGTTCTGGGACCATGACGATGATTGCCAATAGGATGAGTTCCGCGATGACAAATGGGGCGACAGCTTTATAGATCATCATGGTGGTCGTACCCGGCGGGGAGACACCCTTCATTGCGAAGAGAAGAAGGCCGAAGGGCGGTGTCATGCCACTGATCTCAATCGCAAAGAGCACCAGGATGCCAAGCCATATGACATCAATGCCCATACTCTGGGCCAAGGGCATATAAAACGGAATGGTCAGCAGGATCATGCTGAGCGAATCCATAATCATCCCCAACAACAGCAGAATGACTAACATACCAATGATCACCGTCATCGGATGTGGGTCTAACGCGCTGACCATCGCAACAAGTTGCTGCGTCGCGCCAGAAAACGCCAAAACTTGGGAAAAGGTGCTGGATCCTGCGATGATCAACAACATCATGCCCCCGATAATGGCCGCGCCCAGCAAGGATTTCCGCAGCATCGCGATGGAAAACTTGCCATAGACGATGCTGAATAAGACAGCCCCTGTTGCCCCCAGGGCGGCAGATTCTGTCGGCGTCGCGATCCCCCCCAGGATGCTGCCCACAACGATGACAAACAAGAACAGCAACGGGATAACATAGGTAAAAAAGGCACCCCACCGTTGCCAGAAACTCATCGGCGGCAGTTCATAAATTGGTGCCAGATTGGGATTGATCAAGCAACGTACCAAGACGATAGACGCATGCGTCAAACCAATCATAACGCCAGGAATAATCCCCCCGATCAGAATGTAACTGATCGGGATCTGCGATACGGTGCCAAGCAGAATCGCCATATTCGACGGCGGGATCAGCATTGCCACCCCACCGACGGCCATAATCGGCCCCATAGAAATACTGGGGTGATATCCCCGGCGGGTCATTTCAGGGATCAGGGTACTGCCCAGCATCGCGGTATTGGCCATGCTAGAGCCAGACAGTGCGGAAAAGACCACACCACCGCCGACCGCGGCTAGGCTTAATCGGCCCGGAACTTGAGTGAAGAGGCGCTCAATCGCATCAATACATTTCACCGCCAGGCCGGAATGGAACAATACCTCCCCCATAACAATGAACATGAGCATTGGCGCCAGGGTAAAATTGACAACGGATTCCACCGCGTTGCGCGTGACCTGAACCTGGCCGATCTCTCCTCCCAGAAAGATCATCGCACCCAGAATGTTCGAGCCAAAAAAGGCAAAAGCGACAGGCACCCCCATCCCCATTAAAAGGATGATCGTCCCGATCAAAATTACCATTACCAGATACCATTCCACAGCGCAGACCCCTTCTACCCCAACCTATTACCCATGCCGATTACCCAGGCAGGGATTGATTAAAACGCGTCCGTTCTTGAAACGCCGGAAGGTAATTCTTCCTTCGACTTCAGATACGCACGTCGAACACCTTCGACAGCAAGCGTGAAAAACATGAAAGAAATTGCCGCAAAGGGCATCCATTCCGGGATCAGGATATAGCGGAAAATCAGCGACCCTTGGCCATAGGCCTGCATCGTCGCGCGCAACGCATAAAACGCCAGAACACTGGAAATAAGCACCAAAAGAATTCCAGAAAAAACCCGCATCGCCTTGGCCACCGCCGGTGGCACAACCATCAGGACAAGGTCAACTTCGACATGACGTGACAGGCGCATAATATAGGCTGCCATAAAGGCCGTTACGGCCAGAATGCCATATTCAACATAATCGAAGACCCAAGGGATACCGCCATGTCCGGAAAATCGCATCGTAACATCCGTGGTCACGCCTAAAATCATAAAAGCAATGATAAGGGCGGAGGCACTAGCCAAGCCATCCAAGAAACGATCCCAAAGGGCCCAAAACATGAAGCATCCCTCGTATAGAACAATGTTAGAAATATGGATGGTTAACAGCTATTTGCCGACACACCCAAAGTCAGCAAGAAATCAGTCCCTGGCCGTTTCTTACGGAACGGTCAGGGACTGATTATAAGCGTTCTTACTCGCCGAGCAGAATTGGTTTCAGCTTAGCACTGAATTCCGGTGCCCGCTTTTCAATCTCGGCCCACGTCGAATTATACGCCATGTCCAGAAACTCTTTGGTTTCCGCATCTGACAATTCGATGACCTCAAAGCCATTTTCTTTCACGGCCTTATCGATGGCGGCATCTTCCGCTGCCTTCATCTCTGCAGTCGGTGCGCCTTCAACATAAACACCAGCTTCATCCAATGCTGCCTTCTGAGCATCCGACAGGCTGTTGTACTTTTCCAGGTTCATGAAAATCGCGATATTGGGTGTATAAAAACCAGGGCCAAGCCGATACTTCGCAACTTCGATCCAGCTGGAGGTGAACAGTTCCGAATTGATATTGGCGTATCCATTTGCGACACCACGTTCAAGCGCAGTGTAAATTTCACCCCGTTTGATTTGCAGGGGCTGTGCACCCAAGGCTTCAAAGAACGCTTTGACCGTATTAGTGGTACGCAGACGCAGGCCCTTGAATTCTTCCAAAGTACGCGCGGGCTTGTTGGAAAAGATGTAGAATGGAATATCACCGGCATAAAGACCGACCATCTTCACATTCATTGGTGCCAGAAGCTCATTGGTAGCTTCGAACGCACCCTTAGCCCGCATTTCCTGCGTACTGATACGCGGTGCACTCAATCCACCCAAACCGGGCAACAGATTTTCAAAATAGCTTGGTGGGGCTGCAACGATGTCCACCAGGCCGTCTGCCAAAGCGCGCGCCTGTTGATTTGAGGGAACGGCCTCGGGTCCAACAACACTTTCAACCATGACGTCGCCACTCTTATTGAGGTGTTCAACGAACGCATCAAATGTTGTGCGGAAAGGCGATGATGCATTGCCGGTATAGATTGCGGCTTTCAATTTCACGGGCTCGGCACTGGCCCCAGAAACACTGCCAAAGACAATGGCTGACATGGCCAACCCAGCGACAAATTTAGATATTCTCATCCCATCTCTCCTGTTTAGTTTTATCGTACTAACTATTTAGTTAAAAGACTTGTCGAACAGCTGTCAAGATGTTCATCTAACAAATTGATGGTCTGTGACCGGTGGATGTCAAAATATGGAGATTAAAGAATGACGGTGTTGGATTTAAGTCTGGCAGTCTGTGAATATGACCGCTGCAAGGCGGTTTTGGACGGGCGTGCCAAAGTTGATGGATGCAATATTTATCCAACAGCCATCGAACCCGAAGAAGCTTTTCACCGGGCATTCAAATATCAGGAATTCGACGTTACTGAATTATCGATGAGCAGTTTCACCATGCTGACATCGCGTGGCGACTGCCCCTATATTGGCATCCCGGCCTTTGTCTCGCGCCTATTTCGGCATTCTGGAATCTATATCCGAACCGACCGTGGCATTGACGATCCTTCCAAACTGAAAGGCATGGTCATTGGGCTGCCGGAATATCAGATTACCGCAACAGTTTGGATCCGCGGCATCCTGGAAGATGAATATGGCGTCGACGTTCGGTCAGTGAAATGGCGCCAGGGCGGATTGGAAGATGCTGGACGAACCGAGCGTTCCAATCTGGACCTACCTGCCGATATCGACCTGAAATCTGTGCCCTCCGATCGCACCCTGTCGGACATGCTAGCCAGTGGCGAGATTGATGCATTAATCAGTGCGAGAGCCCCGTCCTGTTTCCTGAAAGGTGCGCCGAATGTGGGGCGCATGTTCCCGGATTACCGCGCGGCAGAGCAGGACTATTTTCGCAATGCCGGCATTTTCCCAATCATGCATATCATCGGTGTGCGCCGGTCAATCTATGAGAAACATCCCTGGGTCGCCGTCAATCTGTACAAAGCATTTCTCGAATCCAAGAAGCTGGCCATGTATGAACTGTCTCAGATCGGTCATCTGTTTGTCAGCCTGCCTTGGTCAGTGATGGAGCGCGATCAGACCGTCGCCCTGATGGGAGAGGATTTCTGGAGCTACGGCGCCTATGAAAACAAAAAGGTGTTAGAGACCTTTTTGCGCTATCATCATGAACAGGGCCTGTCGAAACGCTTGGTTGGTATGGAGGAACTGTTTGCCCCCTCCACGCTGGAGCTGACAAAAATCTGATCGATTTCAGCGCGCCGGCATAATCACTTCCAGCACTGCAACTCCCTGCTGGTCCAGCGCCAGCCGGGCCAGTTGACATATCGTATCCGACAGCGCCGGATCTGATTGATCCAGACGGATGGCCTGCAATGCACCATGCCCCCGGGCGATATCTGAAATCTGCAAGGACGGTTTGTCCAAGGTCTGACCAACCCAGATATTCTCAAGCGGTCGCTCTCGATCTCGCGCAACACGTTCCTGATGCACGACGTCATTGCCATAAACGCCATTTGCGGCGACCAGCACCAGAAGGGGCAGATTTTTATTCGCCGCGGTCCAAAGGGCCGATGCCCCCATCGCATAGTCCCCGTCGCCCAATATCATCACCGGCAAGCGGCCACTTCCTTTCAGCGCCAGTGCAATTCCGACAGCAAGCCCTGGTCCGGACGCCAGTCCCTCACCGCCATCCCGCCCTAGATAATCCAAAGGATGGGTAAAGGGAATCAAGGCACCCGGCCAGCTCAGCGGCAACTTTGCCAAGGTGATGGGAAACTGATCGCGCAAATTCTTCAAGGCCTGGGCAATCCTGGCATAGGCGAGAGGCGCGGCAAGACTGTGGGCATCTGGCCCCACACCTTGCACGGCGTCCGGAAGGTCCCAATAATCCCTGCTTTCACCAGAAAAACTCTCAATCAAATCGAACACAGCCACATCAGGGTCCACCGGCAGCACCGTCACCCGCCCAGGCAAGGCGTGCCCATCCTTTACGAACCCCCGGTGGGCGGCATGATCGCGACTGATCAGGAAAATGCGGTCGGCAGGCAATCCGGGATCACAGGCTGTTAAAATACTGGCCGGATCAATCGGATCGAACAGCACGACACAATCGGCGGATCGCATGGCTGCCTGTTGCGCCGCATCCAATCCAAAACCTGGATGACCAATATGGGCTAGCCCGTCGGTTGGAAAGGCCGCGGCGGACCGAATATCGGTGACAACGCGCGCGCCCAAGGCATCGACCAAGGCCAGTCGGAACGCCCAATCATTCTCATCACGTGAAACCCGCCCGAAGTGAATGAGCGGCCTTTTGGCACCGCGCAGGACATGTTCGATTTCTTTAACCTGACCCAAATTCAGACCTGGCGTTTGAATAACGGGCTGACGGGAAAGCTCCGTGACCGACGGCGGGGTGTCCAACCATTCTTCCTGATCCAGAACGTCCAGACAGATATAAACCGGCCCTTTCGGACCCTCCATCGCCAGGAATGTTCCCTGCGCAATGGAGTGAACCGCAGAGACCGCAGAGGCCGGTTGATCATCCCATTTCGTATAGGGTCTGACCAGTTGCCCCTGGTCCTGGAAACTGTGGATCCATTCGATCCAGGGCCGCCGTTTGACTGCATCGCGCGGGCCACCGGCCCCGATAATCACAACCGGCGCACGATCAACCCAGGCATTATAGATTGCCATTGTCGCATGCAGCAGTCCAACATTACTGTGCAACATCGCCAAGGCAGGCCGACCCGTCACTTTGGTCCAGCCATGGGCAACCGCAACAGCATGTTCATCATGCAGGCAGGTCAGGATATCCAATTGGCCGTCTGGATAATTCACCATACTGTCGTGCAGGCCACGATAGCTGGCGCCTGGATTAAGGGAGGCAAATGTAAATCCAGCGTGCCGCAGAGCCGCTGCGATAAGATCCGAACCCCACATGTTTTGTTTGCTCCCAACCTGATGATCTTTTCTCTTGGACTTATCCTACTAACTTGTTAGTTAATTACAAGGGAAGGCGCTGAAGCGCACGCACAAAGGATGGATAGCAGACAATGAAATCAGAACACCTGTCTCTTTTACCCACACACCGCCAACTTTATTACGGCGGCGCCTGGCACCCCAGCCTGAAGAACAGCACGACTGATTTGGTCAATCCCGCCACCGGCGCATCTTTGGGCAGCGCCGCAGAGGCAGGATCCGCTGATGTCGATGCCGCCGTCGCTGCGG
>JARGPE010000168.1:0-722 GCA_029212835.1 Alphaproteobacteria bacterium | reverse complement strand
CGAGGACAGCCTTTAAGACATGGCGGCATGTCAAACCGCTGGAACGGGCAGATCGATTACGTGCCTTGGCGGTATCCTTGCGTCGGCACAGCGATGAATTGGCGACACTGGATGCTATCGATTGCGGTAATCCCGTTGCCGAAATGCACCGCGATGTTGAGATGGGCGCGCGCGGATTGGAACTGTTCGCCGGTCTGGTGACCGAGATGAAAGGCGAGACAATCCCGGTTTCCGCCGACCATCTGAACTATACTGTCCGGGAGCCATTGGGCGTCATCGCCCGTATCATCGCTTTTAATCACCCAATCATGTTCGCAACAATGCGCTGTGCGGCCCCCTTGGCTGCGGGCAACACCATCATTGTGAAACCCTCCGTCCAGGCCCCGTTATCAGCATTGCGTCTGGCGGAAATCATCGATAAAGAAGACCTGCTGCCATCGGGCGTTTACAATGTCCTGACCGGCGATCAGGAATGCGGCAGTGCGCTATCATCCCATCCAGACATTGCCAAAGTTTCCCTGATCGGTAGCGTCGGGACGGGCAAGAAAATCCTGCGTGCTGCGGCCGATACCGTCAAACATGTCGGCCTGGAAATGGGCGGCAAGAACGCACTGATCGCCTATCCAGATCAAGACATCGATGTCATCGCTGACGGGGCAATCATGGGTATGAACCTGACCTGGGCAGGCCAATCCTGTGGTTCCACCAGCCGGGTTTTCCTG
>JARGPE010000167.1 GCA_029212835.1 Alphaproteobacteria bacterium | reverse complement strand
GGCACAGGTGATGCCGGATGCCTGATTTAGCATACCAACCACCAAATCGCGGCGGTCTTTGAATACGGCATTGTGTTTTTCGATAAAGCCATGATCGCCATCCAAGGCCGCAACACCAGCCCACTGCACGAAAGTCGTGGGCGATGTGGTAGACTGAGAGTTCAGCATGTTCATGGCCTTGATCAGGTCCGCATTACCCGCTGCATAACCCAAACGCCAACCGGTCATGCAATAGGCCTTGGACAGACCGTTCAGCGTCAATGTGCGTTCTTTCAACTTTGGCTCGACCTGGGCGATGGTGGAGAATTCAAATCCGTCATACACGATGAATTCATACATATCGTCGGTCATGACATGCACATGCTGACAGGCAGGTTCCATCAGGACATCGGCTAATGCTTTCAGCTCTGCACGGGTATAGGCTGCGCCTGTCGGGTTGGACGGGCTGTTCAGCATCAACCACTTGGTCTTCGGGTTGATGGCCTTGCGCAATTGGTCGGGCTGCAGCTTGAAATTGGCTTCTGCAGGGCAGTCGATCAGAACCGGCTCACCTTCCATCAGGGCAACGATATCGGTATAGCTGACCCAGAATGGTGCAGGGACAAGGACTTCATCGCCGGCATTTACCGTCGCCATGAAGGCATTAAAAATGGTCTGCTTGCCACCGGTCCCGACAGTGATCTGCGAGATATCATAGTCCAAGCCATTATCCCGCTTCAGTTTGCGGGCAATTGCCTCGCGCAGCTGCGGAATGCCTGGGGGCGGACCATATTTGGTTTTGCCTGCTGCAATCGCATCATAGGCGGCCTTTTTGATATGTTCGGGTGTGTCGAAATCCGGTTCCCCTGCACCAAGGCCGATAATATCGACGCCCTGTGCTTTCAATTCGTTTGCCTTCGCGGTCACCGCAACGGTCGGGGAAGGCTTAATTCGCTTCAATCGATCGGCAAGAAAGGCCATGGTCCTACTAGCTCCTAAGCATTTAAATCATGTTGTGCGCGAATGGTCGGAAACCTACGCCGAACTATCGGATGCTGCAACGCCGTTCCGGGGAAAATTAGAGACATGTGCCCCTGGCCATTGCACGGATTTAAGGGTTGGACATAGTTCTGCCGCAAAACGACCCTTACCTTGCCCTGATGCCAGCCCCAGCCTGCCGTGATTGCTCTGCAGGATGCTTCACAGATGAACGCATTCAAGGAGATGGGGATTATGAAGGTACAGGTTTTTTCCCACCGCACGAGCCATTCCTATCGTCAGGCACGGCGGGATCGCATATTGATCGGTGCAATCGCTCTGATCGTGTTCCTGACAGTTCTTATTTCATCCGTTCTGGCCATGGCCAGTGTCGCACAAGCCGCAGAAGCGCAGAATGATGGTCTGTATCTGCGGCCCATGGGGCAGACGGAGGCGACATTCACCCAGGCACCGCGCTTGGCGCAATCCATTCAACTGGATATCGCCGCCGTTGTCGCACGGGGAACCGTCATCCAATTGTTTCGCAATGACAGCCAGAACTGGGTTGAAGGGCGCTATCGTTTTCCTCTGCCGGATAAAGCGGCAGTGGATCGATTGACGATTCGCGTCAATGATCGCGTTGTCGAAGGGGAAGTGCGGGAACGCAGCACCGCCAAGAAAGAATATGAGGCAGCAAAAGAAGCAGGCCAAACAGCCGCCTTGTTGGATGAGAATCGCCCCAATCAATTCATGCTGTCTTTGGCCAATATCGGGCCAAATGAAATGGTATCGGTGACGTTGGAATTTCAGACAACTGTGTCGCGCGATGGGGACCTGTTCGAATTTCGCATGCCCCTTGTGACAGCTCCACGCTACCTGCCTGACATGAAACTTTCTGCCACGGAACATCCCCAGATTCAGGCTGAAATTGATCGTCAGATGGCCGATGCGGCGAGATTGGGCTTTCCGATTGATGCATCTCGACAGTCCAATCCCACCGGCTTGCAGGTTACCCTGGATGCGGGCGCTGAACTGGCAACCCTGGAAAGCCCCAGTCACGATCTGGTTGTCAGTCGGGAAGGGGAGAAATATCGAATTGGCCTGCGGCTGGAAGCCGAACCAGCAGACCGCGACATCGTGTTGCGCTGGCGCACCGTGCGCGATGAAATGCCGGGTGCCATGCTGTTTCATGAGCGCGTCGGCAAGGTTGATTACATGCTGGCTATGGTTCAGCCCCCCCGATCGGATCAAGCAAAGCGTCTGGAGCGTCCCCGGGATGTCACCTTTGTTATCGACACGTCAGGGTCTATGGAAGGGGATTCAATGAAGGCGGCCAGTGCGGCGTTGATCGAAGCCTTGGGCGCGCTAGGTCCCAGAGACCGATTTGATGTCATAGAGTTTAATTCCAGCTATCGACGTCTTTTCGGGCAATCGGAACCAGCCACGCCCGCCCGACTTCAAAAGGCGATAGGTTTTGTGGCTGGTTTGAAAGCTGATGGTGGGACGGAAATGATGCCCCCGTTGCGCTCGGCGCTTAGCTCTGGCGATCGGAATCAAAACAGTTCGGTCGATGCGCCTCTACGCCAGATCGTATTTCTGACCGATGGCTTGGTCGGGAATGAAGATGAATTGTTCCAGATGATCGAAGCAAACCTTGGAAATGCGCGGTTGTTTACGGTTTCCCTCGGCTCTGCACCGAATGGGTGGTTTATGCGCAAATCCGCTCAATTGGGGGCGGGTGAAACCCTAAACATTGCCAATGTGAGTGAGGCGGCCCCTAAAATGGCCGAATTCTATAAACGAATTGAAACGCCAGTCGCAATTGATTTGGCCCTGAAGGCAGATCCGAACACACAAATGGAGCTGTATCCCGAACGGTTGCCCGATCTGTATGGGGCGCGTGCCTTGATCGTGCCGGTCGCGATGGAAAATTGGGATGGCGAACTGACTTTAACGGGCAAGATGGCCAATAAGGACATGTCGGTTCATTTGACCCGGGCCGATCTGCATCCTGCCAAGGGCATCGCCAAACTATGGGCGAAAACAAAGGTTGAGACGATTGAGGACGATATTCGCCGGGGCGCAGTGGACCTTGAGATAGGGCGACTCGCCATTTTGGATCTGGCGATACCTCACCGTCTTGCGACCGCTTATACCAGCTTTGTTGCGGTGGATCGGCCGGTGCGTCGGTCACAAGAAGAGACACTACATCAGCATGATATGCCAAATAATCTGCCTGCTGGTATGGTGATGGCCTCTATCGCTGGGCCTGCTGGGGCCACGGGATGGCAAAGTATGGTCCTGATCGGCCTTGGGCTGATCGTTACGTCCTTTGGGTTGCTGCTGTTCAGCCGACGCTTAGGGGCAGGGGGCCGTAAATGAGCCTGGGCCCAGCGACGAACATAAAAACTGTTTCATCGGGGCTTCCGATGCGTCGTCTCGTCGTTCTGACCGTGGCGGCGATCTTAGCGGGGATGGGATTGTGGCAGATTGGGCAATCCGGTTTGATCCTGACCAAGGCATGGTTGGCGCCAATCTTGATTGACCGTGCCTGGGCGGCAACCCAGGATGGGAAAACCGGCGACGCTCTAAAACCCTGGCCCTGGGCCGATACCCAACCCATCGCTAAATTGCATTTTCCCAGTCTGGGGCGGGATCGGATTGCCCTGGCGGGAGCATCACCCCGCGCGATGGCATTCGGCCCCACACTGACCCAATCAGGCGACGTTCCGGCTTTCTTTGGGCATCGTGACACTCATTTTCTGATGTTGAAGGATTTGAAACCGGGTGATCCCGTATTGTGGGAAAAGGCAGACCGATCCATTACAAAATATCATGTGGTCGATGCGGTGGTTCAGCATAAGGACCATCTGGAAGTACCTTTGGGGATGCCTGGGCAATATGTGGCCTTTGTAACCTGCTGGCCGTTTGATGCGGTCCAGGCGGGGGGGCCAATGCGGTATGTCGTTCTGGCGCAACGGGATTAATCCAGCATTCACTACCCTTCATTACGGTTTATTAATAATTTGATGTCATTTTTGTTGGCACAAGCAATGGGGGATGCAGAGGGAGAACAGCCATGGGCAGGATGTCACCACACTGTGCACTGAATTTAAAAATGATTGAAGGTGCCTTGCTGAAAGGTGACTGGGAATGTGCACGCAAGCTAGTTGTTGCGTGGCATTGTCCAGAAGATGGCGGATGCGGCGATTGTAAAAGCTGTATTGCCCATCGTGGCCTGTTGCATAACGTAGCCCTGACGGTGAAAGTCATGGGGCTGCATGAAGCTCGCAAGCATCTGTCGCGCAACCTGCCAGTGGCGATCGCGCCAACGGCTCGTATCCTATCGCTTCAAATGGCAAATTCGTCTTCAGTATAACCCTGATAGAATAACAGGCTGGTCATGTCCGTATGCTCGATCCGCACACGGGTTTGGTCCCGAACGATGGGTTTGGGGAAAAAGCCAATGCCCAGGCCAGCAGATGTCAGCATATCCAGATCATTTGCTCCATCGCCAATTGCTGCTGCAAGACTGCGTGGAATGGACTTGCGAACGCACATATCATCCAGGATTTCCAATTTCGTCGCACGGCCAACAATGCGACCGGTCAACGCGCCCGTGAAGCAACCATCTGAACCAATCTCTAAGGTATTGGCGGCGTGTTCCTGGAAACCCAATTGCGCGTGAACAACTTCGGTGGTGAAGGTGAAACCACCGGATACCAGCGCGCATAGGGCCCCATGGGCGACCATGGTTTTGACCGCACGTTCGGCCCCCGTCGTATGAATGATCTGATCCATCACAACAGCCATAGATTCTTTGGCTGGATGGCCCTTTAGCAGGGCAACACGGGCTCGCAGGCTTTCAACGAAATCCAATTCCCCAGCCATGGATCGGGCAGTGATTTCCATTACCGCATCGCCAAACCCCAATGCTGTGGCCAGCATATCCAATGTTTCATTCTGGATCATGGTCGAATCCATATCTGAAACCAGAACGGCTTTGCGTCGACCTTCAGGCATTTGTACAGCACGGTCGATGCCATTCAGGCCGGGCGCATCTTCTAATGCCGAAAGCAAATCCAGTTGAGAGGGCCCGTCCACGATGAATTCTGCGGACCAGTCTTTGGCCAATATTTTGGTTTCCGTAGATGGGACACCGCCAACGCGCTGTGCTGCTGAGCGCGCGGCGGTCAGGTGATCTTCCATCAGGGCGGTGTGGTTACGGTTCGCAACCAAAGTGATAATGTTTTTCATAGGGGAAGCGCGATACCGGAGGTTACCCATTCTCGCAAGATACAAAATCATGACAGGCTGGGATTATTTATCCCTATGCTTCGGTCTCGCCCCGCCGGAACGAAGCGTCTAGACTGCGTCGCGATGAATCGCGAAGGATGCCTGTGTGACCCCTATGACTGACAGTAACAGCCCCTGCATTGTTCTCTATGGCCCAACAGCTTCAGGGAAATCTGCGATGGCGATGGCACTTGCCCGCGCCTTTGATGGTGTGGTGATCAATGCGGATTCGATGCAGATTTATCGCGACCTCCGGATTCTCAGTGCGCGGCCCTCGCCTGAGGAAGAGGCAGAGGTTCCCCATCGCCTATATGGTGTTCTGGATGGTGATGACATTTGTTCTGCCGCCCGTTGGCGTGACTTGGCAAAGGCAGAGATTGCAGAGGCACAATCCGCCGGTCGATTGCCTATTCTGTGCGGGGGTACCGGGTTCTATATTAAGGCGCTGACCGAAGGCCTGTCGCCAATGCCGGAAGTGCCTGCAGAAGTCCGTGCCAAGATTCGGGCTGAGGTTGCTGCATCGCCTGGAGTTACTGCCTGGGATCGATTGCAAAACTTGGACCCTGTGGCAGCGGCGCGAATTGAACCGATGGATATGCAGCGGATCAGTCGAGCATTGGAAATTTATGCTGCGACAGGGCGCATTCTGACTGACTGGCAGAATGATCCATTGGATGGTCCACCGCCGGGTTTACGATTCCTAACCTGTGTCATGGTGCCTCCCCGGGCTGATCTTGTCGCACGATGTGATGCCAGACTGGATGCCATGATGGCACAGGGTGCGCTGGAGGAAGTTGGCACCCTATTGGCACGGGGTATCCCTCCCGATCGACCGATTATGCGCGCTGTCGGAGTTCCGGAATTGAGCGCGTATTTGGCGGGACAGACCAGTTTCCCTGAAGCGCTGGCACAGGCAAAAATCGCGACTCGACGCTATGCCAAAAGACAGGCCACTTGGGCTAAAAATCAGATTATTCCAAATTTTATTGTAAACGAGAAATTTTCGGAAAGTTTGATGGGCAAATTTTTTGCATTTATTGAAGAAAACGGGTTGATTCAGGTTTAAGCCCCCCGTATTGTGCGCCGCACGCAAAGGGGCAGATGTCTGATGACGCTGTTCTTTTTTGCGGATGCGAATGACCCGGAACGGGTGTTTTTTAACAAGATGGATGAATGCAATGTCGACACAACAACTTTCTGGTGCGGAAATGGTGATCAAAGCCCTGAAGGATCAGGGTGTCGACGTCGTATTTGGTTATCCTGGCGGCGCGGTGCTGCCAATTTATGATGCTCTGTTCAAACAGAACCATGTTCGCCACATTTTGGTGCGTCATGAACAAGGTGCTGTGCATGCGGCAGAAGGTTATGCGCGGTCGACCGGCAAGCCCGGTGTTGTTCTGGTGACCTCTGGCCCTGGTGCGACCAATGCGGTGACCGGCCTGACCGATGCGCTGATGGATTCCATTCCCATCGTCTGCCTGACCGGGCAGGTGCCGACCCATTTGATCGGCAATGATGCATTCCAGGAGTGCGACACGACTGGTATCACGCGCCCCTGCACAAAGCATAATTATCTGGTCAAGGACGTAAATAAGCTGGCCCGCACGATGCACGAGGCATTCTATGTCGCGACCAGCGGCCGTCCCGGCCCGGTGGTGGTCGATCTGCCAAAAGACGTTCAGTTTGCAATGGGAACTTATGAAATGCCGAAATCGGCGGCTCATAAGACTTATAAGCCGATCCTGAAGCCGGACCATTCCCGGATCGAAGCTGCTGTTGATCTGCTGCTGTCGGCCAAGCGCCCGATTGTCTATGCCGGGGGCGGGGTTATCAATGCTGGGCCAAATGCCTCGAAACTGCTGGCTGAATTCGTGCGCATGACCAATTTTCCCTGCACCTTGACCCTGATGGGTCTGGGCGCGTTTCCTGCGAATGAGCCCCAGTATCTGGGCATGTTGGGCATGCACGGAACCTATGAGGCGAATTGGGCCATGCATGATTGCGACGTGATGCTGGCCATCGGGTCCCGCTTTGATGATCGCATCACCGGTCGTTTGGATGCGTTCTCCCCTAATTCGAAGAAGATCCACATCGATATCGATGCCTCCTCGATCAATAAGAATGTGCGGGTGGATCTGCCCATCATCGGCGATGCCGGTTATGCCCTGGAAGACCTGATCAAGGTTATGAAGGCGCGTCAGAAGAAACCGGACGCGGCCGCCCTGGAACGTTGGTGGGGAAAGATTGATGAATGGCGGGCGCTGAAATGCCTGTCTTTCAAAGACGGTGAGCAAATTGCAAAGCCACAGCAGGCGATCCGCCGCCTATACGAAAAGACACTGGCAACGGGCAAGGATACCTTCATCACGACTGAAGTGGGTCAGCATCAGATGTGGGCTGCTCAACATTTTGATTTCCAGAAACCCAATCGCTGGATGACGTCTGGCGGGTTGGGGACCATGGGCTATGGCCTGCCCGCCGCGATTGGCGCGCAATTGGGCAATCCCGATGGTCTGGTGATTGATATTGCTGGTGAAGCATCGATACAGATGAACATTCAGGAACTTTCCACTGCCGTTCAGTATCGTTTGCCGGTGAAGATTTTCATCTTGAACAATGAATATATGGGCATGGTGCGCCAATGGCAGGAATTGCTGCATGGCGGTCGCTATTCGGAAAGCTATTCCGAGGCCCTGCCTGATTTCGTGAAGCTGGGTGAGGCCTATGGCATGAAGGGCCTGCGTGCCGAAAATGCTGGTCAGTTGGATGATGTGATTGACGAGATGCTGGCCCATGATGGTCCGGTTATTGCCGATATTCTGGTCGATAAGTCAGAGAATTGCTATCCGATGATCCCATCAGGGGCCGCGCATAATGATATGCTGTTGGGACCGGTGGCTGAAGGCGAAGAAGCCATTGGCACTGCTGGGAAAATGCTGGTTTAAGACGACACTTGATACAAGGTGATTTTACAATGCCGGAAGGAAGTTTTGGGATGGCAAATTCAGGGACCGTGGGTCAACCGGGCGCAGCCTACACCTTTTCCAGTGGGGACGAGACCGTTCGGCGGCACACCTTTGCGGTGATCGTCGATAACGAGCCTGGCGTGCTGGCCCGTGTGATTGGCCTGTTCTCTGGTCGGGGTTACAATATTGAAAGCCTGACCGTTTCGACCGTCAGTGCAGATGAAAGCGTCAGTCGCATCAATATCGTCACCACCGGCACGGAAATGATCATCGAACAAATCAAGGCGCAATTGCATCGCCTGATCCCGATTCACGATGTCCATGACCTGACACTCGATGGTGCTCATGTGGAGCGTGAATTGGCCCTGATCAAGGTCCGAGCGAAGGACCATGCCCGCCGCGAAAGCTTGCGGATTGCCGACATCTTCCACGCCAAAGTTGCTGATACGACGCTGGACAGCTTTGTCTTTCAGATCGATGGCGACCCGGAAAAGGTCGACAGCTTCATCGAATTGATGCGCGCCCTTGGCGACACAGAAGTCGCCCGCTCCGGCGTCATCGCCATTGCGCGCGGGAATGACGTTCTGAAGGTTTAACCCAGTTCCTCATTCCGGTCTGTCGCCGAGGCAGGCTGTTGTGACAGGGCGGCGATTTCTGTCCATAGGGCGTCGGTCATGTCGATTTTGACGGAGTCGAGCGAGGCCTGAAGCTGGTCGGTATTGCGCGCGCCGATGATGGGGCAGGTGATGCCGGGGTGATGGGCGGCCCAAGCGACGGCCAGGCTGACTGGGTGTTCGCCCCGTGCATCGGCAAGGGCCGTGAATTTCTCTGCGGTTTCGTAGTACCAGGGCACATCGTAGCGTTTCGAATACATCTTGTTTTGCACAAGTCGGGTGCCTTCGGGACGCTGACCGCTGCGATACTTGCCCGTCAGCAAGCCACCGGCATTCGGGCCATAGGAGATGACC
>JARGPE010000166.1 GCA_029212835.1 Alphaproteobacteria bacterium | reverse complement strand
AGAACTGACAGAGATGTTTGATACCCCCGTGCATCTGTTCATCTATGTAAAAGTGCGCGATCGCTGGCAGGAAGACCCGGAACGGTATCGTGTCTGGAATCTGGATTTTCAGGCCTGATGACTGCGCCGGCCGTCATATTAATCGACCCGCAACTGGGTGAGAATATTGGCATGTGTGCCCGCGCCATGCTGAATTGTGGTTTAACGGGTTTGCGTTTGGTGCGCCCCCGAGATGGCTGGCCTAGCCAAAAAGCCATAGACTCCTCCGCCGGGGCACAGGAAGTAGTCGATCACGCGCAAGTGTTTGATACGGTTGAGGAGGCTGTCGCTGATCTAACACGCCTTTATGCCACGACCGGGCGCAGCCGCGAATTGCTGGAATACATCATGACACCGCGCGCTGCCGCGGACGATATGCGCAAGTCCACCGCCACAGACGGTCACCGTACCGGAGTCCTGTTTGGGGGGGAGCGATCAGGCCTGAGCAATGACGATGTGGCAAAAGCCGATGTGATCATCCAGGTCCCCCTGAACCCTGAATTCCGATCCCTGAACCTGGCTCAGGCGGTCCTGCTGATCGGCTATGAATGGTTTACGGCTGCGGATCAAACCCCGCCAGAATCCCGCAACATTCAGGATGCACGCCCCGCGACCCAGAATGAAATCGATATCTATGTTGAGCGTCTGGGCAGAGGATTGGATGAAGGCAGCTTTTTCCGTTCCGTTGAAATGCGCCCCACCGTCATGCGCAATATCCGTCTGATGTATCAACGCATGCAACCAACTGATCAGGATGTCCGGACCCTTCATGGGATCGTTGAATCCCTACGCCGCGCTGGTCCAGAGCGCAAATAGCGGCGCCTATTCTTCATCCTTTTCACAGGTCGAAAATCAGGACTATGATGCCCCCTATCAGGAGGGCATTTATGGCAAAGCATGGTTATGAAAGTGGGCGTCTGAACCTACCATTCGTTGGGCATTGTACATTCGGTAAACAGCCCGTTTGTTTGGATTGGGACGATATTGATGCCGATATTGCCGTGCTGGGTGCCCCTTTCGATATGGGGACACAATACCGTGCTGGTGCGCGGTTTGGGCCACGCTCAATCCGCGAAGCCTCGACCCTGTTTTCCTTTGGTCATGGCGGGGCCTATGATTTCGAAGACGATGTCACCTATCTGCCCGTCGATAAGGTTCGCATGGTCGATATCGGGGATGCCGATATCATCCACACCGACACGATCCAAAGTCATGACAATATTGAATACGGTGTGCGTAAAATCCTGAAGGCAGGTGCGCTGCCGGTTGTTCTGGGTGGCGACCATTCCGTTCATATCCCCTGCATCCGGGCATTCGACGATCAGGAGCCGGTGCATATCATTCACATCGATGCCCATCTGGACTTCGTGGATGAACGTCACGGCGTGCGCTATGGCCATGGGAACCCGTTGCGACGGGCTTCGGAAATGAACCATGTTACCGGCTTCACTCAGCTTGGCATTCGGAACGTCTCCTCCTCCAACCGGGAGGATTATGACGCGGCCCGCCGGGCTGGCTCTACAATCCTATCTGTGCGCCACTGCCGTGACCTTGGCCGCGACGGTGTCTTGGCAAAAATCCCAGACGGCAAACGCTATTACCTGACGATTGATATCGATGGCTTCGACCCGTCCATCGCACCGGGCACCGGAACGCCCAGCCATGGTGGATTTTTGTATTATGAGGTGTTGGAAATCCTGCAGGGATTGACTCAAAAGGGCGATGTGGTCGGGATTGATCTGGTAGAGGTTGCACCAGATTATGATCACAGCGGCTCCACAGCATTTCTGGCGGCCCAGATTTTGATGAATGTTCTGGGCTTTATCTTCCACGCCAAGGGTAAGTCTGCGTAACGCCTATTCCTTTTTCTTACCCATAGCATCCAGGCCCAATAGGCGGAGAATCCGTTGGTGATCACCGCCGCCATCAATCAGTTCGACCAACAATTCACCAAAGCTCATATTACCCCAGGCAACAGCACGCTTTACCAGATAGGGAACTGGGCTGTGGGGCTCTGCACGCATCAGATAATCAGCCGCCTCACCCAACCGCTTATAAGCTTCTGCGCGGCTTTGGATCGGACCAACCGATGCAGCAGCTTGTTGCGTCAGAGGCTGCTTTGCTTCTGTCATGACACGTCCCTCCTGTGCAGAACCGGCAGTTTCTGTCGGGTCTAGGCTATCCGATAGCTCTTCTGGAAAGTCTTCAGGATCGCCCGGCAGGGTTCCCCCTTTTGCCTCCATCCAGTTGCGCGCCCTGGTTTCAATATCCTGAAGGACCACCCGGATTTTGGTCAGGGATGGTGCATCCTTTGGGCAATGCTCCTCCAGAAACAGATCCAGGCGCTCCAGCTCTCCAAGGCACGCCTCGGTCACGGGGACCAAGTCGATGTAATAGTCGACGGGGGTCGATTCCACGGCCGCGTCGACTTGCGCCCGCGTTGCATAGCGTTTTTGCTCCCGCGCTGCCGCCTTTGCATCCCGTTGGTGCAGATTTTCCAGGCGCAGCACATCCTCCCAATCCTTCAGCCGCATGGGATGAATGTCGCCGGTTGCAGGCCGGGTCACCGGGACCAGGCGCAATAGGATTGCAAATTGATCCGAGGCCCATCGCAACGGCCCCAAGCGATAATCCAGATCTCCGTCTTCATCGATCTTGGGATGGATATCGCGCCAATATTCCTCACACAGACTGGATGTTAGATCCAGGCCACGACGGAACCCGCGCAGGCCCTCAATATGTGTCCATGCCTCGGTCAACCAAAGAGCGAGATGCAAGTCCTTGCTCTTGGTTGCCAGCGCGTCTTCGCACAATCGGGCAACGGCAGGCCAATCTGCGCGTTTAACATCTGTTTCCCAAACGCCCTGGGGCAGATTGGGGTCTTCGTCCCGGCGGGCATCACGCACCGCATCGAAAGTCCCCTCATAGCGCAAACTGCTGCCACAGGGATCGTCGCCGGGAATTGGCGCCAACAATTCCTCCGCCGGGCCATCTTCGACAACGGCAGGCGGTGGTGAGGCTGGTTGATCCAAATCTTCCAGCGCATCATCTGTTTCGAGAGCAGGTGTTCCAGTCATTGCATCAGGGTTCCAACTGCGGGGCTTCAAAAGGAAAAGGCGTAATCAACAACGGCGCGGGCTGCCCGTCCTTCATGGCGGAAATTTCCACCCGCAAGAACACCGTTGCTGTCTCAATCGGTCCACCGTCCGTCGGGCGTGTCGGCAAATCAATCCGCAATGTATGAGGACGCGGATCTACAAAATCTGCAAAATCATCCGAACCGGACCGATGACGCCGCACCAAATCAATCAGCGACCAGATATTAGCATAGGTAATCTGGACCGTCCGCCCCTGAACTTGAATTTGAGGCCGATCAACGGCAGCGGCTGGAACACGTGTCGAATTATCGGCCCAACGCAGCGTCAGGGAAATTGGCTCCCCTAACGTCCATCGCAGTGTTTTCTTTGCACCGCGTAAGGTCGCGGTGTCGGACCCTGACGTGAATTGCCAATCGATGATCTGATCGCCACCGACCTCCCGATCCCGATTGACCCGGAAATTCACATCCAGATTGAAAACCGGAGAGTCCTCTCGATTGGCAGAGGAAAGCCATGGATCAAACAACGCCCGCACCCGATCCATACGGGTGATAAATTCCAGCGCCTGATCACGCCCATATCCCAGATCATCGGCCTGTTCCAAGGCCAATCGGGCACTTTTTACATCGCGATCATATTTTGCAAAGAAAGTGCGCAAATCCCTCGGGCTAACCTCCCGCATATCAGACTCAAACGGGGTTAAGGTGAAGGGATAACGCCCAGCCAATGTATCGTCGAAGCTATCGGCAATGGCGGTATAAGCGCTTTGCGCCTGCACACCAGCCAAGGCCAAACAGCGATTGCGAATGTCGCGGCTTAATTTGTTTATCCGCTCAGCAAAGAAATCACCCTGGCGATTGCCTGTTGGGAGCGCGTCCAGTGTTTCACCACAATTGGCGAAGGTCACGTCCATCATCGGACCAGTGATAAAACGCTCCAAATCAGACACGCTGTTATCGGCCTGCTGCAGATCATATTTGGTCAATTCGTCGATGATATTGGTCCAGCGCGATAGCAGCCCAGACTCCTGGTCCGATAAATTGGCATTCAAGGCATTCAGAAAATCAGCGACAGGTTTCACGTAACCCATTGCAATGATGGAGATTCGCCCCCGTTGTTGTGCCAGAACATCACGCAATGCAAAAAGATCCCGGGCCCGGAAGGCCTGTAAGGCCATATTTGCATCCCCATCCCACCAGGTAAAATCCCCACCCTGTGGGACATATAACGAACTGCTATTAAACAATGAGTCCGCTTCTCGAATCAGCGATAGAGCGCTGGTGGTGCTGAGATCCAGAAGGTCAAGATAGCTGTCTTCCAACCCCAAATCGTCATAGGCTCCTAGGATATGGCGCAAGGCATTTCCAGCCGTGCTGAATGCCACAACAGAGCGTCGCAATGACTCTTCGGATTGCAGCGAGAGGCTAGAGCGACCCCTCGGCACTACCATCGCTGATGCGATCTTGTCGTTCACATGGCGCTCTAAGCTCTGCCCACCAGCAGTGCGTAACAGCGGGTGCAGTGCTCTGGGAACACGATCCAAATCAGACGCGACAAATTTGTCGAAATCATCGATGTAAGCGATGCCTTCTTCCAGTGACCCCGTGTCCCATTCAATGGCACTGCCCACGGATGGTGCTGCAGGCATTGATTGAAACCGGCCATCCTGCATGAAGGGTCGCTGATACAGGCTTTCCAACAGCCCATAAAGATCCAGGATCGCAGGGGAAAGGCGCAGAACCGTTCTATCCCCTTCCCTTGCCAAAAGCGGCCCCATCGTTACCGACCGCAGATCCGGCAACTCCTGATGCAGTGATTTCAGACCTTGCTTGTTGGCCGCATCGAAGGACGCGGCGATATCGGGGCCCAGGATTTGCGATCCACCAATCCGTGCTTCCAATTCTGCGTATGCGATTGTCGGATCATAGGATGGGTCATCCATCCAGGTATATTTAGGATCATCCAGCCACTTTCGGATCGTTTTGATCTGATTAAAAACCTCAGTCAGTTGATCCATACCAGCGGATCTACTGTTCGCCGCATTATCCAATGTCTGTGCGAGATCTCGTAATTTGATCAAGAGTGCAT
Source organism: Alphaproteobacteria bacterium (assembly GCA_029212835.1). Classification (GTDB taxonomy): domain Bacteria; phylum Pseudomonadota; class Alphaproteobacteria; order UBA8366; family Aestuariispiraceae; genus Pacificispira. The sequence continues at coordinate 4,127 of JARGPE010000166.1, read as the reverse complement.
TTTGAGAATACAGCGACACAACGGCACGATCTGCCATATCCTGATATTTTGCCTGCATATCCCGCTGATACGCATCCAAGGGGATGGTTCGGTAATTCGCCCCACTCAATGCCTCTGAATAAAAGTCTGAATTTTCTAAAAAGCTTTCCGGCAACAAGACTTGGAATAAATAGGAAACCAAACGCCGCACGTCTTCCAGATCATTGGTCTGACTGAGCTGATTGTAACGATTAATAGCGGATTCAAAGTCTCGAACCGCCCCAACATAGCGCCGCAATAATTCAAATTCATCACTGCGAGGGGCTGGGCTGTTGCCTATTGAAGACGAACCGACCGGTAAGACTGAGGGACGTATTTCCAAATCACCAGTCGACGACCCTTCAGGGGGCAGACGCCCCGCGCCGATAGACTGTCCACGCTCATCCAGCGCCGCCCCCATCGACTGCAAAATGAACAAATTAAAGGCATTTGTCGTCACCTTGATGACGCGGCTATCAATATCCGCCAGGAAAGAGGACGGCATCAGGATCGAGAAGAATGACCCCGTCTGTAATTCTGCCATCCCCTCCAACAGTCGCAAGGCACGATCGCGATTGAAATTACCAGCCGCATTACCCGACGCATTGGCGCGATTGGCCGCGCGAACGCTGTCCATATCCTGCCCGACCTGTTGAATAAATGGTGTTACGGTCTGGACATCACGGTTCATATCACGATGTAACAACCACAGAAAAAACGCACCAAAGACAACAACACCAATAGAGGCCGCCTGTGCCGTGGTCGCGATTTTATTACTATGGATCAGCGTCCGCTTGACCGGGCGCGCCATGTTCTTTTCGGGGAATATCTTGGTTTCAAACAGGTCCTGCAAAAACACAGGATAAGCGGCACGCGCCCTGGGGCCGCCATAAACCCCTGACAGTACCGGCACTGGACGGTCCGAGACCAAGTCTTCCATACCACTGTCCCCGGTGAACCATATGCCCCGGGGCGAGAAACTTTCGTGATAAGTGCTGGGTTTGAACAATTGCCGCAAATACAGCCGCATCGGTTCCCGCAGGCCTTCAAAGGATGCCGGCAGTTGATAGATATCCTCTGCTGAAGCGGTATCACCGCTCATTGCAAAGATTTCCATTTGGGCGGCCTGCAGTCCCTGCCCTACAGTCTCCACCGCCTCATCAATCCAACCTTCGCGAAACTCTGAATCGAAACTATAGGGACTGGCCCAGCCCAGCATATCGGCGAGGCTGTGGTCTGGCAGTTCCGACACCAATGCCTGGAACCCTGGCAGTCGATCCATTTTAGTGATGATCACATAGACCGGAAAGGCAAGGCCAAGACGGGCCTGCGCTTGCCATAATTTCTTATAGATTGCATCGGCACGTTGGGTGATGTCTTCAGCAGGCCGAACTGCGCCATCATCATCCAGAAAATCCTCAATTGGGATAGTCAGAATAATGCCATCTGCCGGTCGGCGTGGCCGGTATCGATCCAGGAAGCCCAGAAAATTGCGCCATGCCTTAGCGTTTGATCCACGCCCTTCGCGTTGACGCACCAAGGCGCCCGCCATGTCCAGCACAACACCACGATCAAAAAACCACCACTTACAGGCGGGGCGCAGATCCTCGTAATCTTCCGCAGGCTGCCCGACAGGTAAATCCAACCCGGTATGAGCAATCAATGTGGATTTGCCAGCCCCTTCAGGTCCTAACAAAAGATACCAAGGAATAGCATATCGCCAATCACGGCCAGCGACATGATTGCGCAGGATCTTCAATGCGTGCTGGAAGCTCTTGCGCATTGGCAAAAGCGGCAGGTCTTCAGGTTCTGCCGCAAAAGGTTGATAATCTGGATCTGAATCCAAATGCCGTGGTTCTGTATCATCATCCCCGTCGGCCTTACGCGATGCACGCATCTTGCGCACAATAAACAGCAAGGCGCCGATCAGAATAAACGATATCACGACCAGGAAACCAACAATCCCTGGCAAATAAGGTGTCAGTCGGTACAGAAGGTCGCGGATAAAATCCAGCCAGCTCATCAGCCCTGCCCCTAACCGCCTGCGCGATCAAGCGCCTCAAGGAGAGGCGCTAGAGCATCATTGAAAATAATATGGGCGCAAATTCCGTAAATCAGAACAACGCCAACAAACAACCATACCCAACGACCTGGTGACGGCAGCATACGGACCACCGTCCCCATCTGCGTATGTTGATAAGCCTCTGGTGCCAAGCGATGACTTGGATCCCCCAAACTCGGTCGTTTCTGATAGATATAATAGTAAAGTTGTTTGCGGTATTCCGAGATTCGGGCTTCATCACGGCCACCGGCATAGCGACCCCGAAATCCAAAGGTAAGTGCTAACAAATACACGATGGCAATTTCAGCCTGCACACGGTCGCCAGTTTTCAGCAGTTTTTCCATGCGCTTAAAGAAAACATCCCCGGCATTGTAGGATTCAAATAGCCGGGTCTCCAACAGATCATTGCGCCAGAAATCGTGACCTGGCCAATCCAGTGTCAGGAAAATCTCGTCTGCCAAGGCTGCCATGACATATTGCGCTTCCCGATAGTACAAGACACCATATTCGCCGCCACGCCGTCCTGCCTCCAGGGCCTGCATCTCCAACAATGTCTGCAGACGCCGCAATGCCTCCTCGGCCTTCAACCCAATTCCATGGTGATCGTTGTCAATCGCCGTGGCTTCGTCGTCATCGTCTTGATCCAGGTCACCCCCTTGTGGTGCTGCTTCACCCGGCAAGGGTGGCGGCGCATTAAAACCTGGTAAAGGGGGGGGCTTGGGTCTGTTTGGATCAAAAGCCAGAGCCTCGTCAAAACTTGGCATAGTTGCAGCTCGGGCACGGCCACTCATCAGGGCTTCTTCTCGAAGAATCAGCACCTCATCATAGAATTCGCGAAATTGGTCCAGAATGTAGGCACCTGCGCCCCCCGCTGTTGGACCACCGCCAGCAGAGCCCATACCCGCTTTACGCTGGGCTTTTGACATGGGAGAGACAGGCTGAACAGCCATCGCCTGACCTTACCGATCGTCGCCGGATGGATTACGGACATACAGCACGATTTCCTGTGGAGGCTCGCGACGACCACGGTCCCCAGACAGAATCGACAGTTTCTCACCCGGCACGATATCATCAAAGTTCACTTCGATTTTAAACAGAACAACACCGCGCGTTGGGACTACATCCAATGCCTGTTCCCGATCAATGCGGTGACGGGGGGCACCCAGAACGCGGCGCTCGCGCATCGGTTTGATCACAGAGTCAGATCCGACCAAGGCCACATCCATCCAGGCGATCACATCCGCCTCTGTCATTTCGGCACGCGCCCGCACACCAATTGTCAGATCATCATCGCACCAAGCCGGATCAATCTTCAAGCTGAAGACCCCATCGGCTTCCTCAAACGGAATGGCAGTATAAGCTTCTGAGACACGATCCAACATCTGGATGACAAAGTCACAGGCTGCGGAAAATGCCGCTTTCGGGTCATTGTGATCATAAGAGGGCAGCATCGGCGGCACCAATGCCCCTCCCACAGCCGTCATATGCCCGACAATCTGGCACAGGCTGAGATAAAGCGGGAACGGATGGCAATTGTCGGTTTTCAGGATGGCTTCATACATCGGCAAGCCCGCCACCAATCCGTGGATTGCTGTCTGGGACTGCTGCAGCATCGGCTTATCAGTCTGCCCCAGCGGTGTACGCGCACGCTCCGCCAGGAACATAGCCTTTTCACGCAAGCGCGTTGCGACGGCCTGGCACATTTCCCCAATCGCAGAGACGCGCGAAATCGCCAGCTGAGCCGGAATGAAATTCGTCATAGTGAAGGCTTCTTCGCGCAGCACCAACCGCGCTATAGGGAAACCAACATATTTTTGCGCCAGGGTTTCGGTCAGTTGCAGCGACAGACGCGGCTTCATGCGCGGAATTGTCATTTCCCCCTCGCCGGTATGCTCGTCAGAAACCGGCAGACCTGCCACTTCCTGATAGCGCGGCAAATCTCCCCGCGTAGCACGGCCGCCCAAATGACGAACCGGCACGGCCAGATAGACCGGCATGGGCTTGCCCATCAATTGGCTCTGCTGTTCTGACAGATCCAATTCCAAGG
>JARGPE010000165.1 GCA_029212835.1 Alphaproteobacteria bacterium | reverse complement strand
CTGCCGTCCATTGAGCTGGAATTTGGTCTGGATCGTGGCGGGGCATCGTTTCCTTATACCGCGACGATGATCGGCTTTGCCCTGGGGGGCGTGCTGATGGGTCGGTTGGTGGATCGGTTTGGGATTGCCGTGCCGGTTATTATGGCTGCAACGATGATCGGTGCGGGCTATGTCCTGTCTTCCTTTGCGCCGAATTTTTGGACCTTCCTGATCTGTCAGGCCGTGTTAATCGGAATGTTGGGCAGTTCTGCGACCTTCGGGCCGATGGTGGCCGATGTTTCACATTGGTTTTTAAAGCGCCGGGGTCTTGCGATTGCGATTGTCGCCAGTGGCAATTATCTGGCCGGGGCGATCTGGCCGCCGATCCTGCAGGAAGCGATTGTATCGATTGGCTGGCGGGGTGCTTATTTCTGGGTGGGTGTGTTTTGCTTCTGCACCATGATTCCCCTTGCCCTGTTGTTGCGGCGCCGTCCTGATATTGATCAGGGCTCTGTTCCCGTGGCGGCTAAGGCTGCGACCGCATCCGCACCGGTATCGCCCAATGTCGTTCTGATGCTTTTGGTCGTTGCCGGGATTGGATGCTGTGTGGCGATGTCCATGCCCCAGGTCCATATCGTCGCCTATTGCGGGGATCTGGGATATGGTCCGGCGGTGGGGGCAGAGATGTTGTCCCTTATGCTGGGGTTGGGCGTTATCAGTCGGTTGGCGTCAGGGGTGATTGCCGATAAGATCGGGGGTGTTGGCACCTTGATCCTGGGCTCGACCCTGCAATGCTTGGCCCTGCTCTTTTATCTGCCTTTTGATGGATTGGTCTCCCTGTATTTGGTCTCTGCTTTGTTTGGCCTGTCACAGGGGGGGATCGTGCCCAGCTATGCCTTGATCGTGCGGGAATATTTTCCGGCCCGTCAGGCGGGGTCCCGGGTCGGAATCGTCCTGATGGCAACGGTTCTGGGTATGGCATTGGGCGGATGGATGTCGGGTGAAATCTATGATCTTACCGGCAGCTATCAGGCGGCCTTCCTGAATGGCATCGCATTTAACCTGCTGAACATGTCGATTGCCTTCTGGCTGCTGTATATCCGTCGCCCTAAAGGCCCTAGAAATGCTGCTATGGCATAATCACTGCCCGGTGATGACCTGACGGACAGCATCCTTGAATTCGGCACTGTCTGCCATTTCTGCCGTCAGGTTATGCTGTGCGCCGGACACTTCGACGAAGGTGGCATCAATGCCCCTGGCTGAGGCATCTGCCGCATAGTCACGCGACAGTCGTGACCAGGTATTGGTGTCGCGCGATCCAGTGACCAGTCGGATCATGGTTCCAGCCGGGATGCGGTCAATATAATCAAGCGGGTTTTCCGCGCGCGACAAGGGTTTGCGGTTGTTGATCTGTCGCCAGGTTGGCACGTCGCAGGGGCAGCTTAACAGCAACGCACGCTGCACCAGGCCAGGATGACGACCCAGAATCACGCCTGTCATGACCGCCCCGCCGCTATGGCCGATCATCACCACCGTATCGGCATCGTAATGTGCCTTCAGGCGTGTGGTCGCATCGGCGATGGCGTCCATTTCGTCTGATGTATAAATCTGAGACCGGTTTTCGGAACGACTGGCAATGCCGGTGGAGCTTCGACCACCACCGCTATAGCCGATCCGCATCATAGCAATGCCGACAGCGCCCAAGTCGGAGGCCGTTTTCGCGATGGGGAAAATGTAATCTGCCGGGCCGCCGCTACTGAGATCCCCGTGCAAAACAATAACCAGCGTTTTGTTTCCTGATGACGTGCTGGGCAGGTATGTCTGAATGGCCAGACATTCATCAGCGCCCTGAACATAGTTCACTTGATCTGCAGGCTGACAATCATCATCGGATGCCCATGCTGGGGTCAGATATGGCCAATGAGACAGGATAAGAATGCTGATCACAAAAACACGGAACCGCATCGCTTGCTCTCCCTATAAACCGTCGCATTAAATGCCGTTTTAATAAGGCGTATGGTATGCAACTGGGAGAGTTAGGCAATCAACTAAATGGGCCAGACGGTCTGTAAGCCGGGTTCTGTCCTCCCCCGCCGACCCGAAGATCGGGGGCGATGGACGGCCATTCCTCTGGGACACTCGTTGCCGAGCGCCTCTCGCAACCTACCCGGATGGGGCGCGGAAACCCGCCTGCCGTCTTCCAAAGGCGATATCTCCGAAGAGATCTACCCCTGTGCGGCTACCATCCCTACTCGGTTTTGCTCCCGGTGGGGTTTACCATGCCTCCTCCGTTGCCGGACGAGCGGTGCGCTCTTACCGCACCCTTTCACCCTTACCTCAATCGAAATCGAGGCGGTTTGCTTTCTGTGGCACTTTCCCTAGGGTCGCCCCCGCCGGTCGTTAACCGGCACCGTGTTTCCGTGGAGCCCGGACTTTCCTCACCCAGACGAGTTTCCCCATTGCCTGGGCGCGACCGTCCAACCGTCTGGCCCAAAGGAGGAGATACGCTGTATTGTGGATGCTTTCAACGCTGCTGACATCTGCATAGAGTAAACCTTATGAGCAAAGATGATGTATTATCCCATAAAGGAAGCGGCACGGTGGCGGGGGAGACCGCGGCAACAGCGCTTAGTGTTGGCATTGTCCCCCTGCCAAATTTTACGCTGAATGCTTTTGCTTCCTTCATTGATGCCCTGCGGTTGGCGGCTGATGAGCGGGATCGATCCCGTCCAATCCGGTGCCGATGGGAAGTCATGTCCCATGACGGGCGCATGATTCCGGCCAGTTGTGGCATTGGCATTTCAGTGACCAACACATTTCTATCCCCGGATCGTTTTGACTATGTGGTCGTAATCGGTGGCCTGCTGGGACATGATGAGGATAAGGAAAGCCCGGTTCTGGAGTATTTACGCCTTGCCGCACGGCAGGGCGTGGCGCTGGTTGGCATTTGCACCGGGGTTTTTGCAATGGCGCGGGCCGGTCTGTTGGATGGGCGTAAGGCCTGTGTCAGTTGGCTGCATTATCAGGACATGATCGATCGGTTTGACAGTGTTGAACCCGATGCCAGCCGCCTGTTCGTAGCGGATGGAAAGCGTATCACCTGTGCTGGCGGGGTGGGGTCTGCGCGCCTTGCGGCCTGGATGATCGAACAGCATTTGGGGCGCGATATGGCCCAAAAGGCCCTGAGTATCATGATGGTAGAGGCCAGTCGGACCGCTGCGACGCCTCAACCCCAGCCGCCCGTTGCTCAATCGGTTAGAGACCCGCGCGTTGCCCGCGCTATCCTGCTATTGGAGGAGAAGCTGTCAGACCCGCCCCGCATCGATCAATTGGCCCGGACCGTTGGCATTTCCAGACGCCAGTTAGAACGGGGTTTTCGTGAAGAACTGGGCATGAGCTTTGGAGATTTTTCCAGGGCACTGCGCTTGGATCACGGTCTGTGGCTGGTGATGACGACCGATCGGTCGGTGTTGGATATCACACTGGAATGTGGATTTAATGGTCAGTCCCATTTTGCGACATTGTTCCGCAAGGCCTATGGCCTGACCCCAACAGAGGGTCGACATCTACCGGTGGCCGATCGTGATACCCTGATGCAGACGAAAATGCGTTTCAAACCTCGTGCTTCAAAAGAACCCCGCAAATATCAATGGGCCGGATAGGGCTTCACAATCGGGTCCGCTCAGGTTTTGAACCGACCTTAAAACTGGTCCAGCAGGCGGTCGATGTAATCCAGGTCTTCGGTGGGACGGGATCGATCCCCGGCGCGACGGCGTAACTCATCCCGGATTTCACGGGCTTTCTCCAGCCCTCCTTTGTCAGGGACTTTCACCTGACCTTGCATACTGCCCCGGAATGTATCACTGGCTTCGCGTCCAAACGGATCCATCGTCTGTTCGCCGGATTGTCCGGGCATTTGCTGACCCAGCCCCATCTGTTGTTCAAAGCGCTCGATAAAAGCGCTGCGGGCGGCATCTGCTGCTTCTTGCATCGCATCTAGCGCTTTGCCTTGGGAATCGACCGCTTCACCAGGTTTGCCATCGCCGAGGCGTTGGGTTGCTTCGCCCATACCTTCATCCGCACGTCCAAAGGGTTCGGGGATCTGGCCCATCATCTCGCCAAATTTGCGCATTACTTCACCCAATTGACGACGCAGGGCATCTTGCAGAACGGCATCGGCTTTGTCCTGGGCGCGTTGCTGGTCGCCGGATTCGCCCTGTTGGCCTTGTTGCGCCTGACCTTGGCTTTGTTGATTGCGCTGGGCCTGGCTTTGTTGACCGGCCTGGCCTTGTTCCGGCTTGCTATCGCCTCGCCGTTCCAGGTCACGGCGATGGGTTCTGTCCATCAACTCTCGCTGGCTTTCCATGATATCTTTCATGGAATTGAGCATTTCCATCGCCTGCTGATTTTGCGGGGACATTTGCTGTTGCATGCCCGCCTGCATGTTTTCCATCATATTGCGCAATTGTTCCAGCATCTGCTGGGCGCTGTCGGTCATGCCGTTCTGCATCATGTCGCGCAATTGCTGCATCATGTCTTCGATGTCGCGTTGGGAAACCACATTCTCCCCTGGCGCCATTTCTGGGGGATTTTGGCCTTCTGCCATGTTCTGGCGCATTTGTTCGGCCATGGCCTGCATATAGTCCTGCATCGCCTTCTGCAGGTCGTCCATCAGCTTGTCCAATTCGGCGGCATCGGCGCCGTTGGAAAGCGCGTCCATTAGGGCCTGTTGCGCGTCTCGCAATCGCTGCAATGCCAGGGAAACGCCACCATCTTCCAAATACAGCGCAGTCTTCCATAACAGGTCGACAACAGAGTTAATCGTTTTGGTGTTGGGCGCTTCACCGCTGCGTCGGTTGGGAGATAGGGCACGCGCGGCTTGGCGCAGCGCCATGAAGACCGTCACCTTATCGTCAAAAGCGTGATGATCCCAAGACAGTGCATCCAATGCATCCGATACACCGCGATAGTTTCGCATTGGGTCCCAGGCGAGTTCCCGTCTCAGTTCCACAATAACCTTTGCGACCGGATGGCTGAACTCTCGTGCTGGCAGAATCAATGTAACCGGCTCGGATCGTCCTTCCTGGCCCAAGGCATCTGTTGCAATTAGGGTCAGGCGCACTTCGCCCCCGGCCCAAGGATGTGCGGTATAGTCGCGATAAGCGCGGCGTTTGGTGCCGTATTTGCTGGGGTCCGGGACCGGCAATTGCGTGACGATCATCATTTCTTCGTCACCCCGAGCGCTGCTTTGGGCAGAGCCCGCTGGTCGGTCCGCCCGCTCAATTTCCGCCCGCAGCGCGGTTACGCCAAAATCATCCGATACTGTATGCGTGATGGTCAGGGCACGCTGTACACTAGCAACAGGCGGGTCAGGCAGCGTCACAACAGGCGGTTCATCCGGCATGGCGCGAATTTCCCAGGACGCTACCGTGTCGCCATCGGATTCAATGGAAAATGTGCCCGATTTTTGGATTTCATGCTCCAATGCCACGGCATTATCGGCAAACCGTGCCATTGGCATCGGGCCTTGGGGCGTGATCAGTGTCGCCCCATCCGGCACACCGCTAACCTGCACCACCAGTCTGGACCCAATCGGTGTGCTGTAGTCGTTGCCTTTTATTGCCGTGTCGGTCTGGTCGGCGGCGTTTGGCACCTGCTCCTTGCTGCTGGACATGTAGATAGGGGGCAATCCGGTATAGTCTGGTGGTGCTAACCAGGCATCGATGCCGACCGCCAGAGTCGGTGCCGACGTTCCAATATTAGGAACCAGGGCGATGCGTAGACGCTCAAAACTGTCCCCGCCCGCAGCAAACAGGGAAATGATCAAAAGAAACGGGGCGATCAGACGCAGGGCAAGCGGATCCCGTTTGGCCAATTGGGGCGTGGGAACTCCGACCGATAAGTGACCCAGACGTTCGCGTAGGCGCGCCTGATGCGCATGCCACAGGGCCAATTGGACCGGGCTATCGCCGCTGGGCCGATCTGCCAGGCTTTCCAGCGGGCGGTGATCCAGTTTGTTGACGATCTCAACCCGGCGGCGTGCGGCTTCGTACTGCGGCAGATGAAACCGCCGAAATCCTTGAATCATCAACCCGCAGAAGATCAGGGCTGATGCCAGCAGCACAGCGGCATGCGCCCATGCGGCAAGGTCCGGCAATATTCCGGTGACAGCCACCGCAAGAAACAGGATCAGAAAACTAACAGGCCTCCAGAATGCAATTTCCAGAGCTTCCCAAATCAACACTGCACGGGAGAGGCCGATGGGCATGTCTGCACCCATCGCATCCTTATGGCCCCCCCGAGCCGGTTGATCTGTCATCCTGTCGCTCCAATCCTTTTCGCGGCATGATCCTGAGGATCAGTCTGTAACCAATCTGGAATTCTGTCCATGCCGATCAACTCTTCATAGGTCTGTCTGGGCCTGATCACGGCATAGTGATCACCATCAACCAGCACTTCCGGCACCAGCAAACGGGAATTATAGGTCGATGCCATCACCGCGCCATAGGCCCCGGCAGTTCCAAATGCGACAAGATCACCCTCTTCAATTGGTGGCAACAGGCGGTCCTTGGCAAAGGTATCACCGGATTCGCAGACCGGACCGACGACATCAACAGGCATCAGAGTGGCATTTGCAGCCGGTTCTGTGACCGGGCGCAAGCCATGATGGCCATTATACAGTGCAGGGCGGATCAGATCATTCATGGCCGCATCCAGGATCAGGAAACGCTTGGCCTCACCAGGCTTCACCACCAGCGCGCGCGATAGCAAAACCCCGGCATTGCCGACAATCATGCGCCCCGGTTCCAGCATCACCTGACAGTTCAGATGGGCAATCTCTTCTGCCGCCATCTTTGCATAGGCATCTGGCAGGGGAGGGTTTTCGGCGTTGTAGGGAATGCCAAGACCGCCGCCCAGATCAACACGGCTGATTTTGTGGCCCAACTCGCGCAACCGCTCTACCAAGATAGCAACCCGTCGGAAGGCCTGACGATAGGGTTCCAGATCCGTCAATTGACTGCCGATATGCACGGCAACCGTAACCGGCGCCAGACCCGGAAGCGAGGCGGCGAGTGCGTAAACCTCTTCAGCACGATCAATATCGATACCGAATTTGTTTTCCTTTTTGCCCGTCGAGATCTTCTCATGGGTTTTGGCATCTACATCGGGGTTAACCCGTAAGGCGATTTCCGCTGTTTTGTTCAGGCTGCTGGCGACCTTGGATAACAAGCGCAGTTCGCTTTCGGATTCCACATTGATTTCATGAATGCCGGTTTCCAGGGCAAAGCGCAGTTCGCCCTCGCTTTTACCAACGCCGGAAAAGACGATGCGGTCCGGCGGGATTCCGGCAGCCAGGGCACGGCGCAATTCCCCTTCGGACACAACGTCGGCCCCGGCCCCCAATTGGCCCAACAGGGCGATTACGGCCAGATTGCTGTTCGCCTTGACCGCATAGCAGATCTTGGCGTCCAGACCGGCGGCCCGAAATGCCTCAGCAAAGACCGTATAGTGTCGGGTTAGCGTTGCGCTGGAATAGACATAGACCGGGGTTCCAACTTCTTTCGCGATGCGGGTAAGGGGGACGCCTTCGGCGTGCAGAACCCCATTGTGGTATTCGAAATGATTCATTTTTCAGGTGCCAATCTACAAAAAGGCGTTTGCTGGAGCAGGTTTTCAGGAAGGCGCAGGTTCCGACGGATATTTTCGCGGATAGGGCGCATCATCACCTGATGGCGGTTTGGGCGGTGACTTCTTGCCACAGGCCGCCAGGGGCAGGCTGGCTGCTGCGGTCACCAGCAGGGCTGTGCCGGCCCGGCGCAACAGCGCGCGACGTGTCGTTTCTTCCATACCGCTCAACTCCTTCACATACCTCACAAATACTGCTTTCTGGCAGCAGCAGCGGCTTCTCGTACGCGGCTGGGCGCTGTGCCCCCAAAGCTGGTCCGGCTGGCAACAGAGGCTGCCGGGCTTAGAACCGAGTATATATCGGATGTAATGCGTTTTTCCACTGATTGCATATCTTCTAACGACAAGTCCGCCAGATCAACGTCCCGCGCTTCCGCTTTGGCAACCAGTGCGCCGGTAACATGATGGGCGTCCCGGAAGGGCAGGTTCAGGACTCGCACGCACCAATCCGCCAGATCGGTGGCAGTGGGGAATCCCTTTTCCAAGCCTGCCATCATGCGATCTGGGCGAGGCTGCATATCGTCAACCATGCCCGCCGTAGCAGCAACCGCCAGAGTCAGGGATTCCACGGCATCAAACAGCGGCTCTTTATCTTCCTGCATATCCTTGCAGAAGGTCATTGGCAGCCCCTTCATCATTGTCGAGACGCTGATGAAGGCCCCCAGCAAGCGACCGGGCTTGGCGCGCACCAGTTCGGCGGCATCCGGGTTTTTCTTCTGCGGCATGATGGAAGAGCCCGTGGTGAAGGCGTCGCTGAGGCTGATAAAGGCGAAGCGATCCGACATCCACATCACAATCTCTTCGGCCAAGCGGCTGAGATGGATGGCATGAATGGAGCCTGCTGCGAGGAATTCCAGGATGAAGTCCCGGCTGCCGACGCTGTCCATTGAATTGGCGGTGGGCCGATCAAATCCCAGTGCCTTGGCCGTCTGATGCCGATCAATTGGGAAGGAGGTTCCGGCCAGGGCGGCAGCACCCAGTGGGCATTCATTCAGACGCTTGCGGCAATCGGCCAGCCGACCGCGATCCCGCCCGACCATTTCAACATAGGCCATCAGATGGTGACCGAATGTCACAGGCTGAGCGCTTTGAAGATGTGTGTAGCCCGGCATCAGTACGTCAGCATGGGCTTCGGCCTTGTCGATCAGGGCCCGCTGAAGATCCGCCATCAGCGCATCCAGGCCGTCCAGCGCATCGCGGGTCCACAGGCGCACATCGGTGATAACCTGATCGTTTCGGCTACGACCGGTATGCAGGCGCGCACCGGGATCACCGATCTTTTCGCGCAGGCGGGCTTCCACATTCATGTGGATATCTTCCAACTCGGTCTTGAAATCGAACGTGCCAGCCTCGATTTCTTGTTGGATCTCGGCGAGGCCCTGATGGATGGCATCGCGGTCTTCGTTGGTAATAATACCCTGCGCGGCCAGCATATCGGAATGCGCTAGGGAGCCTTGGATGTCTTGTTTATAGAGGTTCTTATCAAAGCCGATGGAGGCATTGATCTTTTCCATGATTTCCGCCGGACCGCCGGAGAATCGACCGCCCCACATATCGTTCTTAGACATCCTGTCTCACCCTTGTTAGCGTTACTCTTAAATGATTTGGAGGTTCAGCCCGTGACCGATCCCGTAAAAACATCTCTCCTGGCACCGACGCGCCGTGATTTTGGCCGTGGTTTGGGCATGGGCGCTTGCGCGCTTGGCCTGGCTGCACTTTTGCCATCCTTGTTGCGCGGAA
>JARGPE010000164.1 GCA_029212835.1 Alphaproteobacteria bacterium | reverse complement strand
TGCGCCAATTTGGCTACAACAATGACTTTATCGGCATGATCCCTTTGAGCGCGGAGCGCGCGGTCCTGTGCGTCAATCATGAGTATACCAACGAAGAACTGATGTTTCCGGGTCTTGGCGATCAGGAAAAGAAAGATTTTTCCGATATGACCGACGCTTTGGTGAAGGTCGAAATGGCCGCCCATGGGGGGTCAGTGGTTGAGGTCATGCGCGGTGCTGATGGGAAATGGACGGCTGATACGAACGGTAAATTGAACCGCCGCATCACCGCCAGCACCCCGATGCGCTTGTCTGGCCCGGCTGCGGGTCATATCCGCGTTCAGACCAAGGCGGACCCGAACGGCATGACTGTGTTGGGCACGCTGAATAATTGCGCCGGAGGCATTACACCCTGGGGCACCTATTTGATGGCAGAAGAAAACTTTAATGGCTATTTCTGGGGCAAGGACGCGCTGGAAAACCATTCGGAAGCCGCCGTTCTGAAACGCTATGGCGCGCCGGGCCAATGGTATGCCTGGGGTAAATTCGACACACGCTTTGATATCTCCAAAGAGCCTAATGAAGTGAACCGTTTTGGTTGGGTGGTCGAAGTGGATGTGATGGACCCCACCTCGATCCCGGTGAAGCGCACGGCGTTGGGGCGATTCAAACATGAAGGGGCGGAGACTATTGTGAACAAGGACGGCCGATTGGTTATCTATATGGGCGATGATCAGCGCTTCGATTACCTCTATAAATTTGTTACCAAGGGCACGGTCAATATGCAGGACCGCGCGGCCAACAAGGACTTGCTGGATGAAGGCATCCTATATGTCGCGAAATTTGAGGACCAGGGTGGTGTGACCTGGATGCCTTTGATCCATGGCCAGGGCCTGCTGACGGCGGAGAACGGCTTCAAGGATCAGGGTGATGTGCTGATCTCCACCCGTTTGGCGGCGGATGCGTTGGGTGCGACCAAAATGGATCGTCCTGAAGACGTCCAGGCCAATCCCAAAACCGGGCGGGTATATATTAACCTGACCAACAATTCCAAGCGCAAGGCGGACCAAGTGGATGGTCCAAATCCACGGGCGGAAAACAGCTTTGGTCAAATCGTAGAATTGACGACGCCAGACGGAGACCATGCTGCGACAACGGCGACATGGGATCTGTTGGTTGTCTGTGGTGATCCTGCCAAGCCGGATGTGAATGCGAAATGGAATTCCCACACCACCGAAAACGGTTGGTTCGCCTCGCCGGATAACTGCACTGTGGACCCGGATGGACGTTTGTGGATTTCTACCGATCAGGGCAGCGGTTGGGTCAAATCCGGCACGGCTGACGGTATCTGGGCACTGGAAACCGAAGGGGATTTACGGGGTACGGGCAAAATGTTCTTCCGCGTGCCAATCGGTGCGGAAATGTGCGGGCCTTGTTTTAGCGCGGATGGCGAAGCCTTCTTTGTCGCGATCCAGCATCCAGCAGCTGACGGCACGAAGAACTATACCGGATTTGAACGGGAATCGACTTTCGAAGACCCGGCCACGCGCTGGCCTGACTTCAAAGATGGCATGCCGCCGCGCCCGTCTGTTGTGATGATCACAAAACAGGGTGGCGGTAAAATCGGCGTCTGAGGGTTGGCTTAAACATTTGTAAGACGAAGAATCGGGGTGGCGCGCAGGCAGTTTCTTTACATGACTGCCGCCACCTGCGCAGTGATTTTCCCTTATAGGGTCCCGATCAGAATTTTGGGACAGGTTATCGTTGACCGAGATGTTGGAAGATATCTTCTATCAAGTCTGCAGGCGATGCGCGTCCCTTACCATCTTTTGCAAGATGACCAGACAGAGCCTGATCTACCGCACCATGCGCAGTCGCAAGGAGTAAGGCCGCAAGACGTTCGGCATCGCCTAAGGGCAGATATCCTCGTCGTTGATCTGCCTTTACCGCATCCACCAATCGGCGACGCGCTTCATCGGCCACAGTCTGCAATGCGGCATTCTCAGTTTTCCATTCCCCGAAGACCAATTTGAATCGAGCCGGGAAACTTAACGCCCATTGCGCATAGTCCAGCATGATTTCACGGGTTGTTATGGCCGGATCTTTCCCATTTGGCGCCAATCTCGGTCGTGCAAGTTCCCGTGTTGCGACGGCGGCCAGCAATGCCTCCTTGTTAGCGAAATGCTTGTATGGGGCATTGTGTGAAACACCGGCACGTTTTCCCACATCGCGCATCGTAACCGCTGCGGTTCCTCCGGCGTCCAGGAGACCTGTCGCCGCATCAATCAAAGCATCACGGATAGTAACCATGTTTTGATACTTCCACTCTCAGGTTGACGTTGTCAACTAGTGACATTAAGTTGACAGCGTCAACCACGGAGTGAAGTGATATGACCTATAATAATCCCGCTGCCTTGACTGAAACTTTTGGTCGCCTGAAAGGAAAGACGATCTTTGTGACCGGTGCGTCTAGTGGCATTGGAGAAGCCGCCGTACGTCTTTTTGCGAGAGAAGGTGCCAAGGTTGTCGCTGCTGCGCGCCGGATCGAACGGATCAATTCGATGGTTGGTGAATTGGAACAGGATGGTTTGAATGCCGCGGCTGTCGAATGTGATGTAACAGACGAAAAATCTGTAGCTCAGGCGATCGCCTTTGCGATCGACCATTTTGGACGTCTTGACGGCGCGTTTAACAATGCGGGTGTTGGTGGCGTATGGAAGCCCCTTCATGAGTTGGACGCACAAGACTACGAAAGAATCTTTGAGACAAATCTAAAAGGCGCATTCCTGTCTATGAAGCATGAAATTGCTTCAATGCTTAAGACTGGTGGCGGTGCGATCGTTAACACATCCTCAATCGGCGGGATTGTTGGAGCCCCCGGCAATTCCTTTTATGGATCGACCAAATGGGGACTCGTCGGCATGACAAAATGTGCGGCACTCGATTATGCGCGGAGAGGAATCCGGGTAAATGTGATTGCCCCAGGTCCCACGCATTCCGAAATGTTTGACCGTTGGATGGCGACAGAGGAAGCAAGGGAGGGTATGGCGGATATGATGCCAATGAACTATATCGCGCACCCTGACGATATGGCGCGTGCTGCCTTGTTCCTTCTGACCGACGACGCAAGATGGACAACGGGAACCGTTCTGGCCTGTGATGGCGGTGCCAGCGCTGATTGATATAAGGCCCCTATCACATCAACCGCAAATCTTGTCCACAGATGTATCGGGTAAATGAGACAGAAGGATAATGCGTTTTTAAGATGCGCTAAACGTAAGGATTTTTATCCGTTATCGTGTCTCTTTTATGTGCCTTTGGTCGTATGGAGACCAGCAAGACGAAGCGTTGAATCGTTGCGCAGTCGGTCTCTTAACAGGTCTGCTGCCACCCGAAGCTTAGCAGAGGTGCGGTGCCCCTCCCCATGCAGGATATGGATCGGCAGGCTGGGAGCAGCGACGTCTTCCAATAGAGGCACAATCGCACCAGACGCTAAAGCTGGCGCGATCTGATAGGACAGCACGCGTCCAATCCCGCCCCCTGCAGCAACCATATCAATAACGGCCTGGTTGTCGTTCACGGTTATCCGTGGCGTAACTCGGGCGGACAGTCGGGTCCCATTCTTTTGGAACAGCCAGGCAGGTGGGTTTTCTGAATTGCCCGCTTGAATAATCTGATGGGTAGCAAGGTCAGATGGCGTTTTGGGGGTTCCATTTTTGGCCAGATAGTCTGGAGATGCAAAGACAACCGGTCGAACCGCCCCAACCCGAATTGCAGTTAGTGACGACTCCTCTGGCACCCCGATGCGAATGGCGATATCCAGGCCTTCTTCGGCAAGATTGACGACACGATCCAGCAGCAATGCTTGCACAGACATATCTGGATACAGATCCATCATCTCCGCCAGAATGGGGGCAATATACCGTCGACCGAACAGAACGGGTGCCGTGATCCGCAATAATCCGCGCGGATGGGCGTGGCCTCCGGTCACCGACTCCTCGGCCTCTTGCAATTCCAACAGGACGCGGCGGGCGTCATCCAGAAATCGCTGGCCGGATTCGCTCAACCGTACCTGACGGGTCGTACGCAGAAACAAGGTCACACCCAATTTGGCTTCTAACTGAGCAATGATGCGTGTGACAGCGGGGGGCGATAGGCCCAATTTCTGGGCCGCAGCATTGAAAGCGCCAGCCTCCGCAACCGCAACAAAGGTTTCCAGGGCCTGAAATCGATCCATCTATTATTCCGATTATCTGAATTAAAAAATAAAATATAATGAATTAATTACATGTTACACAATTGTTATCTTCCCAGGAGTGAAACCAAATGGGAAGACATATTATGAGCGATTATTATTCCAAGCTTACTTTCACGCCCGGCGTTCAGGATGAACAGGTTCGACATGGCAGCCGGTCCGCCTATGCAAACCGAGGCCTCGGTGATTCTGAGCCTGATCTTTTTGATGCCGATGCAACAGCCTTTATTCAGACACGCGACAGTTTCTATATGGCCAGCGTATCAGAAACGGGATGGCCCTATGTCCAACATCGCGGTGGTCCAGTGGGATTCTTGAAGGTCCTGAATGAATCAACGATGGGCTTTGCAGACTTTCGCGGGAACCGACAATATCTGAGCACCGGGAACCTGAAGCACGATGATCGCGTCAGTCTGATTCTGGTCGACTATCCCAGACGGGGACGGTTGAAAATCATGGGTCATGCCCGCGTGACCGACGATCCAGAGATTCTGGCGTCCCTTACTCTGCCGGATTACAAGGCGAAGGTTGAACAGGCCTTTTTGATCACGCTTGCCGCGTTGGATTGGAATTGCCCGCAATATATCACACCGCGCTTTACCAATACGGAAATCCAACAAGCTGTAGCGCCACTGCATGCACGCATCGCAGAGCTTGAAGCCGCCTTGGCGGACCTGCGTCAGCCCTAAGGCATTGGATCATTCAGCGGCGCTTTGGGCGCTCAACATGGTCGGACTGGGCAGATAGTCCTGAATATTGACCTCATCCACCTGGGCGGGGTCCAGGAATTCATCCGCATAGGTCTTCCAGACACCAGAGCGCAGGAACAAGTCGAATAAATCTGGATCGATATGCTGATCCTTGCACATGAACTTCATGATCTTCAGGGATTCACTGACCGTCTTGGCTTTCTTATAGGGTCGGTCTGCGGCGGTCAGGGCCTCGAAGATATCTGCAATGGCCATGATGCGGGCCGGGATGGACATTTCGGTCCGGGTCAATCCTTTGGGATATCCCGTACCATCCATCTTTTCGTGGTGGCCGCCGGCATATTCTGGAACGCGCCTCATTTTCTTCGGGAAGGGCAGCTGTTCCAACATTTTGATCGTCACGACAATGTGGTCATTAATCTTGTCACGCTCTTCCGCTGTCAGCGTCCCGCGGCGGATCGACAGGTTGGTCAATTCCCCTAAATTATAGTGACCGGTCTTATGTTCCGGCAGATCGCCAATCAGCGGTTCGACAGCTGGGGCAGGGGGCGGAGGATTTTTTGCAACAAGCATGGCTTCCGGTGGGCTCAGGCCGATTCCCTTGTCGAAATACCGTGTCCAACTGCGTTGCCCAATTTCCTGCAGACGCTGGATATCGGCATCTTCCATGAATTCGCCGCCGACATTTGCATTGGCGACAAAGGCATATTCTTCCTGCAATTTGTCCACGGCGAATTGAAAGTCCCGGTCACAGGTATCTGGGTCTTCCCCGGCCAGCTTGCGCTTTAGGCACTCAATCTCTGCATCCCGGTGCATTACTTCAAAGCGGGTGCGGACCTCGTGAATGCGGTTATAGATCGTCTCCAGCTTGGAGGCTTTGTCGACCACATATTCCGGGGTCGTAACCTTGCCGCAATCATGCAGCCAGGCCGCAATGTGCAATTCGTACCACTCGTCTTCATCCAGATCGAATCCGGCAAAAATGCCGACCTCAGACTCACAGGCGGCTTTGGCCAACAGTTTGGTTATTTCGGGCACGCGCTGACAGTGGCCACCGGTATAGGGCGACTTGTCATCAATCGATGCCGCGATCATCTCGATTAAGGAATTCCAAAGCGCCCGCTGTTGTTGAATCAGCATCTGATTTTCCAACGCGACCGCCGCTTGGCTGGTCAATGCCTCGATCATTGGCTGCAGCGAGGTTTCAAACGGGATGGTGTCACTTTGCTGGTCACGCGCATTAATCAACTGCAAGACGCCGATAACTTCGCCTTGCGTGTTGATCATGGGGACAGTCAGGAAGGATTTGGATCGATATCCAGTCGTTTCATCAAACTTTTTCGTACCTGAAAAGTCGAATTCCTGGGCCTCATAGGCATCAGTAATGTTACTGGCCATTGCCTGATGATACACGGCGGAGGCCACATTATTCATATTCTTGGACGAATCCGGGCGGTATAGCGGAACAGGCGGGAATGGAATTTTTTTACCCGTCGTACCGCCCATGGCGATTTTTAGCGTATCATTGCGCATAATCTGAAACGACAGGCCGGTTTCATCGTCCGTCACCAGATACAGCGTACCACCATCAGCATTATAGATATTTTTGGCTTCCAGGAGGATCATTTCCATCAAACGGTCATGATCTTTTTCAGAAGACAGCGCGATCCCAAGCTCCACCAACCGGTGGATCATTCTTTCTCCGGCTCGTCGCCCGAACCGGTCTTCACGCCGGTTCTCATCGAACCCATCGTCAGGGTTTGTGTTTGATGTATGTTCCATTGGAACGTATCTTTAGCCCATACCGTTTTCAGCTGCCAATTGGCTTGGCACCGTCTTGTTAATTTCGATAACACAACCAGTCTATCACAGCATCTCAACTTGTATATCGTAACGTTGAAAACAAAATCTCAGAATCATTTGCTGGTGGCAATATAGACGCCGTCCCAATTTTCAGGAGGCGGACTGTCGCGATATTCGTGGATACGTTCTTGATAAATTGCATAAAAACCGTCCATTCGGCCTGATAATTTACCAGTTAATGCGGCCAAAAGCGATTCGGCCAGGTCCCAATCCTGTGCCCGAAACGCCGACAGTAATGCTTCATGTTCCTTTGCGTGTTTCTGAAATTCCGGCGACTGGAGTAGGTCCTTGCGCCCGATACAAGTGGCGATAGTAACTGCTTCAGTTTTTCCCTTAACAGCTATTCGATCCAACTCTAATGTGGCAAAGTCATCAGCGACCGCATGCCAGGTTTCCGTGCCCAGAACGATGCCAACGCCATAGCTTTTGGATTGTCCTTCCAGTCGCGACGCTAGGTTGACCGCATCGCCCAGGACTGAATAGTCAAAGCGTTGGGCAGATCCCATATTGCCAACCACGCAGTCGCCGGTATTCACCCCAATGCCAATATTCAGCGGCAAGAAGACATCGCCAGACTCTTCCGCTTCTGCCTGGCGCGCAGTGTTTAATATCTGCAGGGATTCAAACATTGATAGCGCCGCTTCGCAGGCACTTTTAGGGTGATCCGGGACATCCAATGGCGCATTCCAGAAGGCCATGATGCAATCTCCCATATATTTATCAATCGTCCCGCGCCGGCTGAGAATACAGTCGGTCAAGGGAGTCAGAAACCGGTTGATCAGCAGTGTCAGCCCCTGAGGATTTCCCTTAAAACTCTCAGAAATAGTTGTAAATCCCCGCACATCGCAGAACAGGAAGGTCAGGGTCTTGGCCTCTCCCCCCAGTTTCAGGCGTTCTGGTTGGTCCGCTAATTGCGCGACAAGATCCGGGGACAGGTAGTGCGAAAAGGCACTGCGGATCTGCCGACGCTGGGATTCTTCCCGTACAAATAGGATGACGGTCCCACTCAGGTAAATCGCAAGCGCGGCCCCGCTGGGGAAAACAGGATCGATCAGTTGCAAATGCTGCGTGAACATATACCAGGCAAATCCGAAGGCACCGATACCGCATATCCCACCCAATAGAGCGGACTTGGCAGCCCCCAGACGCGGCATCGCGATGATGAGCAATAGACCGAGAACCAGAATAAATCCAAGTTCGAAGTAGAAGGCTGTGCCTGGCCGTTCCAGGTAATGATCGCTGATAATTTGCTCGGCGATTTCTGCGTGAATTTCGACACCTGGAAATTGGGAGGCCATGGCTGTCGCCCGCAAATCCAACAAGCCCGCTGCCGTCGCGCCAACAAAGACAATCGCACCCTTAACCAAAGCAGGGTCGAAAGTGCCCTTCAATACGGATTGCGCAGAGATAAAACGCTCTTGCCGATGCCCGGTTGAATGCAGCCAGATCCGTCCAAATGGATCGGTTGGGATCGTTTTTGCGCCAATTTGAATATTGGCCAGACCATTCACATTACCCTGGTCCAACAGGGACGCGGTACTGTCGGTTCCCGCCGCCCGCACGATCATGGTTTTAACCCCCTGAACCGTGCGGAATGATTCCGCGACCAGAGACGGATACAGCAACGTATCACCGCCGTTTTTCGCATCCAATTGGAAAATGACGGGAACCCGGCGAACCAGTCCATCCTGTTCCAGGCGCATGCTGAAGCTGCCATTGCCAGAAGCAGCCTTTTCAAATAACGGTAGATTGGTGACGGCACCGCTATAGACGGGTTTCAGAAACCGTCTTACATCACCGGCATTCAGGCCTTTTGTGGCAAAGGTTCCGTCAAAATCCGGCACCCGTGGAAGCCGATCATCCTGGCTGAGGACAAATCCCAGCACGACCGGGTTCATGGCCTCCAGATATTGCGCAAAGGCGACATCAAAATCCGGCAGATTTTTGACCTGATCCAACAGACCTTCCGCACCCTCCAGTATCGACCATTCCTTCACCGCATTGGGGGGCGATATTCGATCAGGTTCAGAAAACACGATATCGAAAGCGACCACAGCGGCGCCTGCCTGGCGCAGGTTCAGGACCATCTGGGCGATGGTTAAGCGGGACCAGGGCCATTGACCATAGGCCGACAGACTGTCTTCATCGATATCTACGATACGGACAGGAATCTCCGCCGATGGATTGTAGTCGCGGGGATAGGCGCGGACCAATTGATCAAATACAGAAAACTGCAACCCCTCCAACCAAGCAGGTTCAGAGGCACGGACAAAAAGGGCACCAATCAACAGCAGAAGCGGTGCCCAGAAATGTACCCGTTTTCCAATCCAGTTCATGCGAAGTTCTGTAAACAAATCAAAAGAGATATCGGTCGGCTCATTCTATTGACCGCCAGAGTCTGGTGATAGCGTTGCGCTGCCAGTTCCTGCGCCGCCATTGTTACTAACTGTTAGCTGCAGAGCATCCGATGCTGTGAAGACCACACCCCCGGTGCAACTGCTGCAGGTTCCTGTATTATTGCCAGATCCAATGGCGAAGCTGCTGGTGGCATCTGTGACCGACACGCCATTGCCGGAATTCAGGATAACAGTACCGATACTTGAGCCTGCCTGGGACAGTGTGCCCGTTTGAATATCAACCGTTCGTGCCGAAAAATCGACGAAGGTGTTGA
>JARGPE010000163.1 GCA_029212835.1 Alphaproteobacteria bacterium | reverse complement strand
TCGGGTTTGATTGAGGCGTCTGAAATCGACCATTTCTGACCATAGAGCCCCTCAATCAATTCGATCTCCACGGGGTTTTTCCGACCATTCTTAAGGGTGATTTCATGGGTGGCCTGATAGGGGTCAGCCCGGCGATCCTGGCCAACGCCCGTGGTTTCATAGGATACAACCTTACGAGATGCCGTCACGTCAAAAGCCTGGCCCAGAGCCAATTCCGCTGTGCCACCTACAGGCAGGTGGGAAATGTAATCTTCCCCTAAAATAACGGAAGGCGCTGTCGGCCCATCCTCTGCCAGGGCACCATAAACCCGCACTGGACCGGCGGGCAGAGCCTTGGACAAGGGGCCATCCTTCGTATTTTCAAATGACAGACGGACGGTTGGGCGCAAGCCCTCCATTAGACTGGGCTGCCCCGGATGGACCATACCATTGCCCTCCAACCGATATTTCATCGTGACGGGCAAGGTAACGGGATCCTGCAAACTGCGCCGCACGGACAAGGTGCTGGGCAGGTCGACAGTACCAGCCACATCATAGACATGCACATCGCCTAAAGTCGCCTCCATCGGTCCGCCGCCTGCCGCTGAATCTTGCGCAACAGCCATCGACATTGTTGGCTGCGCACGTTGCACCATCAATTCCTTGCGCATCGGCGCGACGCGATT
The DNA here is from genome assembly GCA_029212835.1 of Alphaproteobacteria bacterium. GTDB lineage: Bacteria > Pseudomonadota > Alphaproteobacteria > UBA8366 > Aestuariispiraceae > Pacificispira. The sequence continues at coordinate 8,885 of JARGPE010000163.1, read as the reverse complement.
CGTCTCCCCCGCTACCAGACGCAGGGTTGCATTGGTATAATTGCGGTCTGTTCCATTGGTAATCAGATAATGCCCGCTGAGCGTCAGTGTGGTTTGATCCGGATTCAGCGCCGCTGTGTAATCCGCCGACCAGGTCAGGCTGGGCGTAACATAGCGCAACGCCACCGGCTGATCGCCAGACAGACCCGCCGCAGGCACAGCTACGATTTCCAATCCACCGGTCATGCCCTCTGGCAAGCTGTCCAGTGCCAGTCGACCATTGGGAGGCATTGCCTCATACCGGTCGCCAACTTTTAGAATCAAACCGCCATCAACATTGATCAACGTGCCGCGAATTTCGCGCTCCGCCCCCGAATCACCGACCGGAACCAACCAACTGATCTCCTTGCCAACAGACCGCATCAGCAAGCTTTGTGGGGACAGGGTATCCTGACGGATTGTAACGCTGCCTGCCGACACATTGCCAATCGCAACGGATAGGCTGGACATATCCAGCCCCTCTGGCAAATGAGGCAGCAAAACCATCTGGTCCGTGCCGTCCAGAACCACACTGCGCTGTTCTGACACCACAGACAAACCATCAGAATAGACGGAGATCTGACTGTCCGCGACTGGGGCGGGAACAGAGGTTTGTGCATGCACAGCAGGGGCAAACAACATCAGCCCCAAAAAGGCTGAGAGGGCGGTAGGCTTGTTCATGATCAGAGGATCCCATTCGCTTTCAAGAAATTCAGAAACAGACGCGGGGCGTCGGGCGTGGGCATATAATGGTCTGCAATTGTGGCGGCTTTAGGACCCCAGGACTCTGTCATACAGCGATCCGTCGCTTCGGGGTGAAACTGCACTGATACCCAGCCACGCTGATAGTCCAGAGCACAATTTGGAATCTGGGCCGTGCTTGCCAGGACAGTCGCATCCGGTGGAGCGGTCGATACATGCTCCTCATTCCCAAAATTAAACCGAGGGATGACTCCATCGAACAGGAAACTATCCCGGCCTGCTTTAGTTAAATTGATCGGCAGGGTGCCAATTGCAGGTCCTTCCGCCATCATCTCAATTGATCCACCCAGAACCTGGCTCATCAGTTGATGTCCGCCACAAATACCGAAAACCGGAAGTTGGGTCTCAGCCTCGCGCATTCCCTTCAACCAAGCCCGGATATCGTGCTGCCAGGGCAGGTCATCATGCACGGAATGAAAACTGCCCCCAATCACATAGGCATCCCCATCAGAAGGATGCGGCAGAGCCTCTCCATAACAAATCCGGCGGCCCCCATACTCAATACTCTCTAGAAGACCTAAATCCCCCAGCATGTTTTCAAACCATAGAATCTCGTTATCACCGCCGGGCTGTTTGGCAAAAACGGCCGGATCATAGCGTCCAGGCGCACCCATCTGGGCCAGGAAGAAAAGTTTCTTTTTGGCTGCCATGACCGTGAAAGTATCCTTAAACTGCTTGTCGGGATTTCAGGGCTGTCGCCAGCGTTCCATCGTCCAGATAATCCAATTCGCCTCCGACCGGGACTCCATGGGCAAGACGGCTGACGGAGACGCCGGATTCTTCCAATCGCTCCGTCACATAGTGTGCCGTTGTCTGTCCGTCCACCGTAAGATTGGTGGCCAGGATCACTTCTTTGACTGGAGAGTCTGACCCGACGCGGTCCAACAAAGCCCCAATATTCAAATCCTCCGGCCCGATACCGTCAATTGCTGACAGGACCCCACCCAGCACATGATATCGCCCCCGAAACACGCCGGTCCGCTCCAAGGCCCACAGATCGGCAACCTGCTCTACAACACAGATCGTGGTCGCATCCCGCGCTTGATCCGTACAGATCGAACAGATTTCAGATGTATCAAGATTCCCACAGCGCGTGCAGGTTCGTATCTTCTCTGCCGCATCCGCCAAGGCTGTCGCCAAGGGCTGCATCAGGCTTTCCTTGCGCTTGATCAGCATCAGCACCGCGCGACGCGCAGATCTGGGGCCAAGACCTGGCAATCGTGCCAGAAGTTGGATAAGGCGTTCTATTTCCTGCACAATTTATCTCAAAAGGGCAGTTTCATACCGGGTGGCAATTGCAATCCACCCATCAATTTCTGGGTTTCCTCACGCATCCGTTCATCCGCCTTGGCTTTCGCATCATTCACAGCAGCCACGATCAGGTCTTCCATAACTTCTTTTTCTGCGGGATCAACCAGGCTGGGATCAACACTCAAACGACGTAACTCCCCCTTGCCGGTGATGGTAACGGTGACCAGTCCACCACCAGCGCCACCCTGCATCTCCAGATTTTCCATCTCCGCCTGCATCTCCTGCATGCGGGATTGCATTTCCTGGGCCTGCTTCATCATTGAACCAAGATTCTTCATCGCATCCTCATTTCAACGGTTAGAGATCATCTTCGGGATCAAAAAACTCAGAGGCATCGGGATCATCCAATGCAAGATCAGGGGAGTCCATATCCATCACCTGGGCATCCAACCCATCAGATAGGTCAGAGTCCGCCGCTGTCACCCGGGTAATCTGGGCGCCCGGAAAGGCTTTCTTAACGGCCTGTACCAGCGGATCTTTTTCAGCACGCCCACGCCGATCTAGATCGGCCTGAGCCTCTTGTTCCGCAATGGTTGTCGACCCTTCTTGATTCGAGACACTGACAACCCAACGCGTGCCGGTCCAATCACTCAGCAACTTGCCGATTTGACCATGCAGATCCGCCGGCGCATTTCGACCAGGGCGAAATTCCAGCCGACCCGGTTCAAAATGCACCAAATGCACATCGCGCTTCAGGTTGCTGGCCAGAATACCCTTCCGCTTCTCCTCAAACAGCGCAACAACATCTAAAAATGTTTTAGGTAATGTATTGTTGGCCTGTTGCGCGGATATTGCAGCATTGGGCATTGATTGTTCCTGCGCCATCGCCGCAGTGCCCCGACCACCCCGTATAACGGTTGGCTGCAGTGATGCAGAAACACCGCCGCCACCAGAACCACCTCCGTGAGACCCGCCGCCAGAGCCCCCAGCACCGGGCTGGAAATCCTTCAATTTGGCCACCAAATCACCCGGTGTCGGCATATCGGCGACATGGATCAGGCGAATAAGCACCATTTCCGCCGCCTGGATCGCAGAGGGGGCCGCGCGAACTTCGCCCAGACCTTTCAATAGCATCTGCCAGGCCCGCGCTAAAACCGGCAGCGACAGGCGCTGCGCCATATCCTTACCGCGTGTACGCTCCAATTCAGCCGTAGTGGGTCGATCCAGAGCCTCTGGCACCAGAATAACGCGCGTTAGAAAATGAGTGATATCCAATAGATCTTCGATCACCACGACCGGGTCCGCGCCGACACCGTAAAGCTCCTCCAGCAGGGTCAGTGCCAATTTGGCATCGCCCTGAATCGTAGCATCGAACAGATCATACATGCGCCCGCGATCAGCCAAGCCCAACATATCACGAACCTGTTCAGTCGAAACCGTCCCGGCGCTCAATGCAATAGCCTGATCCAGGATAGACAGACCATCGCGCACCGATCCATCTGCTGCGCGGGCAACCATGCCCAGCGCATCTGGATCAATTGTAACGCCTTCCAATTCAGAAACTTTTTTGAAATGAGCGGCCAATTGATCCACCGGCACACGGCGTAGGTCAAAACGCTGACACCGCGATAGAACAGTGACGGGAACTTTGCGGATTTCCGTTGTCGCGAAGACAAATTTTACGTGTTCTGGCGGTTCCTCCAAGGTCTTCAGCAACGCGTTAAACGCGTTCTTCGACAACATGTGGACCTCATCGAGAACATAAACTTTATAGCGGGCAGAAACCGGGCGGTAGCGCACTCCATCAATCAATTCACGGATATCATCCACGCCCGTGCGCGACGCCGCATCCATTTCGATCACATCTACGTGGCGATCTTCAGCGATTCCCACACAATGCTGACACACACCACAAGGATTCACAGTTGGCCCGCCTGTACCATCGGGACCGATACAGTTCAGCGCTTTTGCAACAATCCGCGCGGTCGTTGTCTTACCCACACCACGCACCCCGGTCAGCATAAAGGCCTGGGCAATACGCCCGGCCTCAATCGCATTGGTCAGGGTACGGACCAGGGCTTCCTGACCGATTAACTCATCAAAATTAGCTGGACGATATTTTCGCGCCAGAACGCGATAGGCCTTGCTGTCCGACTTTTGTGGCGCAGCGCTTGGCGTCGCTGCAACGGCAGTCGTCACAGCGGGGGGGGCCGCAGGTTGGGGCGGCTCATCCAAACCAAGGCCAGGCCCAGAAAGCGGCACATCGGTTTCGAAGGGTGGATCATCATCATCGCTCATGCCCCTATCATCGCAAGGGGACGGGGTGCGCACAACCGTCAAAACCGTTTCATCGGCTACGGCAAAACAACTTTTTTAGGGAATAGGCGGAAGACCGACGTTAAGCGACCCAGGCGAAAATCTCGTTGCGGCTGCTTCCTTCCGGACCTGACCGGGTTCGCGAGGCACCTGTCCACCGTCGGCCTTCCTGCCGCCTTATATCGGCGCAAGGGGACAGGATGCAAGGGGATTCGATATTTTGACCAACCATCCCTTACAATTTATGTTATATGTCTGCGCAGAACTCTATTACTGGAATACCTGAAGGCTTTCCGTTTTAGGGTTGAAGCATGCCTGGTTACAGCAAACGAGTCTAAGATCAAAGAATGCCAATAGAGACCACACTTTCTCAACAGCAAGACCTTGAGGGCTTATCGCGTGTGCTGAACTGCGAAACCTTCCTCAAAAATCCACGTCTTAACCGCGTTATACAGGTTTATCAGTATTGGCAGGAATTGAATGCAACAAACACCCCGTCCCGACGGATGATTGATCCAACCGCGCTGGGACCCAGAATCCTGCCCTATCTGGTTTTAATTGAAGTAATTGATACTGGTAAGGATTACGTTTGGCGCTTGTTCGGATCGCGCCACCAAGACGAGTTTGGGGCCAGTCTAAAGGGTAAGACGCTGTCTGAAGTTATCCATTTGGACCAGACGGCATCGACATTTAAATTGGTACTGGATGCAACCGTTGAAAATGCCAGCCCACAGTTTTTTCAACACTTTTACCGCAGCCGCGGCAACGTTTTCAAAAATTGTTACGGTGTCTTGCTGCCACTATGGGATGACGGCCCACATCCCACTGTCATTCTGGGTGCGACAGAGTGGATCGATGTCATTTCTGACACCTAAAGCCCCTCTATGCCATCCCGCACTTAAATGAATGTCACAATTCAATTTTAATAATTGCTAAGAGGTCATCTAATCTTAATTACAATTTAATGAATATCTATGGATTATAGGTTTGGCCCATGTCCGTTATCATCGATTATTAAGGGTTTAGAATGAAAACAGTGCTCGAGCTTGCTCAAATGCCAGAATTTCGGGAGGTCTTTTCATTTGTCGATAAAGAATGCGCCCTCACCGATTCACAATACACAAGAATCCAGAAAGTGCATGATTTTTGGGAACACTTGATGGTCAACGGCCTTGCGTCCAGATCCCAAATTGATCCCACCGCACTGGGTGCAGACATTCTGCCACATATTGTCCTTTTGGACGTTCTTGATGACGGAACGGACTATCGCTGGCGCCTATTTGGATCCCGCCACGAAGCAGAATATGGTGCCAATCTTAGAGGAAAAACGATTACCGAAATTTCCTCAGGAAATGATGTTCCGATGGAGTTCAAAGGCTTACTGGACGCCGTCACAAGTGAGGGCTGCCCAAAATTCTTTAAAATATCTTATTTTAACAGCAATGATAATATCCGAACCGCAGTCGGGGCGGTGATGCCACTCTGGGATGATGGTCCCATTCCCACAACTTTAATTAGTGTGGCTGATTGGATTTCCCTGAAAGAAACTTTCTAAAGCCCCTCTATCCCATCCTGCACTTCAATCAGCGTCGGACCCTTGACGGCAAACGCTGTTTTCAGAGCCTTTGCAATATCAGTAACTTTTGAAGGTTTGGCATAGGACCATCGAAAGGCCTTTGCCAGATGTTCAAATTCCGGCGGTTCCGGCGTGACACCCACTGTGCGGATGTTACGGCTGACCATATCATCGCGGATCTGGCCCAAGGCGCGATTATTCCAGACCAGGGCAACAATAGTCAGGCCTTCTTCGGCAGCGACCGCCATTTCTGGTGCGGTGTATAAAAACCCACTGTCACCGGCGATGGCCAATACCGTGCGATCCGGCGCACCAATCTTTGCCCCGATGGCCGCCGGCAAGGCATAGCCCAATGTGCCATAGCCTGACGGATAGAGGAATCTTCCGCCTTTCGGTATTTTAAAATGGTTGATCGCGGAATAGATCACCTGAGTCATATCTCCGACCAGAATTGAATTTTCCGGCAAGACGGATTCGATCTGATCCAGCACCGCATGATGCTTCTTTTCCAACTGCGGCAGAAATCCGGTAGACGGTCGATCCTTATAGGCCTGCACCCGTCCGACGCCATTCCGATCATCCCCCAGTGGCCCTAAAGCATTCAACAATGCCTCACCCGCCAGGGCAGCATCGGCCCGAATGGCAACAGTGGCAGGATGGCGGCCATCAAGCTCTGCGGCATCAATATCAATCCGGATCAACGTGCCCGGCAGGGTCACAACATCGCTGTAGCTGTTATTTGGGGACAGTTCGGTCCCAATCGCCAGAATGACATCCGCATCCGCCAGGATTTCATCCCCAATGGACGAAACCAGCAAACCACCCAAAGACAAAGGATGATTGTTAGGGACGATATCGCGTCCAAGAATGGTCCCCAAAATCGGGCAATCCAGCCGCTCCGCCAGCGCCAATACGTGATGGGCAGCACCGCGAGCCCCGCCACCAATCAAGATAAGCGGGCGCTCTGCCTGATCCAGCAGCATCGCAGCTTCTTCAATCGCTTCCGGATCAGCCTCAGGTTTTGAGGCGGCAGGATGCGGGCTCCATTGCAGCCGCGTGCGCTCTGCCAGCATATCCAGCGGCAGCGACAGATGCACCGGCCGGGGCCGCTTGCTTTCAAATACATCAAAGGCACGCGCCAACAGACCGGGCACTTCTTCTGGATCGGTTGGGGTCTCAGAAAACGCACAAAGCGGGCGTGTTACGGCGGCTTGGTCCGTTATTTCATGCAAACAGCCATACCCCTTGCCCAGCGTATCCCGCGTATTCTCGCTGCTGACAATCAACAAGGGCACGCTGTCGCTGAACGCCTGACCCATTGGGGTCGCACAATTCGTTACCCCCGCCCCGGTGATCAGAAAACAGACGCCCGGCTTACCGGTTACCCTGGCATAGCCATCCGCCATGAATCCGGCGCCCTGTTCATGACGGGGCAGGACATGGCGGATCGCACTGCCAGCAAAGCCGCGGTAGAGTTCCAGATTATGCACACCGGGAATACCAAAGACCGTATCAACGCTGTAGTCCTCCAACAGCCGAACAAATGCTTCGCCGCAAGTCGGTCTAAAATCCATGGTCGCCCCCTCAACGTTTTTTGAATGCTGTGCATTTTGGTTCAACACCTTAGACCCGGAAGAGGTCGCTTTCCAAGCTTGTTTACAGCCAGATTCTATAGGCAGCACCAGATGTGAGAGGGACTTGCCAATAGATGAAACCATCTCAGGTTCTCTTGTGAAATTTTATAGAATACAAGCCCTTACGATGGATACGGTTAGTTCTTGTCAGGAGTCATCGCCGCTTCTAGGCTCCGCCTGATAGCATAATCGATATAAGGGTCGGGACGCATGAGAGAACACGCACGGGTGGTCATAATCGGGGGCGGCATGATGGGCTGTGGCCTATTATATCACCTGGCGCAAGAGGGCTGGACCGACAGCCTGTTGATTGAAAAGGGAGAGCTCACGTCAGGCTCCACCTGGCATGCGGCGGGGCAATGCCCCAGCTTTATCGCCGATTACAATATGGCCAAGATCCACCATTACGGAAACACGCTCTATCCCAAGCTGGAGGAAATGACGGGTCAGTATGTCTCCTGGCATGGCTGTGGTGGGCTGCGTTTCGCCACAAATCAGGCGGAGATGGACTATTTCAAAAAAGTTGAGGGAACGGCCAAGCTGATCGGCTTTCGCATGCAGGTTATCGGACCTGACGAGATCAAGGCGATTAACCCCCATGTCGATACGACCGGCGTGCTGGCTGCGGCCTGGACGCTGGATGACGGGCATGTTGACCCAGCGGGCTGCTGCAATGCGCTGGCGAAAGGCGCTCGCGATATGGGCGCAGAGATTGAGCGCCGAAACCGTGTGCTGAATGTTGTGCAATTACCCAGCAGCGAATGGCAGGTGGTGACAGACAAAGGCACGATCACCTGTGAACATGTGGTCAATGCCGGGGGCTGTTATGCGCGGCTGATCAATCAGTGGGTCGGGTCGGACGTGCCGATCACCAATATGAAGCACCATTACATCGTCACCGAGCCGATCCAGCAATTCATCGACACGGATGCCGAAATGCCTGTCATGCGCGACCCCTATCCGTCGGCCTATTATCGCCAGGAGCAAAAATCTGGCCTGATTGGCATCTATGAGACTGAGGGCGCGCAGGAAGCTTGGGCTGATCGGGGCGGTTATCCGGAATGGGACAGCGAGAATGAGCTGTTCTCCGACGATCTGGACCGCATCAGCCCCTGGGTTGAGCGCACCTTGGAGCGCATGCCAATCTGGGGCGAAAGCGGCATTAAGCGCATCGTCCACGGTGCCATCCCCCATACACCCGACGCCAATCCCTTGCTGGGACCAACGGCGGGATTGCGCAATTTCTGGCAATGCTGCGGTTCCTCCATCGGCATCGCCCAGGGGGCGGGTTGTGGCAAATATCTGGCGCAATGGATCGTGCATGGCGA
>JARGPE010000162.1 GCA_029212835.1 Alphaproteobacteria bacterium | reverse complement strand
CAGAAACAGTTCGGATTTTGATGGGTCCCGTTCCTGACAATCGGCCAGTTTGCCGGGCAGAGAGGCGATGTCCAAAACGCCCTTACGCCGGGTCAATTCCCGCGCCTTGCGGGCAGCCTCGCGGGCGGCGGCGGCTTCCACAACCTTTTGCACGATGCGGCGCGCTTCTGCGGGATTTTCCCCGAACCATTCGGCAAGTTTGTCATTCACAACGGCTTCAACCACAGGACGGACTTCGGAGGAAACCAACTTGTCCTTGGTCTGGCTGGAGAATTTCGGATCGGGTACTTTCACCGACAGGACGCAGGTCAGCCCCTCACGGGCATCATCTCCAGACATGGAGACTTTTTCCTTTTTGCCAATGCCGCTTTCGCCGGCATAAGCATTGATCTGACGGGTCAGGGCACCGCGGAATCCAGCCAAATGGGTGCCACCATCCCGTTGCGGGATGTTGTTGGTGAAACACAGCATGTTTTCGTGATAGCTGTCATTCCACTGCATCGCGCATTCGACGGTCAGGCCGTCTTTTTCACCGGTGATGAAGATCGGGTCGCCATGCAGGCTCTGGCGGGATCGATCCAGCCATTTCACAAAAGCTTTTACGCCGCCATCATAATGCAGATTGACGATTTTCTTATCGGCCGACCGGGAATCCGTTAGTTCAATATGGACGCCAGAATTCAGGAAGGCCAGTTCCCGCAGTCGATGTTCCAAGGTGCCGAAATCAAATTCGACCATGGTGAAGGTTTCCTGAGAGGGCATAAAGGTGATCTGTGTCCCCTTCGCGCCGCCGCTGGGGCCGACAATCGCCAGAGGGGCGACGGCATCGCCATGCTCAAAGCGCATACGATAGATATTGCCGCCGCGCTTGATTTCCATTTCCAGCCAGGAGGAGAGTGCGTTTACAACGGAAATGCCCACGCCATGCAGACCGCCGGAGACCTTGTAGGAATTCTGGTCAAACTTACCGCCGGCATGCAGTTGGGTCATGATGACCTCTGCAGCTGAAATGCCTTCGGTCGGGTGCAATTCGGTCGGGATGCCACGGCCATTATCAGACACAGTGACGGACCCATCACCGTTCAGGGCGACCTTTACGATGTCACAATGCCCCGCCAGCGCCTCATCAATCGCATTATCGACGACTTCATAGACCATATGGTGCAGGCCGGTACCGTCATCGGTATCGCCGATATACATGCCGGGCCGTTTGCGCACGGCTTCCAGGCCCTTCAGGACCTTGATGGAGTCAGCGCCATAGGCTTCGTTTTCACGTTGGACGTCTGTTTGATCGTCGCTCATATCGGTCTTACCTTATTTTGTCAGCATCATACTCATAGATCGATGGGGCGCACCTGCGCCGCCTCCACCGCGAAATACTGGGCCTGATCGCCAAAGGCACCGAAGACGTTTTGATCCGTCCCCGTAATCCAGGCCTGCAGTCCCAACCCTAAAATCGTCTCGAACAAGGCGTCGCGTCGGGCTTCATCCAGATGCGCGGCGACTTCATCCAACAACAGCACTGGTCCTGCGCCTCGTTCCGCCCCTTGCAACCGGGCATGGGCCAGGACGATGGCAATCAGCAAGGCCTTTTGTTCCCCGGTCGAACACTGTCCGGCGGGCAGGCCCTTTTCCCGATGCGTCACCGCCAGATCAGACCGATGGGGTCCGATGGCGGCTCCGCCGGTTTCTGCATCCCGTCCGCGGCCTTGATGCAGCGCTGCGGCGAACCGCTCTTCTGCTTCCAGCGCAGACGATCCAGCCAGCCAGGCTTCGACATCTCCTTGCACGGACAGATCTGCCCCTGGAAAGGGGCCTTCTGAACGGGCACAGGCGCGTGCCAGGCGGTCTGTCAGACTCAGTCGGGCCGCTGCTATCGCGATCCCCCGCTCTACCATTTGTGACTCCAAGGCACCCAACCATGCTGTATCGGCTGGACCATCCTTTAACAGTCTTGCCCGCTGCCGTAGGGCCTTGTCATAGGCATTGACCCGTCCCGCATGGGCGGGGTCGAACCCGTAAATCAAACGATCCAGAAAGCGTCGGCGCTCCCCGGCGGATTCCTGAAACAGGCGGTCCATCTGGGGTGTCAGCCAGACCACGGATAAATGTTCACCCAGGGCTGCCTGACTGCGTTCTGGCTCCCCATCAATGCGGACCAATCGACGCTCGCCATCGGGGTCACGCCCGGTGCCCAATTCTACCGGCCCGAAGGGGGTTTCCACAGTCCCCGCCACAGCCCAGGCTGATCCGCCTGTGACCGTAATGGCGGGATCAATACGGTCCATCTCTCCCGTCTTGGCGCGACGCAATCCCCGTCCGGGGGTCAGCATAGACAAGGCTTCCAACAGGTTGGTCTTGCCCGCCCCATTCGGACCGGTCAGCACGACCGGGCGCGCATCAGGGTCCAGCGCCACCGACTGATAATTGCGAAAGGCGCTGAGACGCAGCCGCCGAATACGAAGCGCGGGGGCGGCCTGTGATGCGTCGAATGGTTTCTTCGCTGCGGCCATTGTGCTCACGGGTGCAATCACACTCGCATCGGCATGAGAACATACAGCGCGCCGGGGTCTTCCGCATCGCGCACGATCGTCGGCGAGGCCGCATCGGCAAGATGGAATTCCGCCTGACTGCTTTCGATCTGATCGGCGATATCCATCAGATACCGGGCGTTAAAGCCGATTTCGATCGACTCTTTGTCATAGTCTACTTGCAATTCTTCGATAGCAGTGCCGTTTTCCTGGCTTGACGCGCTCAGGGTTAACTGACCGGCATCAATGCTCAATTTGATCGCACGCAGCTTCTCTGTGGCGATGGTGGAGACACGGTCGACAGCCCGAGAGAAAGTCTCACGATCCACTTTCAGGATCTTGTCATTGCCACTGGGGATGACCCGCTCATAATCTGGGAATGTGCCATCGATCAGTTTTGAAATCAGCACGGCACCGTCAAAGCCAAAACGGATTTTCGTTTCAGACAGAGAAACCGTGATGGGTCCGTCAGTTTCTTCAATCAGCTTGCGCAGCTCGGCGACCGTTTTACGTGGGATGATGACGCCAGGCATGGAGGCCGCGCCTTCAGGCAGGTCTATTTCGACCCGGGCAAGGCGATGGCCATCAGTAGCAACGGCGCGCAGTTTTGGATCGCCGTCTGTCATGGCATGGACATAGATGCCGTTCAAATAATAGCGGGTCTCTTCCGTGGAGATCGCAAACCGGGTGCGATCGATCAGGGTGCGCATCGCGCCTGCATCCAGGTCAAAGCTGTGGGGCATGTCGCCACCAGTCATGACAGGGAAATCTTCCGTCGGCAGGGTCTGCAGTGTGAACCGCGACCGCCCGGAAGATAAGACCAGCCGGTCGCTCTCGCCGCTGGCATCCAAATCGACCTGTGCGCCTTCAGGCAGCTTGCGGACGATGTCGTAGAGCGTATGCGCTGGGGCCGTGATCGAGCCAGGGGACGAGACCTCAGCAACCGTCTTTTCAACGATGGAGATATCCATGTCCGTGGCGTTCAGGCTCAGCATGCCGTCTTTCGCCTCAACCAGAACATTGGCGAGGATCGGAATGGTATTGCGGCGCTCAACGACACTTTGGACGTGGTTCAATGCGCGAAGCAGCGCGGCCCGTTCGATGGTCAGTTTCATGGCTTAAATGATCATTTCCGTGGTTGTTGTCCGACTATGCGCTGCGGAGGGGATAACAGCCCTCGAATGCAGACACGCTCCCAATACTCACTCTTGCTCCCGTATCCCGTTGCAAAAAGTGCTTTGAAAAAAAGCCCTCCCAGAACGGGATGTAATTCTGTCGTTACGGATGATCCAGGCTGAATCGCTATGCCGGATTCCGCCCGCCGAACATAGAAATCTTGCAGATCCGCAAAGACTGTTCGACCGGGACCGGACTATAGCATGCATGCCCGATAACGCCCGCTTTTTTTGCAGAAACAGGGCCTGGCGTTACAGATTTTGCGGTAAATTTGATGCGACCCTATAAGCGATTGAAACCAATCACCTTTTTCGCATGCGCCACAAGATATGGTAGATCGCTTTGCATGGCAGCGGATTGATTTTTGTCTGTCTGGAAGGGCTAAAAAGCACCCGATTCGCGAATCACCCCTCCAGCATGCGGCGCAGCAGCTCTACATCCTCTGCAAAACTATGGTCTGATTGCCGAAGCTCATCGACCTTTTTCACGGCATGCATAACGGTTGTATGATCGCGTCCTCCGAATTTGCGTCCAATTTCCGGCAGCGACCGCGCCGTCAATTGCTTGGCCAGATACATCGCCACCTGACGCGGGCGCGCGACGGCACGGCTGCGGCGAGCGGAATGCATTTCGGAAATTTTGATGTTGAAATGCTCGGCCACGCGTTTCTGAATTTCTTCAATGGTTGCCTTGCGGTCATTGGCCCGCAGCAAGTCGTGCAGGACCTCCTGTGAATTTTCCAGGGTGATCGGGCGGCCAACCAGATTGGCATAGGCGACCAGACGATTCAGTGCGCCTTCCAATTCCCGGACATTGGATGTGATGCGATGAGCCAGGAATTCGAGAACTTTGGTTGGCACTTCAACATGCATCTGATCAGCCTTGGACTGAAGGATGCCCAAGCGCAATTCATAGGTTGTGCTATGGATTTCTGCAACAAGGCCCCAGCCCAACCGGGATTTCATGCGATCTTCGATGCCGTCCAGCTCTGCCGGTGATTTATCGGCGGAAATAACGACCTGCCGATTTTGATCCACCAGCGCGTTAAAGGTGTGGAAAAATTCTTCCTGAGTGTTTTCTTTCCCGGCAATGAACTGGACATCGTCAATCATCAGCACGTCAACGGACCGGAACAGCTCCTTGAATGCCATTGTGTCCTTGTAGCGCAGGGCCCGAATGAACTGATACATGAATTTCTCAGCCGACAAATACAGGACCCGCTTTTGCGGTGCATTGGCGCGGATCTGGCCTGCGATGGCATGCATCAGATGGGTCTTGCCCAGGCCCACTCCGCCAAACAGGAATAGTGGGTTGAAGGGGACAGCGGGGGCTTCCGCAACACGACGGGCTGCGGCAAAGGCAAGCTCGTTGGGCTTGCCGACAATGAAGGAGCTAAAGGTATAGCGCGGATCAACCGGGGCGCAGAGATTTGCAGTCGCCGCCGCTTCCAGATCAATGTTTTGGCACTCTTCCGCCGCCGCTGCAGAGTCCAGCACGACCTCTTCTTGAACCGGTCGCTGACGGGCCTGTCGTACAGAGACAGATTTAATGGCGGCGTTCTCAGATGACCACAAGGCGACCAAACGGGCACCGTATTGGGATTCGATCCAATTGCGCATGAAACGCGTGGGCACGGACAGATGTACGGTCGTGCCTTCCACAGCTTCCAATGTTAGGGGTTTAAGCCAGCTTTTGTAAGCATTTTCCCCAAACTCTTCGCGCAATCCAGCCCTGACGCGTGCCCATTGTTCATTCGTTTTTAAATCCATAGACCTCTGTCTAACCCCCAAAAATCGCGCTGGGGCACAAAGCCCGCAGAGTTGTGTTCTTCGTCCTGCACGTCCCGCGCCTGAAATCACTCTTCATGCTGCTATGGTGCTGCATGAAACAGTCAGACATACGGCATTGCCGCGACGCGAACTCATTTCCTGCCCCTGCTCCGATGCAGAGCGCGCCTTTTGGCACGTTTCCAAATCGGCCCACATCGCCCCTCAGCGATGATGACACGTAATGAGGGATCAATAAGACCCAAGCCTAAACAGCCGTGGGAGACAAAAGAAGACATCAGCAAGAAGTGCATAGCACTTCCAACAAATGACGCCTTATGTCCCAGCAAAACACGCCGCCATACAAGTGGGGCTTTTGCCAAAACACAGCAAGCCACATTAAAACGAGGCCCAGAGGAAGTATTATTTCGACGCAAGGAGGCCGAAAAAGATGTTATTCTTTACATTCCTAAGAATTTACCCATCGAATACACGAAAGGCATCCCGTTTTTTCTGGCGTTAGGTGGGGTTGACCAACCTCATCTGAAGCAATCTTACGCATCTGAAATTGGTCGATCAAGTGAACAACTTACCCGATTCGGAAAATAAATCTGTTGACTCTAAATGGCCTATTTCTCTGTTAGGCTGACAGAATACTTATAGATTGTATTGAATCGCTAAAAACTGTTTCAAGTCTGTTACATGCTTCAGCAGAAAATACGATTCTGTGATTTTTATGCTCAGAATAGCAAAAAATGCTGCACTGCATTGTGTGACAGAACTGCGACGAAGAAAAACCGCCGTCTGATAAACAAACGGCGGTTCGTCAAAATCTAATCGTCAGATTTGCCGCATGGGCGTGACCCATATAGGCAAATGCTTAGGCGCCGACAGCTTTCACACGCTGGGCCAAGCGGCTGAGCTTCCGATTGACGGTGCTCTTGTGCATGATGCCCTTGGACACGCCACGATGCAGTTCGGGCATTGCCACCTTCAGCGCTTCCGTCGCCGCGGTACGATCACCACTGACGATCGCTTCTTCAACGCGACGCACATAGGTGCGAATGCGATTGCGACGCGCGGTGTTCAGTTCGGTCCGCTTCTTGGTCTGGCGGATGCGCTTCAGCGCGGATTTATGATTCGCCATTGTCTTACATCTCTTATTTCATAGGGCATCCGGAAAGCCGAATGCACGGTGTTGGATCGGCGGCGCTTATACGGAGCTAAATAGCCCCCGTCAAGCCCAACCGCGTGAAAGGCATCGATTCTTGTTCGTTTTGTTTCCGGACAAGGATCAATTGTTGGTCCATTTCGGTGTGCGCTTTTCCGCAAAAGCCGCCATACCTTCTTTTTGGTCGTCTGTGGCAAAGGTTGAATGGAACACACGGCGTTCGAAACGAATGCCCTCCGCCAAGGTTGTTTCATAGGATCGGTTGACGCATTCCTTGGCCATCAGAACGATGGGTCGGGACAGATTGGCAATCTTTTCTGCCGTTTTGATCGCGTCCCCCAACAGTTCTTCTGCAGGCACAACTCGGCTGACCAAGCCGGCGCGTTCGGCTTCTTCTGCATCCATCAGGCGCCCTGTCAGGCACATTTCCATTGCCTTGGATTTGCCAACGAAACGGGTCAGTCGCTGGGTGCCACCCGCGCCTGGGATCGTGCCAATGGTAATTTCAGGCTGCCCAAATTTTGCGGTTTCCGCTGCGATGATGAAATCGCACATCATGGCCATTTCACAGCCCCCGCCTAGGGCATACCCGGCAACGGCAGCAATGACTGGCTTGCGGCAGGTGGTGACACGTTCCCAACCTTCCGTGATGAAGTTTTGCAGGTAGACATCCATGTAGGATTTTCCGGCCATTTCCTTAATATCTGCGCCGGCGGCAAAGGCCTTTTCAGACCCGGTCAGAACGATCGCGCCGATGGCATCATCCGCTTCCATATCGTCCAGGGCGCGGCCCAGTTCTTCGATCAAGGTCGCGCATAGCGCGTTCAGCGCTTTAGGTCGGTTCAACGTGATGATACCGACAGCGTCCTTCTTTTCAGTCAGAATTTGCTCGTAACCCATCTTCCAATCCCCTCGGTTTTCCAGGTTTCTGTCCGGCGCGATGCCGGTCCTAAACAATATTCAGTGGGTACCGCTTGCTGTTCTTCGTTTGATTCCGGCCACCCATTACTCAGGCACCAGGGTGAAGCGTACATTCAGCGCCCCGTCATTACCAAAAAAGTCGATGACCAATCGCTCCTCTTCACGATGATAATGCGTGCTGTCCAGAGACTTCCATCCCAGCTCAGGTAGCGTCTTGGCGTAAAACTCCTTAACAACCTCACGGCTTGTGCTGCCATAAGCAATGGCCTCAACAATCCGACCGGATGGAGAATCAAAAATGACAGATCCGTCCGCAACTGGGGTCAGCATCGGGGCGAGAGGCAAATCCTCAGATCCTTCGATGAAGGTCTGCGCCGTCGCTGCGGATGCACCACCGATCAACCCCAAAGAGGTAAGCCCCAAAAGAGCTATAAATACGATCCGTGCCAATGTCAGTCTGCCAAGTGTCATGGACCGTTTGCTATCCGGTTTTTTTGTCTCACACAATGCTGATATAGATCAGTTTGAAATCACGGCAAAATTTCGCTGTGTCTAGCGTTGATGACGGGGGCAATAATAGCTGGATCGTCCAGATTGAACGATGCGCACCATCTGTCCGTCGCAATCTGGACGGCGGCATGGGTCCCCTTCGCGATCATAGGCATCCCAGGAATGTTGAAAATAGCCCAGTTCGCCGGTTGCCTGAACATAGTCCCGCAAGGAAGACCCGCCGGCTGCTATGGCGGCGGTCAGGACGTCCTTTACGGCGGGGACCAGTCGTGTTGCGCGCCGTCCGGCAACAGTATGGGCGGATCGTTTCGGGCTGATACCCGCTCGCCACAGGGCCTCACATACATATATATTGCCCAAACCCGCAACCAAACGCTGATCCAATAGGGCTGACTTGATCGGTGTGCGTTTCCCCTGGATCGCTTGCGAGAATTGATCGGCATTAAAAGCCTCGGACAAGGGTTCTGGTCCAAGATTTATCAAATGCGAACTTGTCGCCTCCCCATTCGGCGGGATCAGATCCATATAGCCGAAGCGGCGTGCATCATTATAGGTCACCCGCGCGCCGGATTCTAATTCGACCACAACGTGATCGTGCTTTTCCCCTAATGCCCAGCCGGAGTTATGTCCGGCCTGACCACTGCTGGCGATTCCGCCGGGTCCAACGGTGAATCGTCCGGACATGCCCAGATGAACCAGCCAGGTCCAGCCGTCTTCCAGCCGGATCAAAATATATTTTGCCCGCCGATCAATCGCAGTGACACGTCTTCCTTCCAGCCTGTCTTGAAAGCCTGCGGGAAAGGGAAATCTAAGGTCTGCGCGGCGTTGATCGACTCGCGTCAGGCGCAGTCCCACCATGGCAGGACGCAACCCGCGACATACTGTTTCGACCTCTGGAAGCTCTGGCATGGCAGATATGCTTTGATTACTGGTTTCTCAGCGCTATTGTCTCGCTCATCATGACAGAAAAGACCAGCGATAACGCAAGCTTCGGCTTTAGAGCAGTAAACCCAGAGGAAAAACCCAGCCTGGTGCAGGGGGTGTTTTCCTCTGTGGCGGGACGCTATGACCTGATGAACGACCTGATGTCGGGCGGTGTTCATCGGCTGTGGAAGGCCTCTTTAATCGACCAATTACACCCCAGACAAGGCCAGCATCTGTTGGATGTGGCTGGCGGGACGGGCGATATCGCCTTCCGTTTTTTGGAGGCCGGGGGATCCCGAGTCACGGTTTGTGATCTGACAGAGAATATGGTTCGGGTCGGTCGGGATCGCGCCATTGATAAGGCCATGCTGACATCGCTGGATTGGACGGTTGGTGATGCCCAGCGTCTGCCCATAGCGGAGTCCAGTGTGGATGCCTATACCATCGCGTTTGGCCTGCGTAATGTGACGGATATCGAGTCAGCTCTGCGGGAGGCCTATCGTGTGCTGCGTCCCGGCGGGCGGTTCCTCTGTCTGGAATTCAGTCAGGTTGCGGTGCCTGTATTGGATAAGGTGTATGATACCTATTCCTTTAAGGTCTTACCGGCCTTGGGCAAATGGGTTGCTAAGGATGAGGAGAGTTATCGTTATCTCGCCGAATCAATTCGTCGTT
>JARGPE010000161.1 GCA_029212835.1 Alphaproteobacteria bacterium | reverse complement strand
AGCATTGGCATAGCGGAAGCCATCACCTTGAGCGGGCAGTAATTCCGGGATGATGTGGTTCAGCAGGAAGCCTTTCTCGGTTTCCGCAGCGCCGGGTTTCAGGCCCCAGGCCCCTTTGCGTTTTCCAATCGCATTCCAGGTCCAGATGGTGCCTTTCTCGACGCCATGCATGGTTTTGATCTGGGCCTTCACGCGGCCCTGGGGGCTGATGATCCAGACCCAATCTTCATCCTGCGCATCAATGGTCGCGGCGGTTTCAGGATGTAGATACAGTCGGTTCTGATTGGTAATCTGGCGCAGCCAGGCATTCTGACCGCCCCAGCTGTGATACATATGCATCGGGCGCTGGGTGATGGCATGCAGCGTGAATTCCGATGCTGTGGCCTGGGTTTCGAAGGGCGGATACCAGAAGGGGATCGGGTCAAAATAGGTCTCAACCCGCTTTTTATGGTGGTCGGGAGGCAGGGCCGGGCCAAAACCCTGGGCGGCCAAGCGAAATTTTTGCAGGGGCTCTGAATAGATCTGCATGACAATGCGATCTGCCGACGGAATCCAGCCCATCTTGTGAGCACGGGTCAGATAGTCTCTGTTGCCATGCTTCATCCAGGATTCTGACTCTGTGAATGGGTCCTCCCAAAAGCCGCCATTGTCGATATAGCGCTGCAATTGTCCTTGATTGGGCGCGCCGCGGCCCTGGTCTGTGCCAAATTCACCACGCCATCCGGCCAAGGGCCCAATGCCAGGGGCCCGTTCGTGATTGGTAATGTAATCCTTGTACCCGCCGGGATAGGCGGCGTCGCCATCGGCGGTTATGAACCCCGGGAGCTTCAGACGTGCCCCCAACTCGATCAACACATCTTGGAAGGGGCGCACATCGCGATCCAGTGGGACAACCGGGTGGCGGATCGCATCAGCTGGCCCTTCGGCACTGCAGATCGGGCGGTCCAGCAGAGAAATACAGTCCCATCGCTCAAGATAGGTCGTATCGGGCAGCACCAGATCCGCATAGGGCACGGTTTCCGAATAGAAGGCATCGGAATAGATGATTTTGGGAATCTTATAGCTGCCATCGTCATTCGTATCGGTCAGGTAATGCAGGATTCCCGGTACATTCATCGAGCTGTTCCAGCCCATATTGGCCATATACATAAACAGCACATCAATTGGATAGGGATCTCCCTTCCATGCATTGTGGATGACCATCTGCATCAAACCATGGGCGGCCAGCGGGTGTTCCCAGCTATAGGCTTTATCAATGCGTTTGGGCGTGCCATCGGGGTCAATCAGCAAATCTTCCGGTCCGGTGGGAAAGCCCAAGGGCATTCCTTCCAATGGCTTATTGGTCTCGGAATTGTGACCAGCAGGTTTCGGACCGGGTGGCACTGGGCGCGGAAAGGGAGGTTTGGAGCGAAACCCGCCCGGCACATCAATCGTGCCCAGGATCATCTGTAATAAATGCAGAATGCGGCAGGTGTGGAACCCGTTGGAATGGGCGGAAACGCCCCGCATGGCATGCATGGAAACGGGCCGACCGATGATCTTGGTCTGCTTGCGGCCCGCCCAGTCGGTCCATTCGACATCCAGCTCTATGCTGCGTTCAAAGGCAGCATGAGCCATTTCTGCAGCGATCCGTCGAATTGTTGCCGCTGGCACACCACAGGCTTTCTCCGCTTCTTCGGGGGAATAGCTTTTGTCCAGGAACCGTTCCGCCATCAGGTGAAAGGCTGGAACGACGCGCTGACCCGCAATATCTACACTGCCACTCATAACAGGGGAGCCGCCGGCTTCCAGGGCACTGACCAGTTTATTGGTCTTGCCATCCAGAATCAGGGGATTGCCATCCCTGTCGCGGGCAAACAGGCCATCATCGGCCGTGCCCGGTGCTTGAATAACCAGCCAGGGCGCGTTGGTATAGCGCGCCAGATAATCCCAATCGATTTTCTCGGCGGCCAACAATTCATGAATGATGGCCCCGGCAAACAGGCCATCGGTGCCGGGTCTGATGCCAACCCATTCATCGGCAATGGCAGAGTATCCGGTTTTGACTGGATTCACGGAGACGAATTTCGCCGCCCCCCGGCTCTTAAGTCGCCCCAGGCCCATCTTGATCGGGTTGCTGTCATGGTCTTCCGCAACACCGAACATGATGAAATACAATGTGCGTTCCCAATCAGGCTCCCCAAATTCCCAGAAGGAACTGCCAATGGAATACAGCCCGCCTGCCGCCATATTGACGGAACAGAATCCCCCATGGGCGGCAAAATTTGGCGTGCCAAACCGGCCCGCCCACCACCCGGTCAGCGATTGGCTCTGGTCGCGCCCGGTGAAAAAAGCCAGCCGCTTTGGATCCGTTTTGCGCACATCCGACAGCCATTCCGTCGCCAGATCCATCGCTTCAGACCATTCGATTTCTTCGAATTCGCCGGACCCTCTGGGGCCAACCCGTATCAGGGGTTTGGTCAATCTGCCCGGGGATTTGTAATTCATGATCCCGGCAGACCCTTTGGCGCATAGTACACCTTTGTTGATCGGATGATCGGGATTACCGTCGATGTAGCGGACCTGATCGTCTTTAAAGTGAACCCGAATGCCACAGCGGCAGGCGCACATGTAACAGGTCGTATATTCTGTCCGATCAATGGCGTCTGGGGTTACATCCACCTGCTCTTGAACGGTCGTAAAGGGTCCTGGCATTATACTACCTTAAAACTTTTATCATGGGGGTACATTTGGACACTAAGCGTGATCTTTGCAGTGCCGCTGCATGAATGCTGCCTATCCTCTTTAGAATAGCATTTTTTGCCGCGTTGACCTGTTCTCTTAAGGTCATAAATAGTTCAAGCACATTCCAACCTTGTCAGTTTTGTTCTTAAGTCTCTATCACAACTTCTGGAAAATCCAATTGGCGGCCAAACCGGCAAGGGCGGCGATCAGAATTGCCGCAATCCCATAGAGGGCGGGCTGCATATGGGCTGTTCTGAAAACCTGCGCCCCAAAGCCTTCTTTGTTGACGAAAAGCGGTGTTGTTTGGGCGGCTGCGATTTGACCATCGCGCACCAAAAGGGTTTCGACCGTATAGGTTCCAACTGGTACATTGGTTGGAATCATAACCGATGCACGAAATAACTGGCGCCCCCGTCTTTCCACTATACCGGCATCAGGGCTGTAAAGGCCAATTGCCATCTTGCTGCGCAGAACCGATGCCGCGAAAAAGTCATAGGTTTTTTCGCTGATTATATCGTCTGTTAGCAGTCGAATGTTTTCTAGCCCGATTTGATGCCGACGCAAGGCGCTTGCTGGCAGATCCAAGCCGGTTTTAGCCGTAGTCGCAACGCTATAAAAGGATGGCACGCCCTTAAAGAGGACCGATTCCGTATTCATCCAAATCCCGGCCACACGATCTTTTCGCCGGGCAACAATGTCTTGTTTCGGACCATGCACGACGACAACGATGTCGCCATCCCCTTGCATCGTTCCAAACAGCAATAATTCTTCGCCAGTAAAGCCTGCTGTGATGGCGACCAGATGGTTGTCCAGATCGGCAACCAGTGGCTCGTCCGCGCTCAAACTCATCGGTAAAAACAACAACAGGCCAAACAGACAACGCGACCAGGACCGGCGGAAAGCAAAGGGGCGTTGAATCAGGGTGGCGATCATGGCAGGCCCGCCTTTTCGCCAACGGTAACGATGGAATACAGGTCATCGGGAGTGATTACCAAATCAAACAGCAATTTTCCTGATACTAAGAGGACCATGATTGCCAGTAGGCTGCGCAATTGCTCACCCTTTAGTTTGGCCCCAAGTTTGGTTCCAATCTGGGCTCCAATGACGCCACCGACCAATAACAGCATCGCTAGAACCACATCGACTGTTTGATTCAGGGTTGCCTGTAAAAAGGTCGCATTCGCGCTGACGAAGATAATCTGGAACAGGGATGTTCCAACCACGACGTTGGTTGGCATGCCCAGCAGGTAAATCATGGCGGGAACCATGACAAATCCGCCTCCAACGCCCATGATGGCCGTCAGAATCCCAACCAGAAAGCCGATGCCAATAGGCAGTAACAGGCTGATATACAGCTTTGATTTGCGGAAACGGAATTTCAAGGGCAGGCCATGCATCCAATTGTGCTGATGCAGTTTGCGTTGCATCCGCCCGCTGGTCTTTCTGTGGGACCGAAGCAAGGATCGCAGGCTTTCTGCCATCATCAAGGCCCCGATGATGCCTAGGAAAATAACATAGGATAATTTGATGACCAGGTCGATCTGACCCAGGGTTTGCAGGAATTTAAAGACAAAAACACCCAGCGTTGACCCGACAACCCCGCCGGACAACAGCATCAATCCCATCATTAAGTCGACATTGCCACGCCGCCAATGCGCCAGAACGCCGGATACAGATGACGCGATGATCTGATTGGCACCGGTACCCACGGCGACAGGGGCCGGAACCCCCAGAAAGATTAAAAGAGGCGTCATCAGGAAACCGCCGCCGACGCCAAAAATGCCTGACATTACGCCCACGCCTGCACCCATCCCCAGAACGAGGAAAATATTCACCGACATCTCGGCGATCGGCAGGTATATATACATCTGCGCGTCAGCCCCCGTTTGCGGTGCAATGTCTTCGCGTCTAAGATATCCCCCAATGATATCTTAATAAACGCGCAGCGCGCAGGCCGCTTTAGGTGAATGTGATTGCTGAAAAATCACGTTACACACCATGGCCCGCGCCTGCCCTTGCCGTCAATGCGGCCGAGAGACAAAAAGTGTGAGATCGTTATAGTTTGATGCGTTAAATGGAAGCGGATGGATAAATGAAGACAGTTGAACTGGATGCAACAGGCCTGAAATGCCCTCTGCCGGTCTTAAAGGCACGCAAGGCGATGAAAGGATTAGAACCTGGGGATCGACTGGATATTCGCGCCACAGACCCCGGCTCTCCGGCGGATATGCGCGCTTTCTGCGAAACCCATGGGCACAGTCTGGAAGCCAGTGAACTTGAAGCGGGCCTCTTCCTGTTCAAGATTCAAAAGGGATAATCAGTCGTCGATTTGGGATTTATTATAGATTTCGGTGAATGACACGGCCAGATGATCGTCCACCACTACAATCTCCCCGCGTCCAATCGGCATGCCGTTGCAGCGGACCTCAACGGTATCGCCCACTTTGCGATCCAACTCAATCACGGCCCCTCGACCGATTTTCAGCAAATTGCTAACTTTCATCTCTGCGGTTCCCAGCACCGCCGTGATGTCGACAGAAATTTTGTTCACGGCACTGTTGGCGCCCGCCTTGCCGATTATCTTTGCGGCGGCAGCGGTCAAAGCCCCATTTTCGCCTTCGTCAGCCATAAAAGCCTCAATTTCTCAATAGAATTTTTGTGCAAGTCATTCTACGCTCTGATTCGGAACCACGTCCATCCGATAACGGCTTGCCAATTGGGTGGCCCGAGGGTCAAAACACATCCATGAGAACGAACCGCCCCATATTTTTGATGCATATTATGTCTGTGATTGTGCTCCTTCTTGGGAGCATTGTTACGGTCCAAGCGGCTGATATTACCGCGCTTAAGGCAGGGGCAGAGGCCGGACAGGCGGAGGCGCAATATAGCCTTGGTTTAGCGTATGAATCCGGTGAGGGCGTCGCCCAAGATGATTTTGAAGCTGTGCGCTGGCTGCGCGCAGCTGCTGAACGGGATTATCCGCCAGCAGCACTGGATCTTGGCTGGATGTTGGCAAACGGCTATGGCGTTTCCAAGGATATTGACCAGGCTTATTTCTGGTTCGTCCGCGCCGCCGCTTTGGGAGCGGAGGGGGCGGCCGATCAGCGGGACGCTCTGGCGCGATCTCTGGATACGGCGCGGCGCGCACAATTGGCCCAAGAGGCACTGTCAGATCTTCCGGTTTCCCTCGAACCTGCCGCGCAGGCCCCTGCTCTTGCTGTTGCTTCTGATCCAGTTTTGCAGCCAGGCGACACGGTGGATGCCTTACTTGCTCAACTCAATGCAGGGGGAGGCCTGGATGTTTTGGCCAAGCTGCGTCTGCTTGCAAAGGACGGTAATATACAGGCCCGCAATGTGCTGGGCCTTGCCTTGCGCAGATCGACCGATCCGATTGATCGGGCCCAAGGTCTTGATTGGTTGATTGCGGCGGCTCAGAACGGACTGGCTGCCGCTCAGTATAATGTGGCTGTCGCTCTGATGTACAATGCCCGGGAAAACCCTGCGAGTGGATTGGATATTCGCGCGGTGGAACGCTGGCTGGATATGGCACAGGCTGGCAGCATGCCAGCGCCATCAGATGATTATAACGCTGTAGCCCGTGAATTTGCCGCCCGCGCGGGTGTAAAGGATGCTTATCGCGCCGCAATTCAGGGGTCGATCGGAGCCTATCCAGAACTGCGTGAACTCATTCGCCTGAAGCGTCAGGAATTGGCGGCGCAGCAAGATTTTCTCAATCGGCTTGGCAATACAGCCCCGCCCTCGTCGGGGCGCATTGAAAGTACGATCATTCAGTAGGGGATGGTATGAAAGCGTTTGGGACTGATATTCTGCCAAATCTAGCACTTTGGGGCCTTTTTCTGGGAGCGATCATCATTTGGGTCCGCGGTGGCTGGACGCGCGGCAGTTTGCTGTTGAAGATATCCGTACTGTCTCTATTCATTCTATCCGTGCCGGTTTCTTCACGCCTCTTCACACAACTTTGGGCGCGCGATGGGATAGAGGGCGGCGCGGTGCAGGCCATCCCGAACATGGCGGTCCTGGTCTTTGGGGCTGGATTGGGCTCGGATGAACATGGTCATGTCTGGCCCAGTGGGAACACTTTGGCTCGTGGATTCGCCGGTATGTGGCTTGCGAACTCTCTTGCCGCGCCGATTTTGATCACCGGAGGGGTGACAGACGGAGCAGGCCCATCAGAGGCAGAATTAATTGCCGAGTATCTGGTATTTAAAGGTTTAAAGAGCCCTGTTTTTATCGAGAAGAACTCGTTGAATACCTATGAAAATGCGATCAATTCCTACGAGATAATGAAACAGAATCAATGGGCTGGATTTTATGCCGTCACCGACCCCTTGCATTCCCGGCGTGCTGTGGCTTGTCTGAGGGCGGCGGGAGTGCCGGTCGTGATCTTTAGTCTTGAAAGCAAGGCTGTTGTTATCGGAATCGGGGATTTTCTGCCAACTGTGGGAGGCCTTAACCGGTGGCGCGGGCTTGGCTATGAAATCACGGCCAGCCTATACTACATACTGGTCGGACGCATCGGTTTTGCTGATGTTTTTAGGTCATAAGAGAGTGGCGCTATTTTCGTGTGCGGAGAGGCAAAGCGCAGCCAGCGCCAATCACTAGCCATAAAATTCGTTGGTAACCAATTTCGTGCGTTACGCTAAAGAGGCCGAAACAGAGAAAGGTAATAAGGGGCCAAAGATTTGGTGTGGATTGCCGGGATTGTTTACAATGTTTCTGAAAGTAGTCTGATAGCAGTGTTTTCGCCTTTGGCAGCAAGCTCAGGCACGGATACCAGAAAACAGCAATGAACCCAACGAGACCAGTTTCCGCCAGAATCCACATATAGGTAGAGTGTATGAGAATGTTCTCACCTGTATCACTGACAATATTTTTTATGCCCCATCCCAAACCCGCACCAAAAATTGGGTGGTTTAAGAATGCTTGTAGGGCGGCTTGTATAGAAAGCCATCTCGCGGTGAATGAGGTTTCAATGATAATAATCTCAGGCACCGCGCGAAATTGTGGATCTCGTTGGACAGAACTTAGCCAGGGAAGCAGGTTGCCCCCAAGCTGCCAGAGAATTATGGCGGCTATCATGCTGTAAAAAATGCGCTGACGATGGATTGGGAAATGGAATGCCAAGAACACCAAGACGATACCCGATGCGATGATTCCGGTAAGCGATCCGCTTTGCAGGATTCCAAAAAGTATGATTGCAATCGATATTGTAAACAGAAGGTTTAAACTGCGCCTGTTTGGTTTCAGTGTCACGAGGGACATCCCTAAAACAATCAGCGCTTGAAATGCAAAACTGTTTCGGTTGGCAGAGAATCCCTCAAAATTATAGGGTGGCTTTGCATTAAAAATATCAATCTCGAAGCCGATCCGTGCGCAGGTATGCACCAAGACAACGGATACGGCCGTTGCCAACAATGTTTCCGCGATCCGTTTGCGCCCAAAGGCACCAAAATACGTAACCAGCATAGCGCCACTGGCGGCATATCCCAGCAGAACGATCCAACCGACAAGTCGATTTCCCAATGCCCAGGATGTTACGCCAAATGCATTGACCCCATTCAAAAAGGAAAGCCCCAGCATTAAGGTTAGTCCAGCAATCCAGTACCAGGCGGCTTTTGGCATTCGAATAACCGGATGCGGTCCGGATAAGGTGAAGACACCGGCCAAAACAAGAGCCCCCAGGGCGACAGGGTCCGCTAGATTGAGGGTCAGGGTTGTTGCATTGATGGTGACACGAAACTGGAAGAACAACAGAATGCATGACGATAGTCCGACCAAAAGGGTAAAGGGCGCTAGGGGGGCGCTCTTTTTAATATTTGGAATTTGTGTACCCTGTCCTCTTTTGGAATCCTGAATTTCCAGTTTGGTCTCACTTGTCGACCCCTGAAACACGAGAAGGGTCAGGAAGGATATCAATGTGATGCTGAGCCCAATGATGATGGATGTCATGACCGCTTCACCGGGGGGCACGCCCAACAGACTAAAAATGTGAACCGCAGCCAGTTCGCGGACACCCCATCCATTTAAACTCATCGGAAGCGCGGCTATAAAACAAACGATGGCTGCCCCGGCAAAGAGGTCACCAAATTTTGTTTCAATATTAAAACTCCGCAAAATAAGGGAAAAACTTAACAGAACTAAAATTTGGGATATTGTCGAAAGGGTCAGGGCTTTTAGAAGTCTATTCGGAATGCTCAATGAAAATTGCGCCTTTGGGCTATAATCTTCTACCCTTCTTCGACTCCACCACAGGCTGATGCCGCACGCCATGCATAAGGCTAGCGTCACTTGCCAAAGGGGAATGTAGAGGTTGATCGTATCTCCCAGAAAATGGCGAAAGATCACCAATAGGCCAATCAACCCGAGAATGCCTGCAATGAGAATCCTAATGCGTTGTTCACAGGCGGAGGTCTGTTTGACAATCGCGTCATTCAATTCCGTGCTTTGGATAGTCTGATAATGGCCCTTTGCTGTTCCAAACAGGAGAATTGCTACAAACCACAGCAGACTTTTCGGGCCGTTAAGGGGTCTTTCTCGACGAACTTGGATACCAGTGCTGCTGAATAGGTTTCTAATGCGAAAAACATCCAAAACACAGGCGAGTCCTAAAAAAGCGAAGACAAAACTAAAGGCAGTAAAGACGTCGGAGGAAAGAGGTTTGCTGAAGTCAGAAAATTTCAAATGTATTATCGCCAGCACTAACAGCGGCAATGATACAAAAGCTGAAACCGCGCCCTGGAAATTTTTTAGCGTAGGTTTCAATGCATCCTCATTTTCAGGCCGTGTTAGCGAACTCTGATTGAAGCAAATTCTATTATCGATGTACCAAATTTAATGAAATTGGCTGGATCCTATAGGACCAAGAGGGGCTGTAAGTTCATCATTCTCTCAAACGCCACGGGCAAAAATGGTGCCGGATGCAGGAGTCGAACCCGCGACCTTCGGTTTACAAAACCGCTGCTCTACCAGCTGAGCTAATCCGGCCCAATGTGCTCACATGTGTAACGAGATG
>JARGPE010000160.1 GCA_029212835.1 Alphaproteobacteria bacterium | reverse complement strand
AAACGCGCCCTGCCAGTTCGCCTTTCATGGCCGCCAGTTCCTGGTTCATCGCCGATTGATTTTCAAGAATGGCATGCGCCCATTTCAAGATGCGCTCACCCTCCGGCGTAAGGCCTTCGAAGCGCTGGCCGCGTTTAACGATGGCAACGCCGAGCTCCTGCTCCAACTGTCGGATCCGTCCAGATAAGGTCGGTTGAGTGACCCGACAGGCTTCCGCTGCCCGGGTGAAATGCCGCTCGTGAACCAAAGCGACGAGATATTGCAACTGTCGGATATCCATTTGTGACCCTATTCCTATCATACACAGCCCTGATTGCCGTTCTGGTGAGCACAAACCTTCACCAATCCGCGCGACAGGGATTGTTGTTCGCGTGATTTGTCTATGCCGCCTCCGGCAGCCAGATGGAGAATGTCGTTCCAACACCGGGTTTGCTTTCGACGGAAATTCTTCCGTGTTGACGCTCAACAAGTGTTTGCGTGATTGAAAGGCCCAGCCCGGTTCCTCCATCGCGCTTGGTGGTAAAGAACGGATCGAAGACTTTCTTCAGAATATCCGCCGACATCCCAACCCCTGTATCGGCAACCTCAATCATGATGCCTTGGCGGTCTTCAATATCGCTATCGAATGTCCGCACGATCAGACGCCCTCCATCAGGCATCGCATGAATCGCATTGACTAACAGATTAATCAGAACCTGCTGTAATTCGGTTCTATTCATGGCGATCTCTCTGTTCGCCGCGTCTTCCCGTTCAACGGAGATATCAACTTTCTGAAGAAGATGTTTGACCAAAGGCAAACAATCAGAAACGACATCCTGTGGCTTGTGACTCGTCACGAAATCCGCATATTCCTCAGGTTTTGCAAATTGAAGCAGTTTGGTGACGATGATGTTGATCCGGTGAATCTGTTCGTCCAGCAGCCTCAACTCAGTACTGACCAGATCTGCCTTGTCGCCAATAGTGCTGCGAACGACATCCAGATTTCCCTGCATCACAGCGATTGGATTGTTGATTTCATGGGCAACACCCGCTGTAATCTCGCCGATTGCCGCTAGTTTCTCGGACATGATCAACTGCTTTGTCGTCGCTTCCAGTTGCAAGTTCGCCTGCTTGAGCTCGCGTGTACGTTCATCAACCCGTTTGTTCAGATCCTCGTTCCAGTCGCGGAGCTGCCGGTCCCGGCTTTGCAACCGGTCCAGAAGATCATCCAGATGCGCGGCGACACGACCGATCTCATCATTGGCGGCCATAATTCCGGTTCGCGCGCTCATATCCCCATTCTCCACCCTTCCAATCGTCGCAGTCATTCGTTCAAGGGGCTTGAATATACCCCTGGCCCATCGAAGGAAGATTGGAATGGTCATCAAAGTGATACCGAAAAAGGCAAGAGCAATCGTCCACAATGTCTCATGTTTCGCATCCGTGAACGGGGTTTCCAGGAAGCCGACATACAGCATTCCAATTCGCTGATCGAAACTGTCAACAATCGGCTCATATGCGGAAATATACCAATCGTTCACAACGAAAGCGCTGTTGAGCCAGGTCATTCCTTGATCAAGCACAGCAGAACGGACCACGGCTGACACCCGTGTGCCCAAAGCACGCCGGCCTTCGAACAAACGTACATTTGTGCTGATACGCACATCATCCAGGAAAAGGGTTGCAGTGCCCTGGCTCCCCTGGGGCAGGCTTTCCTTCTGATAGACAAGGTCATTGATCGTATCAATGAACACCAGGTTCTGATTTAACAGAATCCCACCGACCAGCACCCCCTGACGCCCATCGCCGATGCTTACAGGCGCCGCAGAGTGAATGACCATTCCGCGTGTTTCGGCAGTCCGGTCGGTATGTACAGCGTTAGGTGTCGGAACAAGTTCAAGATTCGATCTGTCAGCCAGTTCATGGGAAATCTGAGACAGTTCCATATTTGAATACAAATCGATCGCGGTATCCGCCTTGCCAGCAATTGCTGATTGGATGATCGGCCAATCAGTGCGTCTTGCAAGATCGGGACTTTGAGGTGAGACAAAAAGAACGCGCCCTGTTTCATCAGAAACATATATAAAGTCCAAATTCTGGCTCTCTCGGCTCGCATCCAGGAAATCGTTAATTCCATGGCCGCGATTGATGATCTCCTGGAACTGTGCTGAAGCCCCTGTTGCTTTCAGGCGATCCTCGGTCGTTTCAAGAATGCGCGACAAGTATTGATGCGCAATTGTCAGGTCGCCGTTAACCTTGGAGATCAAAGTTGAGTCAAACCGATCACTCCATCGAACAATTGTGATGATAAGCAGGATTGGCAGAATCACCAGAGTGGGCAGCAACGCAATTGCCAACAGACGAACTCTGACTGAGCGTCCCCCTTGCCGCAATTTCTTACGTACCGGCGCGTTACGCATCCCAATCTGCACATCTTCGATCAATTGTCTTTCGGGATATTCCAAGTAATCGTGCAGCTTCTTCCCGGTTGCCGTCGACGGTTTGCAGAACTGAAAGCACGTGTCGGCGTTCTACCTCCGCCAAACTGCTATCGGGTCCAATATCCGACACGACCTCGGTTCCGAACTGATCCGGGAAGCGCCCCAGGATGAGGGATCGTTCGACAACATTACGCAATTCGCGGACATTGCCCGGCCAGTCATAGCGGGCAAGCTTTCTTCGTGTACGCTCACAGATCGGAATGGGTGGCATACCCAATTGTTGGGATAAACGTTGCATCAAAAGCTTGGCGAGCTCATGAACATCATCACCCCGGTCTTTCAATGGCGGCAGATGCAGTTGTATCACATTGATGCGAAAGAATAGGTCGGCACGAAACGATCCAGCCTTTACCAGTTCGCCAAGATTCGCATTCGTTGCGAAGACAAACCGTACATCCACCGGACGTTCACGCTCTGCGCCAACCGGGCGCACGCGCTTGTCTTCCAGCACGCGCAACAACTTGCCCTGAAGGGCGGGCGGCAGTTCCCCTATTTCATCCAGAAACAGCGTGCCACCCTGGGCATGCAGCATCAGCCCATCGCGGCTGGCCTGGGCCCCAGTGAATGCACCTTTGACATGGCCGAACAATTCACTTTCGATCATATCTGCGGGGATGGCGGCACAATTGACCGGCACAAAGGGTTTGTCCTGACGATCAGAAAGCGCATGAAGCGCCCGTGCAGCGATCTCCTTTCCGGTGCCGGACTGGCCCGTGAACAAGACGGATGTCGGCAATGGGGCGACGCGCTCAATCGTGTCGCGCACCTGCCCCATAACCTTGGACTCGCCGACAAGACGATCACAGCACCGTACATCCGACGCTGATTGCAATTCATGACGGAGAACGTAATTTTCTCGTTGCAGGCGTATTCGATCCAGACACCGCGCTACGGCATTCAAGATTTGATTAGACCGAAACGGCTTCAGGACAAAATCCGCAGCCCCTGCCCGCAAGGCCCGGATTGCGGTTTCAAGATCGGCGTAGGCGGTCATAAGAATGGCATCCCCAAAGAAGCCTACCGACCGTTGGGCAGCCAACCATTCCACACCGGATTGTCCTGGCATGATATTGTCCAGGATAATGATGTCGAAATGATGATCGTCCAGCTTGGTCTCAGCCTCTTTGGTATTAGATGCCGTTTCAATGGTCTTGCACCGTGGCCCCAGCGTTCGCACCAAAAAGTTGCGCATCCCGGGTTCATCGTCGACGATCAAAATCGCTGCATTTCTTAGCCACGGCCCGAATTCTGGCCCACCATCGCCATGGGCAAGACTGCGCCGCGCCTTCTCCATATCCTCCGACGCAAAGAATTCAGGGTTATCCAGCATATCGATGTCTCCCCCTTATCAATGCTTTTCTATAGCATAAAACTGTCTGAGTTCCGAGATACGAAAATTGTAGAAATCAGACGGTATTATTTTTATGGGCTATTAAGTCTCAGAATGCCTCTGCTGCACAACTGGTTTTATGCCTGATCTGCTTTTTACTTCAGAATTCTCCCTATTATGTTTGCCAGCAGAACCTACCGTATCCGCCAAAGTCATTACCCGCTTTAGTTTTAATTTTCTTACTTACCCACACCCGCCTGATTAACCGGAGCATCGACAGAGGCCGATTCCTTTCGAAAGAGCCTCTGCTTGATACTATCCCACAGCTTTGCCATTCCCAGCGGTTCATAGATCATGAACACGATGATCAGAACGCCGAAAACCACCTGTTCAGTCGCGGAAATGATCGTTGCGTCGATTGAGCCATGGAAGACGTTGTTCCCAATCGTGTTCAACACTACGGGAAAGAGGAGAATGAAAGCCGCACCAATGAATGCACCATTGATCGTGCCCAACCCGCCCAGAATGACCATGAACAGGATTTTGAACGAAAGCTTAATGTCGAAAGCCACTGGTTCCAGAGATTTCAGATATGTGAATGCAAACAGCGCCCCGGCGACACCGCAATAGAATGCACTGATCGCAAAGGCCTGCAGCTTGGTCCGCAAAAGTGAAATCCCCATTGATTCTGCCGCGATATCCATGTCGCGTACCGCCATCCATCTGCGACCGGTGCTGCCGCGCGCCATATTCATGGCCAGCAATGTCAGCACGGTAACGACGACAACAAGAACAAAGAACATTTCCATCGGCGTTGTCATGGACTTACCAAAGATCACAATGTCCTGTGTCGTGATGATTCCGGATGTATCGTAGTTTTTGAACCATCCAAATTTATCGATCATCCAGATGATAAAGAACTGTGACGCCAGCGTTGCGACCATCAGATAGATACCGCGAACTCTGAGGCTGGGCAGGCCGAACAGAATCCCGAATGCGGCCGCGATCAAGCCAGACAGGCCCAAAGCCCCGACAAATGGTAAATCAGGCACCCGCAGGACCAGATTGAAACATGCAAACGCGCCTGCAGCCATGAACCCGGCGGCCCCAAGCGCCAACTGGCCAGTATACCCCATGACAATTTGCTGACCGATTGCGGCAAGCGACAGACACAACCAGGGGATTAGGATCGACGTATACCAATAGTCCGTCTGGACCGTCATTGGGATGGCAATGAAGGCTAGCGTCATCAAGACGACGAAATTAACAACATCACTCTTCTTGAAGGTCATGAAAATCGGTTGTGCACGCATATGATACGCCCTCCCTATACCCGTCGAATGATTTTCTCGCCGAACAATCCTTCGGGCCTGTAGAGCAGGAAGAAGATCGCCAGCACATACGGTGCCCAGCCTTCAATGGCCCCGCCGAAGTACGGGCCGATATAGACTTCTAGAACCTTTTCCGTTGCACCAATAATCAGGCCGCCAACAATCGCGCCCGGGATCGAGGAAAACCCGCCGATAATCAGGACAGGCAGAGCCTTAAGTGCAAGATCGACAAGGGCGAATTGAACACCTGCCCGCGCGCCCCACATCATGCCTGCAATCAATGCGACAATACCGGCGGTGGTCCACACCATCAGCATGATGCTTTTCAAGGGAATACCGATTGAACTGGCAGCGCCCGCATCGTCGGCAACCGCCCTGAGCCCAAGACCCATCTTGGTATATTTAAACAGGACTGAGAGGCCGATAATCATTGCAATGGATACGGTTCCCGCCGTCAGGTCCAGCGCACTGATAAAGAGCCCGGTGCTGTCAGCGATCCAAGGAATAGGGAAGTCGCCAATGCCAAGATCCAGGCGCCGGACCTCCACGCCCCAGGCCGCCTGGGCAAGCCCTTCCAGTACGAAGCCAAGACCGATGGTAGCCATCAGCATTGTATCCTCGCTTTGATTCATAAGCGGCTTCAGGACAAGACGTTCTGTGCAATAGCCGACAAGGAACATCAAGAATACCGTGGCAAAGAATGCCACGACGAAAGGAAGCCCAAGCTCCATCAGTCCAACAAAGGCGAGCACGGCAAAGAACACCATTGCGCCCTGAGCAAAATTGAATGTGGAAGACGCCTTGTAGATCAGGACGAAGCCCAGCGCGACCAGTGAATACATGGTCCCTGCCAGCAATCCGCCGACCACTACCTCGATAAAGAATAGAAATTCAGTCATGGGCCACCCCCAGATATGCATCGATGACGCTCTGATTGGATCTGACTTGGTCGGGCGGACCGTCAGCGATGATCTTGCCATAATCCAGCACGACCACACTGTCGGAGATATCCATCACCACGCCCATATCATGCTCAATGAGGATCATTGTGGTGCCGAGTTCGTCATTAACCTTAAGAATAAAGCGGCACATCTCCCGCTTTTCCTCGACATTCATGCCCGCCATCGGCTCATCGAG
This sequence comes from Alphaproteobacteria bacterium, assembly GCA_029212835.1. Lineage (GTDB taxonomy): Bacteria > Pseudomonadota > Alphaproteobacteria > UBA8366 > Aestuariispiraceae > Pacificispira. The sequence goes on along the minus strand of JARGPE010000160.1, from coordinate 3,688 downwards.
TAGAAGGATTTCAGCACCAGTCGCCAATGCGCGCCCCAGTTCGACCTTCTTTTGCAGTCCATAGGGAAGCTTCCCGACCAGCGTATCTCGAATGTTTCCAATCTCCAGAAACTCTATGATTTCTTCACTTTTCTCGCGGTTTTCTTTTTCTTCCCGTTTCGCCCTAGGCAACTGGAGGGCAACCTCTATGAAGTTAGCCGTTTCGTGCAGTCTGCGACCAACCAGGATATTGTCCAGAACCGACATCCGCTTAAACAAAGCAAGGTTTTGGAATGTCCTAGATATCCCCTTCCGCGCGATAAAATTTGGATTGATCTTTGAGAGGACCTCACCCTTGAAGATGATCGTGCCTTCCTGGGGCTTATAGATTCCGTTGATACAGTTCAGCAGCGAGCTCTTGCCCGCACCATTGGGACCGATAATGGCCCGAATTTCGTGCGCACGAACTTTGAACGATGTATTAGTGATTGCCTTAACACCGCCAAAACTCAGCGATATATGATCTAACTCCAGAATGGAGTCACCAATGGGAAATCGTCTTTCTTCGGTCATATCAGCCCTCTAGCTCGTTCGTGTTCCGGTCCGGCAAAACACGCCCCCACGATTAATGACTTTCCGCCCGGAGTACGTCGCGAAAGTTCTTTCTGCCTTCTTTTGAAATCCCCAGATAAAGTTCCTTCACCTTGGGATCGCTCAAGAGATCCTGGGCCGACCCGTGAAGCATCACGTTGCCGGTCTCAATGATGTAGCCGTAATTCGCATTTCTCAGCGCAATGTTGGTATTTTGCTCAGCCAACAGAATGCTAACGCCCTCTTTGACGTTTAGCTCCCGAACAATATTGAAAATCTCTTCAACCAGTTGGGGGGCCAGTCCCATCGAAGGTTCGTCCAGCAAAAGCATCTTTGGCTTCGCCATCATCGCCCTGGCGACGGCGATCATTTGCTGTTCGCCACCCGATGTGAACCCTGCCTGGCTTTTGCGCCGTTCCTTCAGTCGCTTGAAATAATCATAGATCTTTTCCAGCTCATTCTTGAGTTCACTCTTAGAGAGCTTTCTGGAATAGGCGCCTGCGATGATGTTTTCCTCGACCGTCAAGTGACCGAAGCAGCGCCGCCCCTCCAAGACCTGAACCATGCCAAGACCAACCATTACGGCGGGGTCCTGGTTTTTCACGGGCACGCCGTCATAGGTGATCGTGCCTCGTGTCACCTTACCCCGCTCTGACGCCAGCATAGTAGAAATGGCTTTCAAGGTCGTGCTCTTGCCCGCCCCATTTCCCCCCAGCAAGGCAACGATCTTTCCACGGGGCACGCTCAGGGATACGTCATGCACCGCAGCAATGACGTTGTCGTAAACAACTTCAATACCTTCGATTTCCAGTATGTTGCCTGATGTCTCGGTCATATTACGTCCACCATCTGATTATCGCGGGCTGAATATCGCGGCTGTTTATTACAGGTCTGATCTCAGGACGGCTTTTATGCCGCCGAAAACAACCAAGTGGGAGAATTGAAAACGGTCACACTGTTATGCCGAATCCAAACTCCCCACCTGGCCTAGTCAGCTGTAGTCCTTACGAGCACTGCTTGGGTGTGATGTTGTTTTCACTCGCAAACTTTGCAGCGGATTCCTCCACCAACTTGCGAATGAAACCAGGATCCAAGGGCGCTTCCCAGTCCGTAACCTGCACGAACTTCGTACCATCCCATTGCATCATGGCGAACTTACCGGCGCCTTCGTGGTTTGCACACGAGATGGCGAACGGCGCGACCATGCCCTTGACTCCGATTTCGTCCAGGCGTTCTTCCGTCATGTTCAGAGCTTCATACCCATCCCTGAACTCTGCACCCGTAACGGCTTTGCCGACCTTGTTGTGCATTTCCTGGGCGTTTCTCAGGGCTTCTACCCACATGACAGCGGCACCAAGACCGCGGTTCCAGTATACGGACCCGACACGCTTTTCATCCGCCAGATTACCCTTTCCGGCGCCATAGACCTGTTCTTTGATCCGTTGCACCAATGGGTATTGATCGCCTGGCAAGGCATTGGCCATAGCGTAAGTGCCTTTCGCAGCATCCCCTGCAGGATACATGTCTTCTTCAGCCGCGCCGAAGGTAACATAGATCATACGATCCCGTGGGAAGCCGACCCGGGCTGCGTTTGTCATAGCGGTGGAGTTCATACCGGAACCAGCACCCCAGAAAGTAACCCAGTCAGGATTTTCCCGCCGAATTTGTAGCCACTGGGACTGTTGCTCCAGGCCTGGCGGTGGGATCGAGATTTCGACAAGTGTCACCCCCCAGTCCTCAGCGATTTTTCTCATTGCAGGCAAGGGCTCACGGCCATAGGCAGAATCAATATGAAGGTGCACAATCTTTTTGCCCTTCATCTTGTCGATACCGCCTTCCTTCTCTGCCATGAACTTCATTTTCACTGCAATTTGCGACCAATAGTGACTGGCCGCGTTAAACACCCAGGGCCATACCCGGCCATCGGCGGCATCGGTCCGTCCATACCCGTATTGGGCCAGGACAACCTGATCCTCAGCCATACGGTTGATAACAGCATAAGCGCCAGGCGTGCCTAGAGTATCGAACACGACAATCCGCTGGCCGTCCTTTTCAAGCAGGCGTTGATAGCACTCAACCGTTTTAACGGCGTTATACTCTGTTTCACACTCTTGCCATGTCAGCATGACGCCGTTAACGCCGCCGTTCATGTTGACATAATTCATGTAGTCAATTTGAGCGCCATAATAGCCCGTTCCCATAGCGGAGTATGGACCAACGCGGCTACTTGCGACCGGGAAATACTGAGATTCCTGAGCGCTGGCATTCTGAGCAAACATGAAAATCGAGGCTGCCGCCGCGATGAAGGTCAAAACCAAGTTTCGTTGCCTTCTATGTTTCATCTGCTTCCTCCCTTTTGGATCGTTATTATTGGATAGGTTGAAATTTTTATTTCACCTTTTGCTTCGACGAACTCGCCCCATAAGCGTCGACCGATTTGATAAACTGCCATCGGCACCGGGACGACCAAGTCGTTAACATCACCATCAAACCCTTAACTGCGCTGGCCAGCCAAAACTCATGACGCTTTTGATGGGCCGCACCAACGCAACAAAGTTACCGGGTTCGTTTCTGTGTTCGGGAGAGTGATCGCCATCAATCGGGACCCAGATTCAACAACGACTGTCGCTGGGTGGACGCAAATGGCCTGTAAACAGAGCAATGCCTGCATGCTGAATTCCCCCCTACCAGGACACGCCCGGATTATTATTTTTTGCTTCCGTTCCCGTTGCCTGCCAACTGTGGTGGGCTTCATTGCAGAAGCTTTTTGCAATCGCTTCAACAGTGCTAAAACCGATCAGTCAGACGGCATGTCAACGTCACTGCGATTGCTTGGGAAGAATTACCGCAATTAATATGCCAGAAATAAAATTTAATAATATCAATATGTTATATTTTTTGATCTTAAAAAATTCAGACATATTGTCCATTCTCAACAGACAAATTGACCAAAATCATAATAATCTTGGTTTTGTCAGAAGGAACGAGATTGCGGCAATTTGAATATCCGGATTGCCTCCTTAGATGACAAAATCTCCATTCCGTTATTTCAAGACGTCACCCGAGATCATCCGGCTCGCGGTCATGATGTACGTTCGGTTTCCACTGTCGCTTCGCA
>JARGPE010000159.1:7235-10087 GCA_029212835.1 Alphaproteobacteria bacterium | reverse complement strand
GGCTTCAAAGCCAGGGATCAGACGCTTGTAGCTGTTGGTGGATGGGTTGGTAAACGCATTCAAGGCTTTCGCATGCTTGATGATACCACCGATATAGAACAGGCATTCTTCAGACAGATCGGCATAGCCGCTGCCTGCGAACATGTTCTTCCCATCTTTCCAGATGGACTGGTGGGTGTGCATGCCTGACCCGTTATCGCCAACGATTGGCTTAGGCATGAAGGTTGCTGTCTTGCCATATTGATGGGCGACCATATGGGTCACGTATTTGTAAATCTGCATTTGGTCAGCAGTTTTCACCAAAGTGTTGTACTTCATGCCCAGTTCGTGCTGGGACGGAGCAACTTCGTGGTGATGCTTTTCCATGGCCAAGCCCATGCCAATCATGGTGGTGACCATTTCAGCCCGCAGATCGGTTTCACTATCGACTGGAGGGACAGGGAAGTAACCGCCTTTAACGCCCGGACGGTGACCTGGGTTGCCGCCTTCAAAATCTGCATCCGAATTGTAGGGGCCTTCGGTAGAGTCGATTTCATAGGACATTTTCTCTGTTTTGATCGACCATTTTACATCGTCGAATACAAAGAATTCGGCCTCTGGGCCAAAATAGGCGGTATCGCCAATCCCGACGCTTTCCATATACGCCAGACCTTTTTTGGCGGTGGAGCGTGGGTCGCGGTCATAGGGCTGGCCGGTTGATGGTTCCAGAATGTCGCAGAACAGGATCATCAAAGGCTGAACCGCAAATGGGTCCATAACAGCGGATTCAGGATCTGGCATCAAAATCATGTCGGATTCGTTGATCGCTTTCCATCCAGCGATGGAAGAGCCGTCAAACATGATGCCGTCTTTGAACATGCTTTCTTTGATTGTGCTGACATGCTGCGCGGTGTGCTGCCACTTGCCACGCGTGTCCGTAAACCGGAAATCGACATACTGAACATCGTTTTCCTTGATCATTTCCATAACTTTTTTCACTGCATCGGACATGATCGTTTTCCCTCTCGATTTGTGTCTGATTGTCCAAAAAAACCTGGCTACCAGGGACATGGGACCGGACTGATCCAACCCATGTGGTAGTCCAGAATACTAGATTGCCTCTGTGCCGGTTTCGCCGGTACGGATGCGGATGACCTCTTCAATGCTGGAAACAAAAATCTTTCCATCACCAATGCGGCCGGTCTTCGCCGCGTTTTGGATCGCCTCGACAGCCCGTTCGCACAGTGCATCATCGATGATGATTTCCAATTTCACTTTAGGCAGGAAGTCGACGACATATTCTGCGCCGCGATACAATTCCGTATGCCCCTTTTGGCGGCCGAACCCCTTGGCTTCTGTGACGGTGATGCCCTGTATACCAACTTCATGCAGCGCTTCCTTCACTTCGTCCAATTTGAACGGCTTAATGACCGCTTCGATTTTCTTCATCACTGTTCCCTCAAAACTAACGTCAATGATTTGCGACACCGAAGGTATCGCAGAGTCTCTGGCGGCTCTATCCATTCGATGCCTTAACAGCACTTGCCGTGCCAACCCGATAAATTACAGAATAGTTATTTATATCAATTGGTTATTTTGGTTAAGGTGGAATTCCGAAACTATGATTGTGCGCAAATATTGGTCGTATGCCTATATTTTAGGCACGCAAAATTTCTAATTTCATGAAATTGACCATGATATTCTTAAATGATGTGCCATCGATTCCGTTTTCCTGATCGGTTCGGGATGATAGAAGGGTTCAGATCTTTCGTGTCGCTTATAAGAGGAAACGCGCAATAATGACTATCGATAAATCGAAATTACCCAGTCGCCATGTCTCCGTTGGCCCGTCCAGCGCTCCCCATCGTTCTTACTATTATGCTATGGGCATGACAGAGGAAGAAATTGCGCAACCCTTTGTTGGTGTTGCGACCTGTTGGAATGAGGCTGCGCCGTGCAACATTTCATTGTCGCGTCAGGCGCAATCTGTGAAGACGGGTGTTAAGGCAGCAAATGGTACGCCCCGTGAATTCACGACGATCACGGTGACCGATGGGATTGCGATGGGTCATGCGGGAATGTTCTCCTCTCTGCCCAGTCGTGATTTGATTGCAGACTCCGTTGAATTGACGATGCGCGGCCATTGCTATGATGCGCTGGTTGGCTTGGCTGGCTGTGATAAGTCACTGCCGGGCATGATGATGTCGATGATCCGCCTTAATGTGCCATCTGTCTTTATCTATGGTGGCTCTATCCTTCCCGGTCGTTATAAAGGTCGTGATTTGACGGTGCAGGATGTGTTTGAGGCTGTTGGCCAGTTCTCTTCCGGTCAGATTGATGCCGAAGAATTACATGGGATCGAATGCGCAGCCTGTCCGTCCGCCGGGTCCTGTGGGGGGCAATTTACCGCAAATACCATGGCCTGTGTGTCAGAAGCCATCGGCTTGGCATTGCCGGGTTCCGCAGGGGCGCCAGCCCCTTATGAAAGCCGTGATGCCTGGTGTGAAGCGTCCGGCAAAGCAGTGATGAACTGCCTGGAAAAAAACATTCGCCCTCGTGACATCGTAACCCGCAAGTCTTTGGAGAATGCGGCTCGCGTTGTTGCTGCATCCGGCGGGTCAACCAATGCTGGGCTGCACTTGCCGGCGATGGCCCATGAATGCGGCATTGATTTTGATCTGAATGATGTGACCGAAATCTTCAAATCCACCCCCTATATTGCTGATCTGAAGCCAGGCGGGAAATATGTCGCCAAGGACCTGTTCGAAATCGGCGGTGTGGAAATCATTATGAAGGCGCTGCTGGATGGCGGCTATCTTCATGGCGACTGCATCACGGTGACTGGCAAGACGATTTCAGACAACTTGGCCGAT
>JARGPE010000159.1:0-7225 GCA_029212835.1 Alphaproteobacteria bacterium | reverse complement strand
ATCAGGACATTGTGCGCACGACTGACAATCCAATCACCAAAACAGGCGGCGTTGTCGGCCTGCGCGGGAATTTGGCACCAGAAGGTGCGATCGTGAAGGTTGCTGGTATGAAGAACCAGAAATTCTCCGGTCCGGCCCGCTGTTTCGACAGCGAGGAAGAGGCTTACGCTGCGGTGGCAGAGCGCAAGTATAAAGAGGGTGAGGTTCTGGTGATCCGCTACGAAGGCCCCAAAGGCGGCCCTGGTATGCGGGAAATGCTGGCAACCACAGCAGCGCTGTATGGGCAGGGCATGGGGGACAAAGTTGCCCTGATCACCGATGGCCGGTTCTCTGGCGCGACGCGGGGCTTCTGCGTCGGGCATGTTGGGCCGGAAGCCGCTGTGGGCGGGCCGATTGGTCTGGTGCGCGATGGCGATATCATCAGCCTGGACGCCGTCGCAGGGACGATGGAAGTCGACCTGACCGAAGACCAGTTGGAAGAACGCCGCAAAGATTGGAAGCCACGCGCCCATGATTATCAATCAGGGGCCTTGTGGAAATTTGCGCAAACCGTTGGACCCGCAGTGAAAGGGGCTGTGACCCATCCAGGCGGTAAGGCGGAAACCCACGTCTATGCGGATATCTAAATGACGAACACACCGTTGACCGAGCCGCCGTCGGGTCTGACCCGTACATTTCTGGATATTCCTTTCGCGGGATGTGGCGCTTTTGGGCATTCCCTATGGCATGCCCTACAGCATGCAGGCCCGGATCAATGATCAATGTCTGGCCCCGGATGCCCTGCGTCGTCATGGGATATTCGATTCCAGCTATACACTGAGCCATCACGATTGGGATCTGGGGGGACCATTGCTGGATGGCCGACCGGTGAAATTGGTGGATTGTGGCAATGTCACCTCAGAAATGAGCGATCCCAAAATTCACTATCAACGGGCAGAGGCTGCTGTCCGCAAAATCCTGAAGGCGGGGGCCACACCGATTGTGATCGGCGGGGATCACGGCATTCCCATCCCGGTCATGCGGGCACTGGATGCAACGGGCTATGACAAGATCACCTTAGTCCATATCGACGCCCATCTGGATTGGCGCGACGAGGTGAATGGGGAGCATGACGGTTATTCCAGCCCGATCCGTCGTGCTTCAGAACTGCCCTGGATTGATAAAATCATCCAAATCGGTCTACGGGGTATTGGCAGCGCCAGACAGCAAGAGGTCGATGATGCCAAGGCCTATGGCGCGGATTTGATCACCGCGTATGAGATGCATGCCATGGGCATTCCTGCCGTGTTGGATCGCATTCCCGATGGTGGACCCTATTATCTGACGATCGATGCCGATGGTCTGGACCCGACGATCATGCCGGGCGTCTTGGCCCCGACACCGGGGGGCCTGACCTGGCTGCAGACCTATGATCTGATCCATGGTCTGGTCAAAAAAGGTCGGGTTCTGGGCATGGATCTGGTTGAAATGACGCCCAGCTATGATGTCGGCAAGCTGACCATGGCCCATGCGGAGCGTCTGGTGTGTAACTTCATCGGAGCTACCGTACGCGCTGGCTATTACGACAAGCGTTAGACGATCCGCCCATAGACATCGTCCAGCCGCTCAATATCGTCCTCTTCGACATAGTCGCCGACTTGCACCTCAATCAGATGTAGCGGCTCTTCGCTTTTGTTCTCCAGGCGATGGGTCGCGCCGATGCTGACATAGGTGCTCTGATTCCGGGTCAGAATGGTTTCTACACCGTCGATGGTTACATGGGCTGTACCTTGAACAACGACCCAATGTTCTGACCGCTGTCGGTGACGTTGCAGCGACAGCCGCCCGCCCGGATGCACGACAATGCGTTTTGCACGAAAGCCCGCATCCCGGTCGATATCCTGATAGGTACCCCAGGGTCGGGATACCTTGCGGTGCAGGTCTGCCTCCGGCGCATTCTGGGCCGAGAGATCGGCAACCAGTTCCTTTACCTCTGCGGCGCGGGACAGGGGGGCGACCAGAACCGCGTCTGCGGTGGATATCACCACCATGTCCTCAACCCCGATCCCTGTTAGCAGGCGGCCATCATCAGATCGGAAATAGCTGTTCCTGGTGTCGCGTAGTTTCACTTTTCCCTGTGTTGCATTGCCGTTTGAGTCCTTTTGGGCGAAGTCGTGTAAGGATTCCCAGGATCCAAGATCACTCCAGCCCATATTGGCGGAGACCGTGGCGGCCTGATCCGTCTTTTCCATCACCGCAACATCAATTGCGATGGAGGGACAGGCAGCGAAGGAGTCGGCATCCAACCGCGTAAATCCAAGATCAAGCGAAGCAAGGGTTAGGGAGCTAGTTGCAGCGGCAAGAACCTGCGGGGCAAAGGTCTCCAAGGCTTTGATCATGACTGAAGCGCGGAACATGAACATGCCACTGTTCCAGCCATAACCGCCCGCATCCAGATAGGCCTGAGCGGTCGCGACATCTGGCTTTTCAACGAAGGCCGCGACGGTTTCAACGCCGGTTAGTTTCGAAACCGGGCTTCCATGGCGAATATAGCCATAGCCGGTTTCGGGCCGGGTAGGCGTAATGGAAATGGTGACGATGTAGCCAGCTTCTGCCCCTTGAATCGCGGTGGCAACGGCGGCCTGAAAGGCGGTGTCGTCCTGAATATGATGATCGGATGGAAAAATCCCCAGGATTGGATCATCCCCCCGCTGCATTGCCGCACGGCAGGCCAGGGCGACCGCTGGGGCCGTGTTCCGCCCAACAGGTTCCAGGATCAGGGGGGAGGGGGTAAGGCCGATTTCCGCCAATTGCTGGCGAATAAGAAAGCGATGATCGTCATTTGCGATCACAATGGGATTTGCCGCATTCGGTAATTGAGCGAGGCGCTTGGCAGTTTGCTGCAATAAGGATCCGGTGCCGACTAAAGGCAGCAATTGTTTTGGATAAGTGCGACGCGATAGTGGCCATAGGCGCGTGCCCGACCCGCCGGACAGGATCACCGGATAAAAATCAGCGTCACTCACAGATATAATCCTCCCAATGGGCCAACTGGCCATATCGGCTGCAGTCTACAAAGTGGATGCGTCCATTAAAAGGGACTTACACTCTGGCGGAGATGGCGCGTCGTTCCGTGCTGGGCGGGTGCCCGAACCGACTGGCGAAGCTGCGACTGAAATGGGCGGCAGAACTGAACCCGGTTCGAAACGCGATTTCAATAACCGGGAGGTCGGTTTGGCGCAACAACTGTCGCGCACGGTCAAGCCGCAAGCCGCGATAATAGGCCCCTGGCGTGGTCTTCAGCCATCGGCGAAATTGACGCTCCAATTCCCGGGGGGAAACACCGGCAGCTTGGGCAAAGTCTGCCATGGGGAGTGACTCTTCCAGATTGTTCTCCATCTTTTCAATGGCGCGGATCAGACGGGGGTTAAAGCCGCGCAATCGCTCCCGAAGGGCCAATCTTTGCGAATCGCCGGGTTCTCGAATGCGGGAATAGACAAATTCGTCTGCCGCTTTTGTCGCCAGGTCTTCACCATGGCGGTGGCGCAGCAGGCTCAACATCATATCCAGCCCGGATGTGCCACCTGCCGCCGTAAAGCGATCCCGGTCGACAACGAACAGATCTTGGGTGAAGGCGACACGCGGGAAATGCTCAATATGGCTTTCCAACATCTCCCAATGCGCAGTTGCACGATAGCCATCCAGCAACCCTGCCGACGCCAGGATGAAGGTGCCATTGTCCAAAGCCCCAAGCGCCGTGCCAAAGCTGGACCATCGACGGAGCAAGGCCAGGATATCAGGCGTTGCCAGTTTCTCATGATCATAGCTAGCAACTACGACCAGAGTGGGCAGGCGCTGGGCAGAGGCGATGGAATGGTCGACCCCGACACTGACCCCATTGGCCGCCTGAACGGGCAATCCATCCCGCGACATCAAAACCCATTCATATAAAGGCTTGTCCGACAGCCAATTGGCCATGCGGAGAGGATCCAGCATGGCAGAAAAGGCCAGCATAGAGAATTTTGGCAGCAGCAGAAAGCCAATCCGCTCTGTCTCATTGCTTGGGGGTAGATGAAACATGCTTCGAAAATAAAGACGGAAATCATCAAGCTCAAGTCGGAAAATGGTAAGCAGAGCTTTTGCCGCAGCGTAGGCTTCGACCAAACTGATCAAAGGGAGGCGAAAGCCCAATGTCCGTCATGAATACTGAAGTTGTGATCACCTGTGCTGTCACCGGGTCTGGCGCGACCCAGGACAAGCATCCCGACTTACCCAAGACGCCAAAACAAATCGCAGACAGCTCTATTGAAGCGGCGAAAGCCGGCGCTGCCATCGTCCATATCCATGTGCGTGAAGACGATGGGACTCCCTGTCGCTCCGTTGCTAAATTCAAGGAAGTTTGCGACCGCGTGCGCGATAGTGGCGTTGATGTGGTCCTGAACCTGACTGCGGGCATGGGCGGCGACCTGACGCTGGGACCGCCAGAAGATCCAATGAAGATTGATGCGGCGGCGACCGATATGGCCCCTTGGTCAGAGCGCTTGGACCATGTACGGGAATGCCTGCCGGAAATCTGTACACTGGATTGCGGCACAATGAATTTTGGTAATGGCAACTATATCATGACCAACACGCCGCCAATGCTGCGCGCATTGGCTCAGGGCATGAAAGACATTGGCGTTAAGCCAGAAGTCGAAGTATTCGACACGGGTCATCTGTGGCTGGCCAAACAGCTGCATCAGGAAGGCCTGATGGATGATCCGCCCCTGTTTCAGCTGTGCCTGGGCATTCCCTATGGCGCGGAAGCCAATACCACGGCGATGAAGGCCATGGCCGATATGATGCCCCCTGGCGCGAATTGGTCTGGTTTCGGGATCAGCCGTATGCAGATGCCGATGGTGGCCCAGGCCGTTCTGTTGGGCGGTAACGTCCGGGTCGGTTTGGAAGACAATCTGTATCTTGAGCGGGGCGTCATGGCGACCAACGCACAACTTGTGGAAAAGGCAGCCAAGATCATCGAACTGATGGGTGCAAAAGTCTGCACCGCACAGGAAGCCCGCGAAAAATTCTCCCTTAAGAAATTGGTCTGAGGAGCATACCCATCATGCGTGAGATCAAAACGATTGGCCTGGTTGGCGGCGGTGTCATCGGGGGTGGTTGGGCTGCCCGGTGTCTGGCCAATGGATATGACGTGATCGCCTATGATCCGGCCCCCAATGCCGAAGCGATTATCCGGGGCAAGGTCTCTAATGCCTGGCCAGCATTGACCAAGGTTGGGCTGCACAAAACCGCCAATCAAGGACGCCTGCGGATGGCGTCCAGCATTGAAGAAGTCGCACAAGCTGCTGATTTAATTCAAGAGTCTGTGCCGGAGCGTCTGGATTTGAAGATTAAAATCCACAGTCAGATTGATGCGGCTGCTGCACCTGATGTTCTGATTTGCTCCTCAACGTCCGGTCTGCTGCCCAGCGATTTCCAGGCGGAATGCAAACATCCAGAGCGGGTTCTGGTCGGTCATCCGTTCAACCCTGTCTATCTGTTGCCACTGGTCGAAATCGTTGGCGGCAAGAAGACCAGCATGGATCACAGACTCCGGGCAGGCGCTTTCTATGAGTCAATCGGTATGCATCCGATCCAATGCCGTACCGAAGTTGAAGGCTTTCTCTCAGACCGTCTGCAGGAAGCCTTATGGCGCGAAAACCTGCATATGCTGGCCGAAGGCCATGCGACGACCCAGGAAATGGATGACGCAATCATTTATGGACCTGGCCTGCGCTGGGCCTTTATGGGGGTTAACCGCACCTTTGCCCTCGCGGGCGGGGACGAAGGCATGCGCCATTTCATGCATCAGTTTGGCCCGGCCCTGAAGCTGCCTTGGACGAAACTGGTCGCCCCAGAGCTAACCGACGAGCTGATCGATACAGTTGTTGAAGGGACGGACGAGCAATTGGCGAACACGACCATCCCAGAGATGGAAAAGCTGCGCGATAATTGCCTGATTTCCATCATGGAAGCCCTGTCACAATACCATGAAGGGGCGGGCGAGGTCCTGATGCGCATCCGGAAGGCAAACGCGTAAAGTCACCTGTTGCATAAGGTGCGATAGAACAAGCACGGGAGGAAGTTGGCCATGGATTTTGGCGTCAGAGAAGAGCAAACCTTGATCATAGAAACCGCAAGGCGGTTCGTGGAGGAGGAACTCTATCCCTATGAAGAAGAGGTGGAGCGGAGCGATAAAGTGCGCCCGGAATTGGGTGAGCAGATCAAGCAGCGCTCCATCGAACTTGGCCTTTATGCCGCTAATATGCCCGAAGATGTCGGCGGCGGTGGGCTGGATACACTGACCATGTGCATGCTGGATCGCACTTTAGGGCGTGCTAGTATGGCATTGAATTATATTGTTTATCGTCCGTCGAATGTCTTGCAGGCATGTGTCGGAGAACAGCGGGAAAAGTACCTCTATCCCGCTTGCCGTGGAGAGAAGGTAGATTGTTTCGCGATGACAGAGCCGGGGGCCGGGTCCGATGTGCGCGGGATGAAATGCACGGCGAAACGGGACGGCAAGGATTTCGTCATCAATGGGGTTAAGCATTTCATCAGCCATGCTGATTGGGCCGATTTCGTTATCCTGATGGCAGCAACGGGTGAGGAAGACAGCGCCCGTGGTAAACGCAAAAAGATCACGACGTTTCTGGTTGATAAGGGCACGCCGGGATTTGTGATGCGACCTGGCTATAACAACGTCTCTCACCGGGGATATCACAATTTTATCTTGGAATTTGACGACTGTCGGATTCCGGAAAGCCAGGTGTTGGGAGAGGTTGATAAAGGCTTTGACGTCGCCAATGATTGGCTGGGCGCGACGCGGCTGCAGGTTGCCTCCCTGTGTCTGGGGCGCTGTGACAGGGCGATGGAACATGCGCTGGACTGGGCCGCAAATCGCGAGCAATTCGGTCAGAAGATTTCCAAATTTCAGGGTGTTTCCTTCAAATTGGCAGACATGAAGACCAAGCTGAAGGCAGCGGAATTGCTGACCTATGAGGCGGCCTGGAAATATGACAATGACTGCATGGAAGACATGGATGCCGCCATTGCCAAGCTGTCTGCCACTGAAGCCCTGGCCTTTATCGCCGATGAAGCGATCCAGATTCATGGCGGCATGGGCGTGATGTCGGAACTGCCGTTAGAGCGGATTTGGCGCGACGCCCGCATTGAGCGGATCTGGGAAGGCACCAGCGAAATTCAA
>JARGPE010000158.1:9003-10176 GCA_029212835.1 Alphaproteobacteria bacterium | reverse complement strand
AACTCTATAAAGACTGAGACGGTAACGGAAGGTTTCTGAACAATGTTAGATCGCCACGAAGCGCTTATCCATGGCATGGTTATCGCCGCTGCCGCCGATTCCGTGATTACGGAATCCGAAATGGAAATGATGGGGCGGATCGTCGCGCATCTACCTGTTTTTCGGGATTTCGATGTCACGAAAATGACCAGCATTGCCAATGCCTGTATCGATAAATTGGACGATGTGGATGGCATTGATCACATTTTGCAGGAAATGAAGGCGTCGTTGCCAGTCTCGCTGCATGAAACAGCCTATGCCCTGGCGGTGGAAGTTGCAGCAGCAGATCTGGAAGCAAGCAATGAGGAATTGATCTTATTGCAGATGTTTCGCCAAATCTTTGAGCTGGATCGCCTGATTTGCACAGGGATTGAGCGTGGCGTGCGGGCGCGATTCACCGTCGCCTGATAAAATTGCCTGAATACACAGAAAATATATCCGACTTTGGATGGAAACCGCATATTTGCGGTGGATGTGATATTTCTGCAACTCCTTTATTGTTTAAAAATTAGGCGTTCGCCTATTATTTTATCGTTAGATTTCAAAGGATTCTGCCTTTGTGACGCATTTATTGCGGGGCTTTTGATCAAGCTATGCGGTTTTCGCATGCCCGGTTTGACGTTTTTAGCGCTAGGCGATCCGGCTCAACAAGCCTATGTAGAGGGTGCTTCAGTTGCTGCAGTGCAGCGACGCCGGGTGATGTCCCCATCAGCCCGGCCCTACGTCTCCCAGACGTGAAGCCTCCCTGTTCAACTTGCCCGGATCTTCTGATCCGGGCATTTTTTTGTCTGTGGCACGGAATGGCTGGTTCACAGTTACTAAATGGTTACTAATTGCCTTAGATTTTCCCCTGTCTTGCCCTGTCGTCTGCCAGCGTCGGAACGGTTCCCCAAACGGTTACATGACAGGGTGTGACAGTCTGATCCTCACCGATTGAATTGGGCCACTGCTATAATTAGGAAGACGGAGGACCAGAAATGCTAAATTACAAGTCGTTCTCGTCTTAATGTGTTCGCAGTAAAGAAAGTTACATTTGCCTCGCCTACGTTCTAAGAAAAGATTTGTTGAGACGTCGACGCGAAATAATAGGCCCCCGGGCGGGGGGGGCGGCGGGGGCGCGGCGGGGCGGGGGGG
>JARGPE010000158.1:0-8992 GCA_029212835.1 Alphaproteobacteria bacterium | reverse complement strand
CGTTCCCCCGCCAACGACCATCATGAGATAGGGGCCCGCATAGTATCTAGGGTCATAGTAAGGAAATATAATAAAATGCAAGGCGACCATTGCTACGGATATCGCGCCGATTTCCCCGTAGACTTGAAGGTCGGGGTACTTGCGGCTAATCCAGTAGCCTAGAAGTACGATTGGGGCGATTAACAAGAGCTTGAATCCGTCAACCAGCAGATATCCCAATTGACGGGATAGAATACTCAGATAGATATCAATGCTTATCACCGCGTTTGAATCTTGCAGAAAGGGTGTTTGAGAAATCAGGCTATGACTGAAAACGGCTTGGTAACCGGGTGGATTCATCGAGGATACAATGCCAGCGTAAAGTAACAGGGCTGTGATCCCCCATGGTACGGCGGAACTCCAGAATGCAAGTTTGCGAGGTTTTTGACAAAAGAACGTCGCGACGCCCAGATAGGCACCAACATAAATTATCGCGTCGGCCCGAACAATAATTGCGGCTAGCAGCAATAGTCCAACTGCTCGTGGCATAGCTTTAGAATGGGCCATCATTGCACATCCTAAAACTAGCGCGGTTAAACTGTCTGGATACTCATAGCGCGCAGTCTGATACAGCATAAATCCAAGGCCAAGTAATGTGATAGGCAGAGCCATACGCGCATCAACACGTCGACAGAGCCAGGCTCCAGTTAGGCCAAATAAGATTGCCGCTGGAATGGCAGATAGCAGGCGAAGCGCCCAGTGGGGATCAACACCCATCCATGTCAGCGCAATAGCGGGCCAGACAAATCCAATTTTATAGCAATAGACTGGCTGCGTTAACTCAAAGGCCTTGGCGGATTCAGCCATGAATTCGCGATAGGTGCTGATCCCTGGTGGTGCGGTGGTTAGATCGCGATATACCTTTTCAGGGAAGTGTTGGGACAGATAGGCGTAAGTTCTCGCATGTTTTTCTTCCCAAGTGCCACCATGTAAAGCTGATAAAACACAACCGATATACTGGGTCGAATCCCAAGCATATTTAGGTTTTAGAAGAGACAGTCCAGCGAAGACTAGAGTAAGGCATATGAGAACACCAAAAACTGACTTCGTCAGGCCGAAAGGAAGTGTCTTATATATCAAGCTGACCTTCCGATTTTTTTTACCATGTCTGTGTGGCACGAACATTAGAAAGGGAACAAATTTATGGTAATTACTTTACGATAAGAAAGATACGATAATCAGAGTCAAACGCCACAGGCTTTGAGGTGTCCGTCGACATATAAATTGGAACACATTGTGGCCTAGTCTAAGAGAGGGTCTGGCTCATCTGGGTTAAAATATTAGGCGGCGTATTTGCGGTATTGCAAGCGGGGGATTAAAAGCCTGTTTAGTGGCGGTGCACTTATCGGCTGGGCTGTTTTGGTAATTGTTTATCAATGATTCTCCAGTGGGTGCTTTCAGCACTGACCTTACCTTTGTCATGGCACCGAGAGACATTGAATTTCACTTCACCATGTGTATCCAACTTTATCCAAGGTTCTTTATTGCCGTCAGTCTTCGCCCAGCCATTCCAAGTCATTTTTTCGTAGGGGATGGCCTTTGTTTTGTTAGGCGCTTCAGGGGAGAGCAAAAGAAAAAACACAGTTAAGGTTTTTTCGCTCAATCCGCTTTCTTCAAAAATTTTATCCAGTCGGCATATTTTTGACTCCAATTGAACAGAGTCCCAACTGGCCTCACACTTTGCTTCGATCAATATTAGCGTTGAGCCATATGCAATAATAAGATCAGTGTCTTGTTGATTTCCTTGAACAATTCTTTTCGTTTCTGCACCGAGTGTATATTCAGAATTCTCTTGGATCGTTTTCTTGCTTTCACCACTCTTATATATGCCAAGGGACTCCTTATAGAGGTGAAGGGCACCAACCACCCAGTTTAGATGATAGTCCATCGCCCACCAGGCGTTGCATGGAATTTTGAATTCCTCTTTTCCAATGAATTTACGTTGGATTTCCTCTTCAAGGTTCTTACGGAAACCACAGCCAATTTCTTGGCTCTTTTCGCCCTGAATATTTCGGACAAGCCAATAGCGTTCCTTGCGGTTGAAGGACCTTAGTGCAGCAACAAGATCCAATATTTTTCTCCCGAATATTTATGTTTTGTCAGATAGAATTAACGCTATCTGTGAATCAATCTTTGGAAAGTCTATTTTTAAAATACTACTTTTATATAGTAAGAGGGTTTTAGTAATCATACCGGTTGTCTGTTGTAGGGGGGCAGAGATTTATGCAACGAGACCGGAGTCAGAATGTTACTTGCTTAAAGAATCTCTAATCTTGGTTTTTTGCTACCAATGCATTTGATAGTTTTATGGTTATTCGATCCAACGCGCGCTGATCGTCAGCATCGAGCAAGTTAAGAATGCTCTGCGCCCGGTCCATATAATGTTCTATCATTTCATCGAATAACGCCCAGCCGGTTTCGGTTAGCGATAATAGGGCGCGTCTTGCATCTTTCGGATCGCCTGTTCGTCTAATATGACCTTTTTGTTCAAGCTTGTTGGCGCCGCGACTGACATTGTTCTTTGGCAGATTGGTCATCCGGCATATTTCCCAGGCCATTAATCCGTCCCTGTGCGATAGGACGAAAAGAATGACGAATTCGACCCGAGAAATGTCATATTCTTTGCCAAAAAACGCGTTTACCGGAAATACAAAGTTGTTAGCAATAAAACATATTTGCCAGATCGCGCCGATCCGGTTCGTTTCCAGAACATACTTTTGCGCATCAGAAATTGGTTCAACGGTACTGGATTGTTTCACAGAAAATACTCCAAGAAATATTTATTAAATTATATCCACAAGTTTCTATAAGACCAGCATCGTAACCAATAGATTGGTAAGAGTAGCTGCATTATAGTCCCGAACGGGACTTGACAGAATGAAAATTTGCAATCTAGATAGACCCATACGGGACAAACTGTCCATATAATAAAACAAGAGACTATCTATTTTGGGAGGAATGATAATGAAGTTTACCAGCAAGACTGTGCTGTGTGCTGCCGCTGTGTTTGGCGCGCTGTTTCACGCGACTGTTTCACTCTCGCCGTCTGTTGCAAAGGCTGAAGAGTTGAGAATGTTGTCCGGGTTTTCGCCAAATTTTGTTTGGTATCGGGAAATCGGCCCGAAATTCATCGACATGGTGGCGAAGAAATCTGGCGGTGATTTGACTATTGCCTTTAATGGTCCAGATACAGTGCCGACGTTTGAACAGTTTGAACCAGTACAGGCAGGCGTTTTTGATCTGCTATTCACTCATCCCGCCTATCATTCAGGAACAACCGCTGTTGGATTGTCGATCGATGCGATTGATGTGGATCCGACTAAGCGCCGGGAGATTGGTGTTTTTGATTATATTGATCAACATTATCAAAAACTGGGCATGAAGCTGTTATCTGCGCCATCGACTGGTACTAAGGGGTTTCGTTATTACCTGCGTGAACCGATTACCGCTGAACCTGGCCTGGCTGGCCGCATTATCCGCGGTACCGTGTCCTATCACCCGATGATCAAAGCGTTAGGTGGCTCACCGCTGAACATGCCCGTCAGTGATGTTTATACCTCGTTACAGCGAGGAACGGTTGACGGAGCGGCCTGGGGCTTGACCGGTGCTGCCGATCTTAAATGGTATGAAATCATTAAATATATGGCCGACCCTGCCTTTGGCCAGGTTGGTGTGATGATTTTCATGAATCTGGAATCATGGTCTGCATTATCCCCGGAAAAACAGGCGATTCTGTTGGAGGCTGGCAAGCAACTTGAGATCGACGCACAGGCACATTTCGATAAGCTTCAGGAAGAAGAATATAAGTTCCTGCTGGATAAAGGCATGGTTCTGACTAGTTTCTCCCCAGCGGAATCAGCAGAATTTGAACGGCTTTGGGCTGAAGGTGTCTGGGAAGTGGCGGCTGAAGTCTCGGGTGATGATGCCCGAAACTTGAGGAAGCTTGCCAAAGATCACGGCATGACCCGGTAATTGAGTGATGTTGACTGAACTCAAGGAGGCCGGTTCGCACCGGCCTCCGCGCATCATCGCTGTTACTATCCGGCTGATCGATTTTTTGTCGACGGTGGCTTATACCCTCAGTGCCATCCTGCTGGCGGTGATCGTCATGCTGTATAGTATGGAAATAGTACTACGGTACTTTTTCTTATCCCCGACGGTGTGGACGCGCGATACGGTCACCTATTTTCTGGCTGCGACCATCTGTTTGGCAGCACCTGAAATTGCCCGTCAGAATGGCCATGTCGCAATCACAATTTTGTTGGAAATGTGTAGCGATAGAGTTCGGCAATTTATGGAAACCGCCCTGGCTTTGATTACGGCTGTGGTGACCGGTGGTGTTTGTTGGATTACTGCCGGCCAGACTGCACGGCTGATCGAAACCGGAATCCTGACATTAGGAACAGTTGCGGTTCCAAAATGGTGGATCGCTGTTTTTATTCCCATCGGCTTCCTGTTGGTCAGTCTGCAATATCTTGCGCTGGCGTTTGATCAGAACCGACGTGATCACGATAGGACACGGATTTAACATGGAATGGTATTGGGCTTTAACGCTAGCGTTGCTGTTTCTGCTGGCAATGATGGCTTCTGGTTTGCCTGTCTTTGCAGCATTTCTGGTTGCCAATTTGACTGGCGTTTTGCTGATTATGGGGTCTCGTGGCTTTGGTCTGTTTTCGAACAGTCTTTACGAGACTGTCACTTCAGAAACCTTCGTTACTATTCCATTGTTCATTCTTATGGGCGAAATATTGTTTCGGTCCGGCTCGGTCGAAGTTTTATCGATTGCGTTAGATAAATTGATTGGGAATGTGAAGGGGCGGCTCTATTTCCTGGTGATTGCGCTGTCTACTGTATTTGGCGCATTGTCGGGCTCGGCAGTTGCCGTGGCGGCAATGCTGGGTCGATCCATTTTGCCGCAGATGAAGCAGTCTGGGTATAATGCTGGGGTCACCAATTTCACGATTCTGGGGGGGGCATCCCTGGCCCCAATTATTCCGCCCAGCCTGCTGGTTATTGTAATCGGATCCCTCGTGAATAACGTCTCCATCGCGGCGTTATTGATTGCGGGATTGGTTCCCGGCGTCATTCTATCTTTTCTGATGAGTGGCTATGTGATTTCCCGGCTGCGCTTATCGCCTGAAATCGCGCCATCCGTATCTTTCGCGCCGATTTATTCTAGGGTCGAAAAATGGCGCGCCATAGCAAGCACCTTGCCATTTGGTATCGTGATTTTCTTTGTTATGGGATTGATTTTGCTGGGCGTCGCAACTCCGTCTGAGGCGGCAGCGACCGGCGTTATTGGGGCAGCATTCACAGCGTTTGTTTATAAACGTTTTTCCCGATTAATGATCTGGCAGTCATTGAAATCCGCAGTTGGGATCTGCGCCATGATCATGCTGATTGTTGCCAGTTCCAAGCTGTTTGGACAGTTGCTATCCTTCCTGGGGGCAACAGCTGGGTTGATTGATTTCGTCGGACATCTAGAGATCGAAGGGTGGATGATGTTTGTCATCCTAATGTTGGTGCCGTTGATCCTGTGTATGTTTATCGACCAATTTGCATTTCTGCTACTGGCCATACCGCTGTATGAGCCGATCATCAAAACCTATAACTTTGATCCAACATGGTTTTGGACATTGTTTTTAATCAATTTGACCATTGGTAGTATTACACCTCCATTTGGCTATACCTTGTTCGCCTTAAAAGGGGCTGCCACGGATGTGCCTCTAAAAGAAATCTATCGCAGTGCGTGGCCGGTCGTCATCATCTTCCTTTTTGGACTGATCTTGTTTTCTGTATTTCCGCAATTGATTACAGCTTTGCCGTCGTTACTTTGAACATGATCGTTTATTGGCAGGAAAATGGGCGTTAACTCTCTGATTTCAAATTCTTATTCTGTACCTTCATCAACGGATGCACAGATTTCCCTTAATCTACGTGAGCGCAAGCCGGGAATAATTTCGGATAGAGCTGGAAGGCTGTCTCAGCCGCCGTTACTTTTGATACATGGTGCGACCATTGCCAGTGTGCTGTGGGACAATCCAATCCCTGAATGGTCCTGGATGGATAAGTTGGCTGCAGATGGATTTCATGTATTTGCACTCGATTTGCGGGGATATGGACGGTCCAGTCGACCAAAAGCGTTTCAGCACTCGCCGCAAGGCCAAACACCTTATGCCCGTGCAACTGATGTTTTGCCGGACGTCGTTGATGCCATAAACTATATTCTTGAATTGACTGGTGCGGACCATCTGGATTTGCTGGGTGGATCTTGGGGGACTGTTATTTGTGGCATGCTCGTTGCGCAGATGCCAACGTTGCCGGTGCGCAGACTGGTTCTTTATGCTCCGCTATATTCTGAACCCGATCAGCGGCCCATATGGTTGCCGCCATATAACGGACGGGACAATGATTTTCGAGATCTGGGGGCGTATCGGTTGGTGTCAGAAGATCAACTCCGTCTTCGTTGGGACGAGGAAATTCCGATTTCTGATAAATCAGCTTGGCGGCCTGTCGGTGTTCTGGAAGCGTTGGCGGATGCCAGTTTGGCGGATGATGAATTAAGTGCCGGTTCCAATGGCACGGAATTTCGTGTTCCAAATGGAACGCTTGTGGACTTGCTCGCCGTCTTTGGGGCCCAACCATTGTATGATGCAGCGGAAATTTCCATCCCAACGCTGCTGGTTCGTGGAGATGCAGACCCAACGTCAACGCATGCTGATGCATCCGGTCTTTATGACCTGTTATCGTCTGGCGTGAAGCGCTACACGATGATCGGTAATGGCGCGCATTTTATGATTGGGGAGAAAAAAATTAGTGAAGTTCATGCCGTCATCACGGGATTCTTGTCAGAAAGTTTCTGACACATAGTAATTTCTTGTCATCATCAACGCGATGCACAGCTTGTTCTGTCAGCACGAACGATGATCTGGCACTTTCCATATTCTATATGCGCTCAGTCTGCCTGCATTATGAATTAACAAGTCCTTCGGGTTTTTTGCGTGCCCGAGGGTCATTTTTTTCCAGCCATGTGGGCCATTCGGACAGCGGCATTGGTTTTGCGATCCAGTAGCCTTGCAACATGTCGCAGCCTTGTTCCGTCAACCAATCTGCCGCCGCACTATCTTCGACCCCTTCGGCAACACTCTTCATGCCCAAGTCCTTGGACAGCTCGATGGTCCGACGTACCAAAATTGCATCGGTTGACGTTTGCATCACTTCCCGGACAAAGGATTGATCGATTTTCAGGGTATCGGCCGGGAAATCCTTCAGATAGGAAAAAGAGGAAAAGCCCGTGCCAAAGTCATCAATGGCGATATGCACGCCCAATTTTCGCAATTCCGCCAAGATCGGTTTTGCTTCACTCAGATCCTCAATCACGGATGTTTCAGTGATTTCCAATTCCAAATTGGCCAGACGCCACAACTCGTCCTCAAATGCTGCGGTTAACTGCTTTGGAAATTCCGACTCTGTGACGTCCCAACCCGAGACATTGATCGCAATACGGTAATCGATATCGGGCAGAACTTTTTCCGTCGCAATCATATAGCTGCGTGCGGCCATAATCGACGCCTTCGTGATATCAGATATCAGTCTCGATTTTTCTGCCAAAGGAATGAACCGATCCGGTGGGATCATGCCGCTTTCTGCATGCTTCCAACGTACCAGCAACTCACATCCTCGTACCAAACCGGTCCGGGCGCATGTCTTCGGCTGTGCAAAGAAAACGATTTCTTGCTTCTCAATTGCCTGCCCGAGATCTGATAGAAGTTTTATGTTCTCCCGTCGTGTTTGATCTTCGGTATCGTCAAAGACAGAGGCGGTATCGTTTCGTTCAGGTGATTGCCACATTGCGGAAAATGACTTGCGAACCAAATCGTCAGGATGGGTTCCATGGTCCGGGAACACGACCATACCGACCCTGGATTCAATGCGCATTGGAAGGCCTTGCATCATGACCGGAGACCGAAGAGAGACAACGACATTGTCGGCAATTTTTTGCGCTTCTGTTTGGTTTACGCGTTCAATTAATGCCAAAAATGTGGATTGTCCACCCCGGGCCAAATAGGATCGGCCTGGCAGGATGGATTGGATTCGATCCGCACAGGCCTTTATGAAATCTTCGGAGGCGTCGTTGCCAAAGGAGGATCGAATATCCGCCGCAGTGATAATTTCAAAATTCAGAATCACATGTTGGATACCTGGATCTGTGAAGGTGTTTGATGCAGCAGTGATCTTGCGCCGGAATGCTTCAAACAACGGTAGGTTTGTGACCGGATCATAGTTCAAGATGCGAAATAGTTCATTCTGCCCGTTCAGGATGGCTTGGTGTAGCAGACCGATTGTCAGACCGAACAGACATAAATATCCGCCGCGAGAGAGCCAGTTGTTCAAGTCCTGTGGTTCCGCAGCAGCCACATCCAAGGGCATTATGGGGCCCATTAGGATCATGCCGATCAGCCCAGCAATGATTCCACCGATTACCCGAAACCGAAAGGCGGCTAATACAATCGGAAAATAAATAATATGTAGATGGGCATATTTCGTTCCACCACTTTCAAAAACTATTAACCAGGAAAGAAGGAAGAGTATCGCAATGATAATGCCGGCAATCCAAGGGTTTTGATGCAGACGAAGGAAGAATGGATATACGGTATCTTTAAGGCGGTTCTTCACGGACTACTCCGGGGTTCGGTTCATGCGTAAAAGCAAACATGGATGGAATAAAAGCATCATTAAGTAATAGATTTAACTATAGCGAGCAAAAAATAAACCATTTGTTTTAACAAAACCTTAACGAGAAATATACGAGTAAATATATCCAACTTTGTAGAAAATTCTTTTAGCTCCATTTTTAGAGCAATATTGATAGGGCGTGAATTCTGAATCAGTGCAAGTGAATAGCCAGTGATGCTATTCATGTATTCGATGCATCTGAAAATGCTGTTTTGGC
>JARGPE010000157.1 GCA_029212835.1 Alphaproteobacteria bacterium | reverse complement strand
AGCAGGCGATCATCCGCACTAGCATTGGGCAGGCGGCGTTCGGGCATATCGATTGGCAATCGGGCCCGCAGGAAGGTCAGCCACGCATCCCGCTGAGGCCCGGCGCGAGAGGTCAGGCAGACGCCGCCCAGCCCGAATGGATCAATTGCAAACAGCAGGGCGGCCCGGCAGGCATCATCCGGCAGCGCTGGTGCGCGAAAGGCGATATCCAGCGCCAGACCGGTCATGTGGCGAAGACTTCCTCAATCGCGCGCTGTACCCGTGTGCCAGACCCTGCCTCGTCCAGGGGATCGCGGCGCAGGCGATGGCGCAGGGCCAGCGGGGCGACACGGCGCAAATCCTCCATCGAAACGGCCTTATGTCCGTGCAGGGCGGCATGAGCGCGCGCGGCACGGATTAAGGTCAATTCGCCGCGCAATCCATCTGTGCCCAAGGCCAGACACACTTCTGCAGCCCGTTCGTAAATCGCATCGGGAACTGTGATTTCTGATAGCAGTTTCTTCGCCTTGGTCAGGCTTTTGCGGGTTTTATCTTCTTCCTTCATCCAGCTATCGCGAAAGGCGGTAGGATCGCGCACAAAGGCATCGCGTCGCCGGATGACCTCGACCCGGGTTTTGACATCGCCCGGTGTGGTCACATCCACAGACAAACCGAACCGGTCCAGTAATTGGGGACGCAATTCCCCTTCTTCCGGATTGCCGCTGCCAATCAGCACGAAACGCGCAGGATGGCGGATGCTCAACCCCTCCCGCTCCACCAGGTTTTCGCCTGAGGCAGCAACATCCAGCAGCAGGTCGACCAGGTGATCCTCCAGCAGGTTCACCTCATCGATATACAAAAAGCCTCGATTGGCCTTGGCCAGCAGGCCGGGTTCGAAGGCTTTCTCCCCCTGTGTCAGGGCGCGTTCCAAATCCAGCGCACCCACGACGCGGTCTTCGGTGGCACCCAGTGGCAGATCAACCACTGGAACCGATATCTCTATCGCCTTACCGGTTTTCTTTTTTGCCGATGAACAGTCGGGGCACAGATCGGATGGGGCCTCTGGGCTGCAGGCATAGCGACAGCCTGAAACGGCCTGCATTTTGGGCAGCAGGGCGGCAAGGCCGCGAATGGCGGTGGATTTTCCAGTTCCCCGATCCCCGAAGATCAGGACGCCTCCGATGGAAGGATCCACGGCGGCGATTAACAGCGCCAGCTTAATTTCATCCTGTCCGACCAAGGCGGAAAAAGGAAACGGTATTGCCACAAAAAGCTCCCTAAAAAACGATACGTATCGTTGGCATATCACTCGAAGCTGTGTCGCTTTTGCAGCGATCTTTAGAACTTCGAACACTCACTTCTATACTCTAAGATGATTTCGCCACATGTTGCACGGTTTTGCAAAGGGTGCGACGATCATAAAAATAACAGGTTCTGGCGAGGCAATGCAGGTAATAACCCTTTCATTTTTCAGGTTTAAGGGGATTTACAATAAACTCTGGGCGTTTTCACAGATGCTCGCCGCACGCCGTTCCTTAAAGGCCCTTCCTGGCATAGGGTTTCACAAGTTGCTTGGCTCCGGGACACGGGAAGGGTTTCATCCATTCCCAAATTTTGGTGTGTATGGAATATTGGCGACTTGGCCATCGCTGGAGGATGCCCAGGCACAGATTGAATCGGCGCCGGTATTTCAGCGCTATCGTGATCATGCGGTTGAATGTTGCACGGTCTATCTGTCATCGGTGCGATGCCGGGGGCAATGGGCAGGTGTTTTGCCATTCGATGTTGGTGATCAGCCGTTAGACACGCCGACAGATTCCGTTGCGGTTCTGACACGGGCCACAATCAAACCACGCCATGTCATCAAATTCTGGAGTCAGGTCCCTAATATCAGCACGACCATTCGGCATCAGGATCAATTGGAATTTAAGATTGGGTTGGGGGAAGTACCCTGGCTGCATCAGGTGACCTTCACAATCTGGGAGAACAAGGCTGCGATGGATGCCTTTGCCTATCGTCAATGGCACGGGGAGGCGGTGCAGGCGGTTCGCGCCGGGGGGTGGTTCAGTGAAGAGCTGTTCGCCCGTTTCCGGGTTTTGCAATTGGATGGCCAATGGGAGGGTCAGCATCCCTTGGTCAATTCCTTAAAGACAGCAAATAAATGAGCCCGTCCCTTTATCGCCCCCCCGCTCCAAAACCAATAAGGGCGATCCTGGCCCTGTTGCGGAGTGTGGTTGTTGGGGATCGGGACTTGCTGGCCCTGATCCCGAAGGATGCATATCAAACGGATGTTGCTCCGCTGGGGTTTTCCCGGCGCAAGATTGTTCTGGTCAATGATCCCGCCGCCATTCGGCGTGTGATGATTGATGATGTTGAGAATTTCCCAAAGAGTGATTTGATGGTGGGATCACTCTCCCCCTTGATTAATGATGGAATGTTTGTGTCCGCCGGAGCCGTTTGGGCGCGGCAGCGCGCGATGGTCGATCCCGCCTTCAGTCATATGCGGGTCAATCGTGCCTTTGCTGCCATGGATGGCGCAGTGGCAGATTTTGAGATTCACCTAGACGACCTTGTCATGCGCGGGGAAAGACTGTCGCTGGAGCGCGCAATGAGCCATCTGACAGCCGATATCATCAGCCGCACAATCTTTTCCCAAAAGCTGGAAAATGCTGTCGCCCTGGACTTCTTTAATGCCTGGGCCGGGTTCCAGGATTCCGTTGCAAATATTGACTTGAAACGTCTGATCCTGGGGAAGGCTTGGGAGGAGGTAGCGCAGTCGCCTGTGGCGTTAAAGGCAGCGTCCGTGATCCGGTCCCATCTGGGTGATCTGGTCGATCAACGCATGGCACCGGGTACCCCAGAAAAAGCGGATATTGTGGGGGATTTGATTGCTGCACGAGACCCTAACACCGGAAGAGGATTCAGCCGCGATGAAATTATTGATCAGGTTGGCGTATTCTTCCTTGCGGGTCATGAAACAACCGCCAGCGCGCTGACCTGGGCTTTCTTTATTCTGTCTCAGCAACCGGGTCTGGTTCGGCGTTTGAGAGATGAGATTAGCGATACTGTTGGGAGTGGGGATATCGATTTTGCCGCAACGAAAAAGTTAAACACTGTGCGTAATGTATTTAGAGAAAGCTTGCGGCTTTACCCACCATTGGGATTTATTCCGCGCGTTAGTGAAAAAGACACTGTGATCAAGGGCGTCGCCGTGCCTCGAGGGGCTATGGTGATGATATCCCCCTGGATCATTCATCGGCATGAGAATTTGTGGACCGCGGCGGATCGCTTTGACCCGGATCGATTCTTGCCTGATCGGGAAAAGGCACAACAGACAGGGATTTACCTGCCCTTTGGCCTCGGGCCGCGAATCTGTATCGGTGCCGCTTTCGCTTTAGTGGAGGGGGTTCTGATCCTCAGTCGCCTGATCCGACGCTATGATTTTCAGGCGGTAAATCCCCAGAATGTGCGGCCAATCAGTCATTTGGCGACCCGTCCCGCGGGAGAGATTGAGATGTATCTACAAAGGGTGGAGGCGCGTGCGAAATGAGCGGTGAACGAAATCTGCAGCACCTGTTGGCAGGAATGGACCCCATTCTGGATCCAGATCACTATATTTTCGCCAGTGTTTCAAAAGGAGATGCACTATCCGCTGATCTTTTGATGCGGTTTCAGGAAGTGGAGGGCGACACAGTTATTTTGACAGTCCAGAATGCCGCCCAAGAGGGGCTGTCCGGTGAGCCATTCAGGCGCATTACGCTTTCTGTGCATTCGGCATTGGAGGCTGTCGGTCTGACGGCAGCCTTTTCAGCCTGCCTGAAGGATCATGGCATATCTGCCAATGTTGTGGCGGGCTATTACCATGATCATATCTTTGTGCCAGACGCAGATGCAGACCGCGCACTTCGGGCATTGCAGGCATTGTCTATGGCTTCCAAGGCCTAACGGTTCGCCTCAATAATCATATCCGCCGCTTTTTCTGCGATCATGATCGTGGGCGCATTGGTATTACCGCTGATCAACCGGGGCATGATCGAGGCATCAACAACCCGCAGGCCGGTCACGCCGCGCACACGCAGATTGGGATCAACCACCGCCATTCCATCGGTTCCCATCCGGCAGGTACAGGTGGGGTGATATAGCGTTGCCCCGGTATTGCGGGCATAGGTTAACAAGTCCTCATCACTTTGCAGGTTGGGCCCCGGTGTAATTTCTGAGACGATGTTGTCCCGGATTGGATCGGTTTTAACCAGATCGCGGGCCAATTTCAGTCCGGCGACATGGACGGCACAATCGGTTTCACTGGTCAGGAAATTCGGCTGAATTTCAGGTGAAATCCGATGGTCTGGGGACACGGCATGCACATGCCCGTAGCTTTCTGGCCGCAATTGGCAGGGACCGATGGTCAAGCCAGGAAATTTATCGAAGGTCCGCTTCTTCGGGTCGGCGAAAGTTGCATGCGCGATGTGATATTGGATATCCGGCAGCTCCAGATCAGGATTGCTTTTCGCAAAGCCGACAATAATCCCGGCTGGCATGGTCAGCGCGCCTTTTCGGGACAGCAGGAAGCGGGCCAATTCTCCTACCAAGGGCAGGCCACGAGTCAGACGGTTCAAACTGTCTGCGCCTTTTAACTGCCAGGACAGGCGGGAGACATAGTGATCCTGCAAGTTCTCTCCAACGCCAGGCAGATCATGCACGACAGGAATGCCCAGCGCCTGCAGCCGCGTACCTTGACCAATGCCGGATAGTTCCAGCAATTGCGGCGATTGTATCCCGCCGGCACACAGGATCACCTCCCGCCGTGCATGGACTTCATGCTCATGGTGTGCCTTTTCATAGGCAACCCCCGTTGCGCGTCCTTGATCGAATAGAACTGATTTCGCAAAGGCATGGGTTTCCACATGCAGATTTTTGCGCTGGTTTCGGATTGGGTTCAGATAGGCGGTTTTGACGCTGAACCGTGTACCGTTTTTCTGGGTGACCTGGAAATAGTGGAACCCTGATTGATCGGCCCCGTTATAGTCCTGATCCATGGGATAACCCAGCGCGCCCCCGGCTGCGATTACCTTATCCAAGATATCATAGCGTTGGGTCGGCAGTGTGACATTCAGCGGGCCGCCCTGACCATGATAGGCGTCGGCTCCCTGCTCGCGGTGTTCGGCGCGTTTGAAATAGGGCAGGACCTCCTCAAAGCTCCAACCGCGACAGCCCATCTGGGCCCAAGTGTCATAATCCTGCGCCTGACCGCGCACATATAACATGGCATTAATGGCACTGGATCCGCCCAGCACTTTGCCGCGCGGCACCGGGATCGGGCGATTACCGGTCTTGGCATGGGGTTGGGTTTCAAACAGCCAATTCAGAGAGGGATTGACCATCGTCTTGATATAGCCGGCAGGTATGTGGATCCAGGGGTTGCGATCTTCGCCGCCAGCCTCCAACAGGCACACAGTGACCTTGGGGTCTGCACTCAAACGATTGGCCAGAACGCATCCTGCCGAGCCACCCCCGACGATGACGTAATCGAACTCCATATCGTTTCTCCCCAACGGCACTGTCTTGTTTCTAGGTGGTTGGGAATTCGCCGCATATTCGCTAGGCTGTCAATCTGGAACCGCTCATCATAAGGGACGAATTTATTATGAAAGCCATGCGCCTAGAGGCCTGGGGACTGGAAAATCTGAAACAAGTCTCTCTGCCAGATCCAGAACCGGCACCAGATGAGGTGGTCATTCGGATCGGGGCGGTCTCCATCAATCCTCGTGATGGCATCTTGATGCAGGGTGGCTACGGTCGCAAAGGCGGCACACCGCCGTTGATCCCACTCTGCGATGGGGCGGGAACGATTGCCGCTGTGGGGAAAGATGTGACTGGTTTTTCCATTGGTGATTTTGTGATACCAGCCTTCAGTCGCAATTGGCTGCATGGCAGTGCCGCAGAAGAAACCTATACCGGGGCGCATGGGGGCCCCCTGGATGGGACAATGCGCGGCTTGATGCCCGTTCCTGCGAACGCCATTGTGAAGGCACCGCCCCATATGTCCGTTCAGGAGGCCGCGACTCTGCCCTGTGCAGCGCTGACTGCCTGGAGTGCGGTGGTTGCTCAGGGCGGTGTTAAGGCGGGGGACAAAGTTCTGATTCAAGGCACGGGTGCCGTCTCCCTGTTCGCGTTGCAATTTGCCAAGATGCAGGGGGCGGAGGTTGTTCTGACCTCTTCCAGTGACGAGAAACTGGAACGGGTGGCCCATTTGGGCGCGGATCACACGATCAATTATCGAAAGACGCCCGAATGGCATCGTGTCACGCGAGAGATCACCAATGGACATGGCCTGGACCATATCGTCGATATTGGCGGCGCGGGAACCCTTGCGAATGCGTTATCGGCAATCCGCATCAGTGGCTCAATCAGCCTGATAGGCGTTCTGGGCGGGTCGGATGCCTCCCTGCCCTTGGGGCGTGTTGTGACCCAGAATGTCCGGCTTCAGGGGGTAACGGTCGGCAGTCATCACATGCTACAGGAAATGGTGGCCGCCATGACCCTGCATAAGACCAAACCCGTTCTGGATGATCAGACGTTTGAATTCGGCGATCTGGCCAATGCCTTGAAGCGACTCACCAAAGGTACGCATATCGGCAAGATTGTCTGTGTGTTTTAGGGAAGTATTCTGGGTCGGAATAGTCTTACTTTTTGTACCGTTGCGGATTTAATTGACATTGTATAGTGTCAACTAATGAGAACAGAACCGTATTCGCCCAGTGCTGGCAGTACCCCCGATGGCCGTGACGATAAGCGGCCGCACGCGGTTGTAATTGGCAGTGGTTTTGGCGGTTTGGCGGCGGCAGTACGTCTGGGCGCACGAGGATATAAAGTAACGGTTCTCGATCGATTGGATAAGCCCGGTGGGCGTGCCTATGTCTTTGAGCAGGACGGGTTCCAATTTGATGCTGGTCCAACAATCATTACCGCACCGTTTCTGCTAGAAGAACTTTGGGCACTGTGCGGTAAGAAATTTTCTGACCATATCGATCTGCGCCCAATGGATCCATTCTACGACATCCGTTTTGATGACGGCAGCGTGTTTCATTACAGCGGCGATGCCAAGGCGATGGAGGCGGAAGTCGCGCGCTTTAATCCTGACGATGTCGAGGGATATCGCCGTTTCATGGCGATCAGCAAGCAGGTCTACGAGTTCGGCTTTGAAAAGCTGGGAATGAAGCATTTTGCCTCGATCCTGGATATGATCAAGGTTGTGCCGAAGATGTTGACGCTGAAGGGCCATCGAACGGTCTTCGGGCTGGTTTCCAGCTATATCAAAGACCCGAAATTACGCATGGTGTTCAGCTTGCACCCCCTGTTGATCGGCGCAAACCCGACAACGGTGACGGCGATCTATATCCTGATCAACCATCTGGAACGGGAATATGGCGTCCATTTCGCGATGGGCGGCACGGGCAGTCTGGTGAAGGGCCTCGTTGACCTGATCGAGGGACAAGGCAACCGCATTCGATGCAATGCCGATGTCGCGGAAATCATTGTGGACCAGGATAAAGCCACAGGGGTTCGACTGCAGACGGGGGAGCAGATTTCTGCTGATATTGTGGTTTCCAATGCGGACAGCGCCTGGACTTACAAGCATCTGCTGCCCAATGGCCGGCGCGATCGATGGTCTGACCGCAAGATTGAACGGGCGCGCTATTCCAACGGCCTGTTCGTCTGGTATTTTGGAACCAATAAACGCTATGAGGACGTGCCGCATCATATGATGCTGTTGGGGCCACGTTATGAAGGCCTGTTGAAGGATATTTTCGGGCGCAAGGTTCTGGCGAAGGATTTCAGCCTGTATCTGCATCGCCCGACGGCGACCGATCCCAGTCTGGCCCCGGAAGGGTGCGACACATTCTATGTCCTGTCCCCTGTACCGCATTTGCAGGCGGATATTGATTGGACCGAAACAGCGGAGCCTTATCGCCAGGCCATTGAAGCACATCTGTCCCAGACGGTTCTGCCAGGGTTGGGCGATCATATCGTCTCATCGCGGATGATGACGCCGTTGGATTTCCAAACCCGACTGCTTTCCTATCGTGGTGCAGGGTTTGGCATGGAACCGGTTATCTGGCAGAGCGCCTGGTTCCGTCCGAACAATATCAGTGAACAGATTGACGGGTTGTATCTCGTCGGGGCCAGTACCCATCCGGGCGCTGGCATTCCCGGCGTATTGACGTCTGCCCGTGTGTTGGATCAGGTGGTGCCCCATGCCGATGCCCGCATCTAATCGTCGGTTTTCCGATGCAGCTGATCAGGCAGCCTGTCGTGCCTTGATCAAGACCGGATCAAAGTCCTTTTATGCGGCGTCGCTGTTGCTGCCCCAGGCGATGCGGGTGCCGTCCTATGCGGTCTATGCCTTCTGTCGATTGGCCGATGATGAGGTGGATCTGGAAACCGATCCTGCCAGAGGGCTACAGCGCCTGCATCAGCGCCTCGAAGCGGTCTATGGCGGCTATCCAGCAGACATCGCGGCGGATCGGGCCCTGGCTGATACAGTGCGGGATTACGGCGTGCCCAAGGATTTGTTTGAGGCCCTGTTGGATGGTTTCCAATGGGATGTCGAAGGCCGCCGCTATGAAACTCTAGATGATCTCTATGGGTATGGCGCGCGGGTCGCCGGTGCCGTTGGCGCGATCATGACCCTGTTGATGGGCAATCGTGCGGCAGACACCTTGGCGAGGGCCTGTGATCTGGGGGTTGCAATGCAATTGACCAATATCGCGCGGGATGTTGGGGAGGATGCGCGGGAAGGGCGGCTGTACCTGCCGCAAACCTGGCTGCGCGAAGTTGGGGTGGATCCCGATGCCTTCCTTGCCAACCCTCAACACAGTCCGGAACTGGGACAGGTTATTGCCCGACTATTGGCTGCTGCGGAGGATTTGTACCGCCGGTCTGAAACTGGTGTTGCGGAATTGCCATTGGCTTGTCGCCCGGCGATCAATGCGGCGCGCAAGCTGTATGCCGCGATTGGGCGTGTGGTAGCGCGTAACGATCATGACTCTGTCAGTGATCGGGCATTTGTCACCACCCGGCGCAAGCTGGGCTTGGTGCTGGGTGCAACGCTTGAAGCCCCACTACTGGCAAGGGGCCCGCACGATCCGGCACTTGATCAGACCGAATTCCTTGTTCGTGCCGCGACAGAGGCAGAGGCAGGGCGGTTGCCAATTCGCCGTAAGCAGCGTATGGCGGATGTTCTGGATGCGCCGGCAGGGCATATTTTGCAGTTGTTCCTTGAAATGGAACAGCGCGACCGCCAAGCCCGCGCTGCGAACAATCCGGCCCAGACCCTGCAGGCATCGGTAATGATGGATGCAGGAAAGGCTGGTTAGGAGGGCGTCATCGCACTCGATTGGTCCATTCTTATTTTTATTGCGGTCTGCTTTTCAGCGGCGGCCAGTGGCGGAATATTTCGCGCAGGTGCTTGGTATCAGGATTTGAAAAAGCCTTCCTGGCGACCGCCCGGTTACTTGTTCGGGCCGGTCTGGTTGGTGCTGTATATCATTATTGCGATATCGGCCTGGCGTGCTTGGATGGCGTCTGAACCAGGCGCTGAAACGCTGCCTGTTGCCTTATTTGGCGTTAACATGGCGTTGAATGCCGCTTGGTCAGCTTTGTTTTTCGGGATGCGTCGCCTTGGTCTCGCGCTGGTTGATATGGGCGCTTTATGGATCAGCATTGTTGCCATGATTATTGTCTATATGCCGATTGACCCCCTGGCCGGATGGCTGTTGCTGCCCTATCTCGCTTGGGTCAGTTTTGCATTCGTATTGAACATGACAATGCAGCGCCTTAATCCGGCATCTCATTTCCTGGGAGTGACCCGATGAGTGATCTCACGATGGTTTTGTTGGAAGGCGGCCTCGTTTTTGGTGGGGCGCTTGACTTTTATTTTTGGCAGATGCGCGACCTCAAACGCGAAAAAGACAAACGGGACAGTCAAGACAAAGACCGCAAATAGAGTCAGTTCCCTTTTGAATTGCCTATGACTAAAGCCACCAAACACCAACATCTGACTCGATGCGCGGTCCTTTTCCCGCCTCATGGGCAGGAATAATGGGCCAACGCCAAGTTTGTTCAGGGGGCGGCAAACCGGCAGACTGGGCGATATCCTCCTGCAATAGTACAGCCCCCTTCATATCCAGCGTCCACCGCATGGC
>JARGPE010000156.1 GCA_029212835.1 Alphaproteobacteria bacterium | reverse complement strand
CGGTCGCCATGCCCTTCTTACCCGGCATCGCTGCGCAGGCGGCATAGAAAGCATTATGCCGTGCCTCCCACAGCTTAGTGCGATCCTCCTGAGTCACGGCATATTGGAAGGCACTGCCGCCATGATCCGCAGACAGCGCCTGTACCTGCTCTGCCTGTTCTTCTGTGCTGGCCTCTGTTCCATGAAATTCAAAGAACAAGGTCACCTTCGGTTCAAAATTCTCCAGCTTGGAATAACGGATACACGCATCCATCTGGACCTCGTCCAACAGCTCAATCCGTGCGACGGGAATACCCAGTTGGATGGTCAGGATCACCGTATTGACCGCACTTTCCAGATCCGGGAACTGACAGACGGCGGATCGTACAGATTCTGGAATGCCATACAGGCGCAATTGCACCTCTGTGATGACTCCCAAAGTGCCTTCCGCACCCACGAACAGACGGGTCAGGTCATAGCCGGCGGCAGATTTCCGCGCCCGACCACCGGTCTTGATAATCCGGCCATCGGCGGTCACTACGGTCAGGCCCATGACATTTTCCCGCATCGTGCCATAGCGCACCGCATTGGTACCCGATGCACGGGTTGAGGCCATCCCGCCCAAAGACGCATTGGCGCCCGGATCAATGGGGAAAAATAAGCCGGTATCGCGCAGGTCTTCATTCAATTGCTTGCGCGTCACACCCGCTTGAACGCGACAGTCCAGGTCTTCCCTGTTCACTTCCAAAACCGTTTTCATGCCAGACAGGTCCAGGCTGACCCCGCCTTTCAGGGCGGCAACATGGCCTTCCAGCGACGTTCCCGTGCCAAAAGGAACAACAGGCACTTTATGCTCAGCGCAAATTCGAACCACTTCAGCTACTTCTTCCGTGGTTTCGGCAAAGACAACCAGATCGGGCGGCGCAGAAGGATACCAACCTTCCCCTCGGCCATGCTGGTCACAAATTGCCTGACCGCTGGTGGCGCGCTCACCAAAGCGCTGCCTCAGAATATCCAGCGCAGGATTGTCACCAAATCCGCTGCCAATCCGTTCCATTGCGGTTGCCATTTCCGTCCCCTTTTACAAATTTTTACGATCATGTTCTTGCATGATAGACGCCAGCTATACCATGTAGGAGGCGGGCCGACAAAACCGAAACAAGCGGTAAACTGTGGACCTGCGACACATCAACCGTTGTCATAGGTCGATTTCGCGATAAGGTGCTTAACTCTTGTGGTGCGCGACCTCGCGATTTCAGTAACTTTGGCAAAATGCATAAGATTTTATGGCAGAGATCGAGCCCCCAAAACCTAGTTCCCCGCTCAATTCAGAGCCAAAACCACGCAAAGTGACCGGCTTGGCGCGCTTGTTGCGCTATCGCCTGATCGTACCGATTGCCCGCGGACGTCATAATGGCGTTGTCACCGCGCGCGGCACCGCCATCGGCCTATTTTTTGGCCTGACTCCAACAGTTGGCATTCAAATGCCGATGATCCTGATCTTTTGGGCATTGGCAAAATGGCTGAAGCCGAAATGGAAATTCAACCTGCTGGTCGCGCTGGCCTGGACCTGGCCGACCAATGTATTGACCGCACCGGCCTACTATTATCTCTGCCTGATTACCGGTCGGCTATTGATGGGGGATACGACATCACTGGGCTTTGATGCTTTCCGCGCCCATATCGAGGGGGTGCTGGCACAGGATTCCAGCTTCCTGGATTCGCTGTGGGTCTACACCGTGGAAATCTTCCGCACCTGGGGTGTGCCTTTGTTTGTCGGCTGTATTCCCTGGACGATCGTCGGGACCTGGGCTGGATTTTCATTGACCATGAAATTCACCGAAAAACTGCGCGCACAACAGCGACGCCAAACCCTGAAACGGCGTGAGCGTCTGGCCCGAAAACGCGCCGCCCAGGAACGAGCCCGCGAAGCGCAGATGTAACTATTGTGTTAATTCTTGACATGTTCTTATTATAAATTATATTTAGCTTTAGGAACGGGGCACAACTGCGCCAGAATTATGGGCAGTCCCGTTTTCGTCTAAATCTCAAACCAATCGAGACCCTGGTCACGCCAAGATAAGGCGGGGAAACCCCCTGCCTGTCGACGGCTGTCTGGGGTCTATTACTTTTCAGGAGACCCAAATGGGAACCACAGAAAGCACCGCAACCAACCTGTTACCAAAAGGCACCGCCACAAGCGCAGGAAGTCCGCCTTCAGGTCCGGGATCCAATGGTCCTGATTATGGCGACTCATCAGGATCGTCCTATACCTCACCCTCCTATACCCCACCCGATGCAGCAATAAGGCATATGCCCTTCCTGAATCCGAACAGATCAGAACCCGCATTTCCCTCAACACCAACCCCCAGCCCATACCAAGATCCAGAAATTTATACCCCCTGGCGTGCACCAGAAAATTCAGCGAAGCCATTGGGCAAGGCTGAGATCGGCACACACCCGGCCCTCCCACTGGTAGAAACTGACCCAGATCCTGTCGCACAGACCAGCCGCGACCAAATCCAGACCTGGAAATCCCGCGTTGAGGCTCAGACTCAGCAACAGGCAAAGGCCGCTGCGCCCACACCGAAGCCAAAACCAATGTCCGTGACACCGAAACGCCCGTCACCCCTGTCTGCAGAGGCGCGCGCCTCCAATGGACGCTTGGCGGAGGCGATGGCGCGGGCATCGGATCCGACACAAATCCTGCCAATCCTGAAAGACGCACAGGATATCGACCCGGCCCAGTTCAAGGCGGAATTCCAGGATATCTCTGATCAACTCTGGCAGAACCTGCCAGCCCACCGCCGGGAGACGGCGCATCAAGACTTCATGACCCAGGCAAAGCACGCCCTGGGCTGGGATCAGGCCCCGACCCCGAGCACCGCCCCGACGCAAAACCCACATCCAGACGTGAAGGATCCCAACCAACGGAGCGGCCAGGTGACACAGCAATCCGCATCGGCGGAAGCTCAGCCAACCGCCACGCCGCTTGCACAACAGGCCACACCGGGGCCCCCTCAGGGCGGGGCGTCACAGGACCAAACCACGGACCCGTCTCAGCCACCCACATCCAATCCAGAGTCGGCCCCCGTCCCGAAATCCTATGAGGTGCAACGCAACCCGCATACCGGCGAAGCCTATCTCTATGATGCCAAAACCCGAGACCTCGTCCGAACCGCCGACGGCACCCCCGCGACAATCGGGGATGTCGCAATGCCTGTCATAGAAAATGACGTGAAAGCAACGCAACAACGCGATCAGGTCATGACGGATGTGCTGGCGCGAATTCGAGAGAACAAAATACTTGAGCCGGGTGAAGCACAAGAGCTCTTGCAAAAGGTGGCAGAAACTTACCCTTACGCCCCCGATATCCAGGAAAATATAGACTACATGCTGAAGGCACATCAGACGTCTATTTCCAAGGATAACAAAGATTTCTCAGTTGATAACTTCGAACGCCTCCATCAACAGCTAAAAGACCCATCCTTCCAGGCAAAATATGAACAGAACATACAACACCTGAATAGGATAAAGACTGGTTATCAAGGCGGGGTTCCAAAGTATCAATCTGATCGGGGGGCCGCCATAGAACGACAAAATGATGCCGCTCGAAAGGTAATATCCGCCTATGCAAAAGTTCAAAGCTTCAATTCTGGCTCGCAGGGTCCGATAAATTTGCAAAGTGAAACACAGGACAAGAGACTCCTACAGGAAGCGTCGGCCGAGTTTAAAGCAGCGATGAGTGAGACCAGCAAGTATATGGACCTTCCCTATCCCGACTCTTCCTTGGGCATGGATAAAAAGTTCAAGGCAGCCGAAACA
The DNA here is from genome assembly GCA_029212835.1 of Alphaproteobacteria bacterium. Taxonomy (GTDB): domain Bacteria; phylum Pseudomonadota; class Alphaproteobacteria; order UBA8366; family Aestuariispiraceae; genus Pacificispira. Next base: position 6,428 of record JARGPE010000156.1, on the reverse strand, counting down.
GCCGGGCAGGACCGACGGGACCTGTTGATCGGCACGGCATTATTTTTGGCAGGTGGTTTAGCGGGATCCGGGGCAAAGGCTGTCGCCATGATGGCGTTCAAACGGCTTGGTAAATCTGCCGCTTCAATGGAACTTGCTGGAACGGCGGCCAAATTGTTAGCCTCTAATGGCGTCAGGGCGGCAGATGTGTACAACGCCTATCAAACCGGCGTCAGAGAGGCGATTGACACAGTGTTAAAGGACGCAACAACGGCACAGGGGAAGCCCATAGATTGGTCAGACCCGGTTGCCCGGCACGATGCCCTGTCCAACAATCCAGACCTCCAGAAAACAATCACCGAAGCGGGCGAACGCTACGCCTTCGCCACATTCATCGGCAGTAAGGCTGGTGGCATAGTTGGTACAGTCGCAGATGTCGCAGCGCCCGGGATGAATCCAATAATGCGAGCCGCTGGAGAAAACCCAATTGGAGGCTCAGTTGAATGGGGCACGAAAAACCTTCTAAAGCGTTCCAGCGACTAAACTGAACAATCTAGGCGATCCAAAACTTGTATCTTTTCTGAGTTTTGGATCGCCCATTCATCTGCAATCTTAAAAAACGCCAAAGCATTTTCTTTATAAACCTGTAACAAGTTCTCTCTGTTACTCTCCAAGATTCGAATAGCATTACTATCCCCCTCGCCACTCGCAATCTTCAACCAAGAATACAATCGCAGAACAGCCGAGTCTTCTAGCCCCACTTCGAGTTTTCCTTCTTGCAGATATAATGTTTTATACAAGAAGTAGACATTCCACGCTGCACCTGGGAAGCCCGAGAAAGCTGCTTTCTCCGAGTATTCAATAGCCTTACCAAGGTCTCTTTCTAAATGGATGCCGTTGCCGTACATTACCCCTAGATCAAAGTTTGCTGCAGGCATGCCACAGGCTGCAGCCTTCTCCATTAAATAAACGGCCTCTTTCTTCTGGTCCTTTGTCGGCTCATGTTCTAGCAACCACCAAGCTAGGAAATAGGCCGCCCGCATGTTGCCAGCTTCTGCGGCACGGCGGCGGAGGGTTAGGCCTTTGTCGATGTCTTTAATGGAGTCTGGACCATTGATATAGGCATCGGCCAGCAGACCGTTGATGCGGGGATCGTCTCGCTCGGCATAGGGCTGGGCCAGGGTCAGCGCCTCCTCCCAGCGATCCGCATCGGCGGCGGCGCGGGCGGCCTCATAGGCTTGCGCCAAATCCTGCTGGCGCCACCACGCCCAGCCACCCCCGACCGCGCCTGCGATCAGGACCAGACCCCACACCCAGATGATCACTGTTCGCCTCGTCATGGTTGTAAAATACAATCCATTCTGAGTCCTGACAATCCTATGCGAAACCATTTTTCCAACGCGGAGAGATCAGGCGGCGTCCAGGCCCATCTGCCAGAAATCAATCTCCAACCGGGTTGCCTGAGAAAAAGTCTTAGCGAGTTCCGTTTTGCGCGCCACGCTGAGCGTGTGCCCGGCCAAGTCATCCAGATAGGTCCGGGTGTTCCGACAGGCCTTCTGATACTCCTCGCCAGCATACATATTAATCCAGGCGGCATAGGGGTTTCCCGGTTCACAGGGCGAGAGGGCTAGGCCAATCTCTCCATACCCAATCATGCAAGGGGCCAGCGCAACATAGAGATCCAGCAGATTCCCTGCCATACCACGCTCTAAGACATAACGGGTATAGGCCAGGTTTGCCGTTCCTTCCGGCTCAATTTCCAAATCCCTAAGGCTTATTCCCCATTCCTTGCAATATTGCCGATGGAGTTCCAATTCAACATCCAGGATGGCTTGCATGCCCTCTTTCGCGCGGTACAAATCATCCAAGGACCGTGCCTTATACCCCGCCAGAGCGAGGGCACGGGCGAATTGAATCAGAAACAGATAATCCTGTTTCAAATAATGGCGAAAGGCTGTTTCCGGCAGGCTGCCATCGGCCAAGCCAAGTACGAAGGGATGATGCGTATAGGCATGCCATTCCGTGGCGCAGTCTGATTTTAGATCATTGAAGAATGTCATTGGAGGATCACTTCTGTGGCATATTGGTCCAGCGGCGGTGTGGTCTGTATCAACCCGGCCTGTTTCATGAAGGCAGCAAAAGCCTTGTAGCGTTTTCCATCCAGGCCGATAGGATCAGCCGCCAATAAGGGCACCGTGTCCCGCCACGCGCGTCGATTCAATTCATCATCCAGAGAGGAATCAGCACTGATAAAAACCTTCCAAGCGGCATCCGGGTTGCTTTGTATAAAGGCGGTGGCATCGCGCAGCGCTGCAAGGAACCGTGGCAGGCGCGGATCACCCTGTGCCACCGTGTCAGGATGTGCCAGTAGGATTAACTCGTCATAGGTCGGCACCCCATGATCTTCAGGCAGAAAGGCGCGTCCTGGATATCCTTCCAAATCCATTTGATTGAGCTCAAAATTCCGGAAAGCCCCAATGACCGCATCGGTTTGTCCTGCGATCAAAGAAGGCGACAAAGACCAATTCACATTGATCAATTCCACATCCTCCACCGTTAATCCTGCTTGTCCCAGCATCGCTGACAACAACGCATTCTCGAATCCACCAACGGAATAGCCAATCCGTTTGCCTTTCAAGTCTGCAAGATCATGGATCGGTCCATCGGCCAGGACAACAAGACTGTTGAGGGGGGACGAAATCAGCGTCCCAATCCGCATCAGGGGAATGCCCTGATCTGCCGCCATATGCAATTGAGGCTCATAGGAGACAGCGATATCCGCCTGACCTGCGGCCACCAGCTTCGGGGGATCGTTTGGATCAGCAGGCGCAATAAGATCTACATCCAAACCGTATTGGGCAAAAAACCCCTTGTCCCGTGCCACGATTAAGGCTGCATGATCTGGATTAACAAACCAATCCAACAACACGACCAGCTTGTCCTGAGCATGACCGGGAGTCGGAGCTGTGAGGGTCGCAAACAGGCCCAACAGAGCGAATGATAGGGCCTTGATCCATCGGTTTGTCATGATCCATCTCTTCCTTTTGGATTTATAGAATTACGCATAGCCATTTTCGGGCTGCCAATTGGTCACCAGACGCAGTCCCCGGTCGACCAGGGCATAGAGCCCCAATGCCATAACTGCCAATACCAACAGCGCGGCGAACATCAGGTCCGTCTGCATCCGTCCATTGGCCTGTAGCATCAAATAGCCTAGACCTGCAGAAGACCCGACCCATTCCCCCACCACGGCGCCGATCGGCGCAACGGCTGTCGCCACTCGCAGGCCAGACCCAAAGGCTGGCAACGCAGCTGGCAAACGGATGCGCAGCATCACAGAGCCGCGCGTTGGACCATTTGGTCCCGCCATAACGCGCGCCATATCCAGCCAACCAGGATCAATTCGGCGCAAACCGTCATAGAAGGCCGCTGTGACTGGGAAATAGATGATCAACACCGCCATCGCGACCTTGGAAATCAGGCCATAACCGAACCACAGCGTCAGCAGTGGCGCGAGGGCGAAAACCGGCAAGGCCTGGCTGGCAATCAGGACCGGCATCAACCATTGCCGCAACGGGGAAAAGACGGTCAGGCTGATCGCCGTCATCCCGCCCAGCATGGTTCCACAGATCAGGCCCAGCACAATCTCCAAGGCGGTGATCCCGGCATGGGGTGCGATGCGGGCATATTGAGAAATCAAAGTTTCTGCCACGCGCAGAGGACCTGGCAAAATGAATTTCGGGACATCACTGACCCAGACAATACACTGCCACAGCAGCAACAGGCCCAGAGCAATCGTGATCAGGCGCAGGGCTTGGGTCATGCCGCCCCCGGTGTTGCAATCGTATCGCGCGCATCCTGATCAGCCAGTTGTTGCAACAGGCTGGCCGCCCGTGCCGCCATGCCCGGTGCATCCAGTGGCCGTGGAATCGGCACATCCGGCAAGCTGCCCGCATCGGTCAATTGCACCGGCGTTCCGGCTAAAAGGGCGATCCGATCTGATAGGCGCAAAGCCTCGGACGGGTCATGAGTTACCAGCAATACGGTACGCCCAGACAGCAACCGGGCTGCCGTTTCCTGAAGCCTAAAGCGCGTTACTGCATCCAATGCAGAGAAGGGTTCATCCATTAAGACCAGCGGGCGGTCTTCCATCAAGGTGCGCGCCAAGGCAACCCGCTGGCGCATACCACCCGACAAGGCAGCGGGGCGATCCTGTGCCCGCGCGGCGAGCCCAACCTGATCTAATAGATGCAATGCCTTCTGCCGATCCTTGGCATCATTACCGTGTCGACGCAGCCGGACCCCAATCAGAACATTATCGATAATCGACAACCACGGCAGCAACAGATCACGCTGTGCCATATAGGCGATACGTCCGGCGAGAGGATAGCCGTCACTAGCCTGAACCGAGCCAACCGTGACACCGCCATCTTCCGGCAGGCCCGCTATCAGGCGCAACAGGCTGGTCTTGCCAACACCACTGGGCCCCAACAGCGCAGTCCATTCCCCCGCCGCAAGGGTCAATGATACATTCTGGAAAATCGTCCGACCGGCAAAGGACAAACCGGCCCCCGCCACAGCAACACCTATCGATGAATGGGTGGGTTCTACCGAAGCCGCACCAGAGATCATCGTCCCCGCTCCGCCCATTGCGCGTGAAAGTGATGCACTGGCCCGTGCCCCTTACCGATCTGCAGCCGGTCTGCGGCCAGAATCGCATTGGAAATATAGGCCTTTGCGGATTTCGCCGCCTCCTCCACTGTCTGGCCAAGCGCCAGATGGGCCGCAATCGCACTGGACAGGGTGCAGCCCGTGCCATGGGTATTCTGGGTCTCAATCCGACGCCCAGGCAGCCAGACGCTCCCCTCGCCCGTCAGCAACAAATCAGCAGAGTCCTGCCCCGCCATATGACCGCCCTTCAGCAAGACAGCCTTAGGTCCCAAGGCCAACAATCGCTCCGCTGCGGCAACCATGGCTTCCGGCTGATCGATCGGGCTTTCCAAATTCAGCAGCGTTGCCGCCTCTGGTAGGTTTGGCGTTATAATATCTGCTAGGGGGACAAGGTCCGCCAACAAGGCTGATGTCGCCTCCGGGGCCAAAAGCGCATCCCCACTTTTAGCAATCATGACGGGGTCCAACACGATCCAGCGCGGCTTATAGGCTTGCAGCCCATCCCGCACCACTCGGATCAAGGCAGCATCCCCCAACATGCCAATCTTTACCGCGTCCACTGCAATATCACTGAAAACCGCATCCATCTGGGCACGCACAAAATCCGGCGGTATGGGGAAAATACCGGTAACGGCACGGGTATTCTGGGCGGTCAGGGCGGCGATGACAGAACAGCCATAAACACCAATCGCAGAAAAAGTCTTCAAATCCGCCTGGATGCCAGCCCCACCTCCACTGTCAGATCCAGCAATGGTCAAGGCAATTGGGGTCTTATCACTCATACAAAGGCCCTTTCATGAACACGCTTGGCCCTGTCAACCAGCGCACGCAACCGCATCGCGGCCTCTTGGGGATCGGGAGATTTGGTAATGGCGCTAACGACGCAGATACCATCAACACCGGCGGCCATTACCGACTCGGTTCGACCTTCATCAATGCCTGCAATGGCACAGCGGGTCAGCCCCGGTGCGCCAGCGGTCAGGGCAGCAACACATTCCTGCAGGCCCAGCAATCCAATCGGCGCGTCCGGGTTATGTTTGCTGCTGGTTTCAAACACACCGCCGATAGAGGCGTAATCGACAATACCAGGATCAACGGCCCGAACTTCGTCCAATGTTTTAACGGTAATCCCCAGAATATAATTTGGACCCAGAATCCGCCGCGCATCCTGAGCGGAAATATCGTCTCGCCCGACATGGACACCATCCGCGCCTGCCGCCAATGCAACATCAACGCGATCATTGATCAGCAGCGGAACGCCGGTCCCTGCCAGGGCCTGCTTCAGAGCGCGAGCATCCGCGATCATCTGTCGGGTGCTTGATGTCTTGTCCCGTAATTGAACCAAGGTGACACCACCAGCCACTGCCGCGCGGACCAAAGCAAGCCTGTCGCCCGTATCATGGGAGGGTCCAACAATCAGATATAAGGTAATGTCCAGGGTGGCCTTCATATGTCTTGCTCCACGGCCTCAACATTCACGGCCTCAATACTGTGTTCGATAGAGTCAGCGCTTAAATTTGAGAGCGCATCCAGTAAAGCTACGGCGAAACTGCCGGGCCCCTGTGCCTGTTTTCCAGCCAAGGCACCTGCCGCACCAAAGGCGGTCAGCGCTGCCAATGTCGCCAGAAACCGATTTTCACGATGGCAGGCCAGAAAGGCCGCGACCACAGCGGACAAGGCACATCCTGTCGCCGTTACTCTTGGAAGCAATGGATGACCAACACTAAGATTTGCCCGATGCTCAGGAGACCTGACGCGATCAATCACCCCTGTCCCAG
>JARGPE010000155.1 GCA_029212835.1 Alphaproteobacteria bacterium | reverse complement strand
CTATGCTGCGGCCAGTCAGGCAGCGATGCGCATGCTGGAACTGGGGGGCAATGCCTTTGATGGTGCCGTGGCCGGTGGCTTTGTGCTTCAGGCGGTCGCTCCGCATCTGAATGGTCCTGCCGGTGATGTGGCAATGCTGGTTTATGATGCGTCGAATGGACAGGCACAGGCTGTCTGTGGTCAGGGGCCTACGCCGAAATCCGCCACAATAGAAGCCATTCGTGCCAGAGGTCTGGATCATATTCCTGGAACAGGCCTGTTATCTGCCGTTGTGCCTGGTGCCTTTGACGCCTGGATGTTGCTGTTGGCGGAAAAGGGGACCTTGTCGCTGCGCACGGTAATTGAGCCGTCTTTGACCTATCTGCTGCGCGGTGTTCCGGTTGATGATCGCCTGCATGCCACATTGGCGGCTGCCCAGTCCATATTTGAACGCTATTGGCCATCCTCCGTCGATGTGTTCCTGCCAGGGGGTAAAGTCCCGGCGGTGGGGGAGCTGCTGTGCAATCCGACTCTGCATGCCGTTTTTCTGCGCCTGTTGCAGGAGGCTGAATCGGCTGGGCCGGATCGCCTGACGCAGATCGAAGCCGCCCGTGCGATATGGTCTGATGGGTTCATCGCGCAGGAGATAGATGCTTTCTGTCGCGACACGGAGGTCATGGATGTCTCCGGTCAGATGAATGGTGCCTTGCTGCGCGGGTCTGATCTGGCGGGCTGGCGCGCCTGGTTCGAACCAGCCCTGTCGCGTGATTATGCGGGGTATCAAGTGCTGAAATGTGACAGCTGGACCCAGGGTCCGGTCCTGTTGCAGGCCCTGGCGCTGTTACCCGCAGACGATATGGCCAGCCTGGACCCCAATGGGACCGAATTCGTGCATCGGGTGACAGAGGCAATCAAGCTCTCCTTCGCAGACCGAGAAGTGTTTTACGGTGATCCAAATATAGCGCGCGTCCCGATGAGCCGGTTGCTGTCAGAAGACTATGCCGCCCTGAGACGTGATCAGATATCCGATCAGGCCTGTAATGAGTGGCGCCCTGGCAATATCGCGGGCTGTGGTGCGCCAATTGATTATGCCGCCGCCTGTGCCAGAAAACGGGAAACCGGTCTGTTGGCGGCCTATGGCGGGGGTGAGCCGACGGTCCAATCCATCGAGGCGCTGGGCTATCGTGCCAGTGTTAGCGGCGATACCTGTCATATCGATGTGATCGATGCAGCGGGCAATATTGTATCGGCCACGCCATCGGGTGGCTGGCTGCAATCTTCGCCTGCTATTCCGTCTCTAGGTTTTCCGCTGGGAACCCGGGCGCAGATGATGTGGCTGGATCCCGCTGCGCCGTCGGGTCTGGGGCCTGATCGCCGCCCCCGCTCCACCCTGACGCCGACGCTTGTCCTGGATAAGGCGGGGCGGGGGTATCTGGCATGCGGCACGCCGGGCGGAGACCAACAGGACCAATGGCAAACAACTTTCTTGATCCGGCATCTGGTGCATAAGATTGGATTGCAGGAGGCGATTGAGGCCCCCTCTTTTCACAGCGAACATTGGCCCAATTCCTTCTATCCGCGCCATGCGTCGCCGGGGCGATTGGTGGTAGAGGGACGGTTTGGCGCGGAGGTTTGTGCGGAATTGAAAGATCGGGGCCATGATGTGAGTGTTGGAGATGATTGGTCGGAAGGTCGTTTGACCGCTGCGGCGCGAGATCCTGATGGGCGAATGCGCGCGGCTGCCAATCCTAGAGGAGGTCTTGGCTATGCCGTTGGTCGATGACGCCTTGTCCGGATTTTCCAAGGAACTGGATGCCGGCAAGATCCAGCCCGCAACGGGATTGCGGCTGGCGGCACAACGCGTATTGGGCTTTTTTGACAGCATTATCGGCGGCACAGCGACGATTGCCCTGATCGCACTTATCCTGATTGTTCTGACCAATGTGATTGGTCGTTATGTCTTCAATTCCTCCCTGACCTGGGGGGGAGAGGCGGCGCAATGGCTTTTTATTGGGGTGATCTTTCTGGCGGTTCCCTTGGCCCATCGCGGTCGGGCACATTTGTCGATCCAATTTCTGGTGGAAAGACTGCCGATACCGATTCAGGCCGTTGCGGCCTTTGTTAGTGATCTGATCATTGCCTATGCAACGGTGATGTTGTTGACCGGTGGTGTGACCCTGATCGGTGCGATGGGCGGTGTGAATTATGCACTTAATCTGCCCAGCTGGGTTAAATTCGCTTTGATCCCGGTTACCAGCGCGCTGGGTCTTTTGTATCTTGCCTTGCAAGGCCTGGATGAGGGGAAACGCCCCTGGCGCGGGGTCATCAGCATCGTCCTGGCCTTTGGTGTCTATTTCCTGCTGCAGCCGGGTGGATTGGTCAGTCTGAAAGGGCTGGACCCCGGTGCGACGATGATTATCAGCTTTCTGGTCGCGATGGCGATTGGGACGCCGGTTGCTTTTGCCATGATCTTTGCTGCCTTCGCCGCCAATGCGGTGGGCGCTGTCATGCCGCCAGCCGCGGTAGTACAGACTATGGTCAATGGGTCCAGTAAGTTTCTGCTGCTGGCTATTCCCTTCTTCATTGCGGCAGGTGCCTTGATGAATGTCGGGGGGCTGACCTCGCGCCTCATGGATTTTGCCTTTAAGCTTGTCGGGCATCTGCGTGGTGGATTTGCACAGGTGAATATCGTTTCCAGCGGGTTTTATGCTGGGATCAGTGGCTCCAGCTATTCTGAGGCAGCCTTGGGCACCAAGCTGTTGGTCCCACAGATGGTAAAGCATGGCTATTCACCTGGATTTTCCTGTGCGGTGACGGCGGCGGCGGCGACGTTGCCAAATGTTATCCCCCCTTCTATCGCGTTGCTCATCTTGGCCTCCGTCGCCAATCTGTCTGTTGGCAGCCTGTGGCTGGCGGGTGTTGGACCGGGGTTGCTGATGGGTGGCAGTTTGATGGTCTGCGTCTATGTGATCGCCCGGATGCGCGGCTATGGCACCGCCAATCAGGCCGCCAGCTGGGGGGAACGCGGACGTGCCGGGATTAAGGCCTTGCCGGTTCTGGGCTTGGCGATTGTGATCATTGGCGGGATTAGAGGGGGTGTTGTAACCCCAACAGAGGCGGGCGTTCTGGCGGTTGCTTATGCCTTTGTTTTGGGTATTGCAGTTTATCGCACTTTCACTTGGAAAGAGTTGTGGTCGACTCTGCGCAGCGCTGCGATTGAAGCGGCGATGGTGGGCCTGTTAATCGGGGCGGCAGCTCCTTTCACCTTCGTTCTGGTGACAGAACAAATTCCGCAATCCCTATCGGCACTGATCACCGGCCTGTCGGATAATCCTTATATTGTGCTGCTATTGGCTAATCTGCTGATGCTGTTTTTTGGCATGTTTCTGGATATCGGTGCGGCGATCCTAATTTTAACGCCGCTGTTGCTGCCGGTCATGGTTTCAATGGGGGTTGATCCGATCCATTTTGGTCTGATCGTAGTGGTTAATCTGATGCTGGGTGGATTGACTCCGCCGGTTGGCATGCTGGTCTTTATCTCATCGGCGATTTCGAAGACGCCGGTGCATGAGGTTTTCCGTGCGATGTATCCCCTGCTTGGTGCGCTGCTGATTGCCTTGGCAATCGTCACTTATGTGCCAGCAGTATCGCTCGGTCTTGGTTGGCTTTTACAAGGACATTAAGTGACGGAAAAGCCGGGTTTTCACAGGTACAACACTAGGAGGCAGAGGGATGTTTGTTAGACGCATAATGAAGACAGGTCCGGGGCTGTTATTGGCCACGGCAATGGGACTGTCATTGACCTTGTCAGGGGCTGCCCACGCAGAACCGAAACAAATCACGGTCGGTGTCATCTATGGAATTGATAAGCCGCAGGGTAAAATCTGGACGAAGATGAGTGAGATTGTCGAGAAGAAGATTCCCGGCCAGATCACTTTCAACATTGTCCCGGACGGCGCCTTGGGGGGTGAGAAGGAAGAAGTGGAAGGGGTTCGTCTGGGCTCCATTCAGGCCGGGATTTCCACACTGGCCAATATGTCGACCTGGGTGCCAGAAACATCCCTGTTTGATATGCCCTTCATCTTTCGCGATCAGGCCCATATCGACAAGGTGATGGCTGGCCCAATCGGGGATGAATATAAGGAACTTTTCGCAAAGCAGGGCTTTAAGGCTTTCGGTTTTATCACCTATGGCGCGCGTCATGTGATTTCAAAGGCCAAGATCACTGGTCCGGCCGATGTGAAGGGTCTGAAGATGCGGGTTATTCAAAGCCCGTTGCATATCGCCCTTTGGGAGTCACTGGGTGCCAGCCCGACGCCAGTGCCCATCACCGAAGCTTATAACGCACTGGAAACCGGTGTGGTGGATTACATGGACATGACCATGTCTGGCTATCAGGCCCTGAAGCTTTATGAGGTTGTGCCAAACTTTGCCAGAACCTCTCACATCTGGGCGCTGGGCGTGATGTACATGAGCAAGTCCTTCTGGGACGGTTTGACACCAGAACAACAAGCAGCCCTGGATGAAGCCGCAGCAGAAGCCATTCCGTATTTCAACGACCTGGCTGCCGCAGAGCAGGAAGCATCCCTGGCGAAAGCGGTTGAATTGGGTGCAACAGTGATCGAGCAGGATACCGCCGAATGGCAAAAGGCCATGGCACCCTTTTGGGCAAGCTACGCCGATAAGGTCGGTGGGCTCGATAAAATCGAAGCCATCGTGAATACCAAGTAAGACACTGGATCGGATCCGGGGTGCAGTGCCCCGGATCCGATCTGGCTTTGCAAAATGTGGGAAGGTTGGAATGGCAGATTTCAAGGAAGAGGACCGGGTGCGCGATGGCCCAATGGATCAGGAAATCCTGACCATGGTGGTCGAGGCGCTGCAAAAACAGGGTTATCCGGACGCCACCCCTGAATCGATCTTTGGCAATTCCCAGCATCGCGCCGCGGCGATTGAGATGTTGAAAGATTGCCGTCCCATGCCCGTTATTTTGTCCCTGATAGATACGCTGCAATCGCACTAGATGAGCGTGTAACCCGTTAAAGAATGGAGAGAGCAATGGCCGAGGCCATGCCGTTAATGACTGCAAGCGAAGACCTTCGGTCGCGCTATAAAGAAGGAACAGTTTTTATCGATGGTGCCTTCGTGGCATTGGACAATCATTTGACCGTGGCTGGAAAACAATTTGGTGACACGATGTGTGAGGTTGGGTCCGGGAACAGCGACACCATTGATGCTGCTGTGACCAGTGCTGCAAAAGCTTGGACCGCCTGGCGTGCAATGGCCCCCTCTGCCCGGGCAGCCTTGCTGTATGCAATGGCAGATCGTCTGTCTGCCGAGATGGACCAGTGGATCGCACTGGAGGCACATCACGCTGGAAAGCCATTGTCTGACGCACGGATTGATATCGTATCGGCGGTGATGACCCTGCGCTGGTTTGCGGGATTCGCGGACCGGATCGATGGGCGCGTAGTTGCCTCCGCTGATACGGTGCATCGCTATGTCCGGCGGGAGTCTCTGGGCGTTTGTGGTTTGATCGTGCCGTGGAATTTCCCCTTACTGATGATGTTGTGGAAAGTCGCGCCAGCACTGGCCGCTGGCAATACCGTGGTGGTCAAGCCAGCCAGTCTGACTCCGCTGACGGCTTTGCTGTTTGCAAAATTGGCAAGCGATGTCGGCCTGCCAGCTGGTGTTTTGAACGTTGTGCCTGGACCCGGCGACGCTGCGGGGATGAGCCTCGTTCGCCATCCAGACGTGACCAAGATCAGCTTCACCGGCTCGACAGAAATTGGCAAGGAAGTGGCACGGGTTGCTGCCGATACGGTCAAGCGTGTGACCCTGGAATTGGGCGGAAAGTCCCCAACGGTCATTCTGGACGACGCCGATCTGGACAAGGCTATCCCTGCCTCTGCGGCTGGATGTTTCGGTCATGCCGGTCAGAAATGTGCGGCCCGCACCCGTGTGATTGTCAGCGACAGTCGTGCCGATGAAGTTGTTGAACGGCTGGCTAAGATTGCGAACGGTCTGAAGGTTGGGGATTTATCCGACCCGACGACGCAATTGGGACCTGTCATCGATAAAAAGGCACAGTCCCGCATCCTGAAAATGTGTCAGGATGCACAAAGCGCCGGTGCCGCCCTGGTCTGTGGTGGCAAGGCACCGGATCAAACCGGCCCCTATGTTGCTGCAACGATTTTTGATCACGTGAAGTCTGGCGATACGCTGGCCCAGGAAGAAGTTTTTGGACCCGTTATGGCCGTAATCCGTGTTCCGGATGAACAGGCCGCAATCGCCGCCGCGAATGACAGTGACTACGGATTGGCGGCGACTTTGTGGACGCGCGACGTTGGCAAGGCACATCGGATTGCCGCGCAAATCCAGGCCGGTACGGTTAGTGTGAACACGCCCGCCGTGGTGGGCATCGAAACCCCGTTCGGCGGGTACAAGCAAAGCGGTTATGGTCGTGAATTGGGGGTAGAGGGTCTGGACGCCTATCTACAATCCAAAGCGATCATCATGGATATCGGTTCTTAAGGAGTTCCTACAATGTCTGGTCCTTTCGTTTTTCTGCATTCTACACATCGTGTGCAATTCGGGCCTGGCTGCTTGTCAGCCTTGCCGGATTTAGCAAAGGCGGAAGGCCGAAAGAAGGCCGTTATTCTGCTGGATGCCTATTTCATCGGGGGGGCTTTGCAGGACCGGCTGTCAGAAATCCTCAAGGATTTTGCACCGGTCTTTCATGCCGTGCCACAGCATGAACCAGATACCGATACAGTGGAGGCCGCACGAGCAGCCCTAGCGGAAGCGGAGGCTGATTTGATCCTGGCGGTCGGCGGTGGTTCGACCCTGGATACGGCCAAGGCCGCGCGGATGTTGCTCAGCAATCCTGGCCCGATTGAGAATATTGTTGGGGCTATGGGCATGCCGATGATCGCGCATGACAGTCTTTTTGTTGCTGCACCCACCACAGCGGGTACTGGCAGTGAGGTTTCCGAATCCGCAGTCATTGCCAAGACGGGGACCGATTACAAGATGGTCTTGCGATCCCCTAATATGGCGGCCCGACTGGCGCTGTTGGACCCAGAACTTGGTGTGACGGCGCCGCCAAGCGTCACTGCAACAGCGGGCTATGACGCGATCACCCATGCAGTGGAGGCCTATACGTCGAAATTCTCGACAGTAATGACAGATCCTTTTGCGCAGTCGGCAATGGAACTTTTAGCAGAGTCGCTGCCGGGTGCTTTTGAAAAACCGAAAGATATCGAAACTCGTGGGAACAGTCTGTTAGGGTCGATGCAAGCAGGCATTGCCTTTAATTCCGCACATTTGGGATTGGCCCATGCAATCGCGGGTGCGCTGGGTGCCCTGCATCATGTGCCCCATGGTCTGGCCAACGCTTTGGCTTTGCCCTGGAGCATGGCCTTTAACCAGCCAGCCCTGGGGGCAAAGGGCGAGGTTGTGGCCGGTATCTTCAAGGGAGCAACGTCAGCCTCAGGCCTGTCTGCGATGCGCAAAAAGGTTGCGCTTGATATCGGCCTGGACAAATTTGTCCCAACAGATGCAGAGCGGGATCTAGTGGCGGAAGGGGCCGCGAAAAGCGGCCAGATCAAGGTCAATCCACGTCTTGCCAGTGCTGCGGAAATTCGGGTGATCTTGGAACATATGCGCCAGCCGACCGACGGACTGCAGCCCAATCTTAATCTTTGATGAGGAATAATTGATATGATAATCCACAATCCAGACAGCATCGCCGCCCCAGTTGGGGCTTATGTTCATGGGCTGGAAACCGCGCCGGGCGCACGGATGTTGCATGTCTCTGGCCAGATCGGCATGGCCAAGGATGGCACCATTCCTGCCGATACAAAGGCGCAATCAGAACTGGTCTGGCACAATATCTCTGAAATTCTGGCCTCTGCCGGAATGGGTATATCCGATATTGTTCAGATGACAGCCTATCTTTTGGGGCCAGAAGATTTGGCGGATTATGGCGCTGCTAGAACGGCGGCCCTGGCTGGACACAAGCCTGCCTCCACGCTGATTTTTGTCGCCGGTCTGGTAAAACCCGAATTGCGGGTGGAAGTCGACGTCGTCGCGGCAAAGGCTTAGTGTCTGAACGTTAAACCTGCCAATCTTAGTAAGGCCGCATCTTCGATGACCCCCTTCCTTTTAAAAGGAAGGGGGTCATCGTTATGATGATTGCTATTCGGCTGCCAGGGTGCTTTCGCGTTTCCCGTCGCCTTCGATTTCTGGGATCAAGGGGATCGGCACGTCATAGGGGGCAACGTCTTCACGGATTTTCTTCAAGGCGGCGACGATGATATCGACTTCTTCGTCGGGATGCGTCGCCCCCAGGCCATATTCGGTGGCCAGCGCGCGGGCGCGGGCAGAGCGTTGACGTTCTTCCTTGGGCAGGTTCACCACGGAATAAACACCATTCAACAGGCTGCCGCGCAGCTTCTTTGCGAATTTCGCCCCCAATAGAACTTTCTCTTCCTGGCTCAGGGACTCAAAGAACCGGCGCATCAGGATTCGACCGAATTGGATGTGACGGGCTTCATCGCGCAGGATCAACTGGCAAGCCTTACGAATTTCCGGATAACGCGCGTTTTTGTAACGAGCAGTTAACAATTCCCCTGACAATTGCTCAAACAACGTGTTGACCGCCATGCCCGCATAGAAGGACATTTGCTTTTCTTCTGACTCCGTATGGAATTTTGGAATGATCAGTTGGAAATAATCACTGCGTGGTGTTGGTTGATATCCACCCAGTGCATCGGCGATGCGGAAGGAGGCTTCGTGATGGCGCAATTCTTCCATGATGAAGTTCGCGACATGCTGTTTCACCTCAAAGGGTAGATGCTCATAAATCGCCTGGCGCAGCCGTTCTGCCCCGTAGGGCGTGGCGCCATGTTCCATCCAGGCGCGCAGGGACCACCATTCAGCACCGGCGGCTCGTACTTCTTCTGGCAGGGATGCCGTTTCTTTCGCTAATGCCGCCCAATCGATATCTTGTGCTGGGTCCCAGGCCATGTCCCGTGCCTGCAGGCACAGTTGCCAGATGTCGTCATACTGTAGCGCGCCCACCACCGGATAAGGGTTTGGGTTCTGAACAGTTTCTTCCAGCATTGAGGCTTCCATCGCACGGCTCCTGGCGTCAAAATAGTGTTAGTGAAAGGGCTGGATTGCCCTTTGATCAAATAGTATAGTCTTATAGACTAATTCGTCTAGAGGGATTCTTTAGAGAGATAAATTTGGTGAGGAGAGTCGCGTGTCAGACGGAATGACAGGAAGCCAAATCGACAGGAATTCGCCGGTTCCATTGTTCCTACAGATCCGTCAGGCACTGTTGGCTGAAATCAGAAGCTGGCCGGACACAACCGCTAAATTCCCAACGGATGTGGCGCTGGCAGATCGTTTCAAGGTCAGCAAGATGACGGTGCGCCAGGCGATTGATGATCTGGTGGAGGCGGGGTTGCTGGAACGGCATCGCGGGCGCGGTACCTTTGTCACTGACCGGGCTTTTGTGGAACAGTTGGACCCAATCCTGGATATCGATCAGCAATATGCAGCCGCCGGGCACAGCCAGACGACCCGGGTCTTGAGCTTTGATCGACGTGCGATGAGTGTGCAGGAGCAGAAGCTGTTTGGTATGGAGCCGGGGGAGATGGTCGTTCATATCCGCCGGTTGCGGTCCGCCAATGGCCTGCCTTTGGCACTGGATGAGCGTATTCTGCCATCCAAGATTGCGGATCAGGCGGGCTTTACGGTGTTGAATGCGGCGGATTCCATCATTGCACGTCTTCGCCGCGCTACACCTTTGGCCCGGGCCAAATGGCAGATGAGTGCGCTTCTGGCGGATTCGGACCTCGCCTTGAATCTTAGCATCCATCAAGGCGCACCGGTGCTGGAGCGGGCAATGACCTATCTGGATTCGCAAGGTGTAATTCTGCTGACAGGCCGCAGCCTTCATCGGGGTGATCTGGTTAGCTGCGCCTTCGAGCTTCCCTTGAATGGCGGGGATCCAGATGGATTGACGGAAATGACGCGGGCCGGGGGTATCAACTAATCCCAGATTTTGGCGGATGGACTGTCTTTTGTGGTCTATAGTCTGACTAATAACAGGTAAGGTTAAAAAGACCGCGCAGCGCTGACGACCGTCATAATGAAAGACAATACATGTCCGTTTTTGATTTTTCCCTAGACGATGCCCGGAACAGGATATTGGCGGGCGGGCACGTTGTGGCCGTTATGGTGCCCGATGAG
>JARGPE010000154.1:8078-10319 GCA_029212835.1 Alphaproteobacteria bacterium | reverse complement strand
GGTGCATATCCATCCCAGCGCGTCTGAAATCGGGCGTGTCTATCGACCGGAACTGGCGATTGTATCGACAGCACAAGGTTTTTCTGAGGCCCTGGCACAGGTTGATGTGGCGCCGATGAATCGCGATCAGACGCGCGTCGCCCAATTGCACGAAGGCTATCTGAATAGTCTGCAGCCCATGGAAACACCGGGTGATGTGAAGATGGAAGAGGTGGTCAAGCATGTCGATGCGGCCACGGATGATCATGCCATCATTTGCAATGGTGCCGGGAATTATGCGGGCTGGGTCCATCGCTATTACCGATACCGGTCTTATCGTACACAACTGGCCCCAACCTCGGGCTCTATGGGGTATGGTCTGCCCGCGGCCGTGGCGGCGAAACTGGATGCACCGGACCGTGAGGTAATCTGCTTTGCGGGCGATGGTTGTTTCATGATGCATGGTCAGGAACTGGCAACGGCCATGAAGCATAATTTAGATATCACAGTGATTGTGTCCAATAACAGCACCTATGGCACAATCCGTATGCATCAGGAGCGGGATTATCCACGGCGTGTGTCGGGCACTGATCTCAGCAATCCAAATTTTGCGAAATTGGCAGAGGCTTATGGCGCATTTGGCATTCGTGTTGAGCGAACGGCAGATTTCCCTGCCGCCTTTGCTGCGGCACGTGCCCATAAGGGGCCGGCTCTGATTGAGCTTATCACCTCGTCTGAGGCGATTTCATTTGGTACCACGATTTCTAAACTGCGTGGTGGTGCATGATGCCGGATGTCGTGATTGTTGGGGGCGGCGTGATCGGCAGTGCAATTGCGTATTTCCTGGCATTGGATCCGGATTTCAACGGCTCGGTAACGGTCTTTGAGCGGGACCCGAGCTATGAATTTTCTACCTCGGCCCGGTCGGTTGCGTCTATCCGTCAGCAGTTCTCTACCCCGGAAAACATCGCCATATCCCGTTATGGATATGATTTCTTGACCCAGGTCCCTTACCATTTGGGGATTGAAGGAGATGCGCCTGACATCCAGTTTCATGAAGGACGATATCTCTTTCTAGGAGATGAGTCCCAACAAGCGGCATTTAATAAAATTTTAACAGTGCAGCGGGACAGCGGTGCAGAGGTGGATCGTTTCGTCGGGCCAGAGGCCATCGCCAAGCAATTCCCATGGCTGAATGCAGAGGATCTGGCTGTTGCCCATGTCGGTTTGTCTCGGGAAGGCTGGTTCGACGGCTATGCTTTGACGCGCGCCTTTCGGAAAAAAGCGATCTCTTTGGGCGTTGAGTATCGTGATGAAGCAATTACGGATTTCAAACGAGACGGCAATTGTATCATCGCGGCGGTGACGTCCTCTGGCGAAGTCGTCCCTGCTGGTTCTTTTGTGAATGCGGCGGGCGGTCGGGCTCGTTGGGTGGCGGAAGTGGCTGGCATTGCTGATCTGCCCGTGTCTCCGCGAAAACGCTGTGTTTTCTATTGCGAGACCCGCAACCCTGTCCCCCAAGACCTGTTGGTGATTGACAATTCAGGCACCTATTTCCGGGCGGAAGGGAAGGGGTTTCTGTGCGGGCGTTCGCCAGGGACGGGGGAGGATGACCCGGAGAATACAGATTTCGACGTTGCCTATGATCAGTTCGAGGAATATCTTTGGCCCACACTAGCCCATCGGGTGCCCGCCTTTGAGGCGATAAAGCAGGTTTCCGCATGGGGCTGTCATTATGCGATGTGTCTGTTGGATGCCAATTCGATCTTAGGCCCCCATCCTGATGTTACGAATTTCTATTTTGCCAATGGATTCAGCGGGCATGGCATGCAGCAATCGCCAGCGGTGGGGCGTGGCATGGCGGAAATCATCGCCCATGGTGCCTATCGCAGCATTGATTTGTCCGTTTTTGGGTATGATCGTGTCGCAGCGGGACGACCGCTGGAAGAAACAGAGGTTATCTAGATCATGGTGAATGTAGAATTGTTCAGCGCGTTTGTTTTGGCATCCGCTTTGTTGGTTCTGTTTCCTGGTCCTGTCGTGACATTGGTTATTGCGAACAGTTTGAAACATGGCACGCCTTATGGCGTTACGACCAGTCTGGGCGCGAATCTTGGAACAGCGATTTTGTTGGCGGCTGGGGCGGTAGGACTGACCACGGCGCTGGTTTTCATGTCCGATGTGTTTGATATTGTCCGCTGGCTGGGGGCCGCCTATTTGATTTATCTGGGCATTAAGGAATGGCGATCTACAGCCGCAGTG
>JARGPE010000154.1:0-8065 GCA_029212835.1 Alphaproteobacteria bacterium | reverse complement strand
ACGTACCTTTATCCATGGTTTTCTGACTGGGCTGACCAATCCCAAGACCATCGTGTTCTATATCGCGTTCTTTCCCCAATTCATTGATGTGACGCTGCCTCCGGCTCCGCAGATTGCTGTCATGACAATCAGCTTTATTGGTTTGGCGATTCTGTTGGATGGTGGTTATGCGCTGCTTGCCGGACGGATCCGGCCTTACTTGATGGATGCTAAACGCGCTGTGTTGCGGGCGCGTATGACCGGAACGTTGCTCATTGCGACGGGGATTGGGTTGGCCTTAGCCCGTCGAAATGCATAGTCGACATTGCGTATAGATGCTTCCCCCCAAGCGTTCTGCGCTGTACAGTGCAAAAATCGCATATGATAATTCAGTGCGACGTGATCTTGTCTGGAGGGGTTTGAGAATGATGCGTTTTGTAAAATCCGCTGCTTTAGTGACTGGATTGTTGGTTGGTTCCTTGAGCCTCTCCGGCTCTGTTTTGGCACAATCGTCAGATGATGCCGCGTCTCTGACGGCGCCGGGTCGTTATGTGACGCTATCGACCACTGTTGATGGCAAGCCGGGTACGATCATGGTTGATACCGCTTATGGTCGGGCTTGGATGCTGGCAAAAAACGATAAGGGAGCTGTCGTTTGGCGTCGTGTCTTCTTCGACACCAAATCTGAAGAAGTGCCAGAGGGCATGTCCCGCCGACCATCCCGCGTCAAGGAATAGCAATAACAGACCGTTGTCTGGCTGAGGGGGAGTGCGTTTCATGGCACCTGAGTCACTGGTTGATGTTGCCAAAGAGACGATAGAAGACTTCCCCTTTGAAGCCGATGCCGGTCTGGCCGCGAGAGCGCGGATTGGTGTTGTTGTTCTTGCCAGTGATCACACGCTGGAACATGAATTCTGGGAGATGGTTGCGCAGCCTGGTGTGGCGCTCCATTTCTCTCGAATTGCAAATTCTCCAATCATTACACCAACGACCTTGGCGGCGATGGAAGCATCCATTGCCAGCCAGGCGGCGGTCATCCTGCCGGGCGCGCCGCTCGGTGTTCTGGCCTATGGATGTACGTCGGCCACCATTGTTTTGGGTGAGGAACGGATTTTTGATCAGATCCGGGCTGGTCGACCAGAGGCACTGCCGACGACGCCGATTACCGCCGCATTCGCTGCCTTCGAAGCGCTGGCGGTTCAAAGAATTGCAGTGCTGACTCCTTATACGCCCGATGTGAACGCCATCGTTCGCCGTTATATTATGGCGAAGGGATACGAGGTTCCCGTCTTTGGATCGTTTAACGAAGCCGATGACAATGTCGCAGCACGGATTTCTGCTGACAGTTTGCGACATGCCATTCTGAGCCTGGGTCGGCGTGCGGATGTTGATGCTGTGTTCGTCTCTTGCACAAGCATAAGGATTGCCAATGCGATCCAATCTCTGGAGGCTGAATTAAACAAACCCGTGATGTCGTCCAATCATGTCATGGCGTGGCATTGCCTGCGCTTGGCCGGTATTCAGGACCGGCTGCCACAATGGGGGCGTTTGTTTGCGCTATGACACTTGCATTACGATGCCGTCCGGCTCAAAGTTGCACTGCAATATAAGGACCGCCCCCAATTTGAGAGGTGGCCAGCCATGCGGGAAAGGAGACGGCGATGTTTAAGACCATCGGCGTCATCGGTGCGGGTCAGATGGGACATGGGATTGCCCATGTTTCTGCCTTAGCCGGTGCGAATGTGCGTTTGTTGGACATTTCAGAAGAAGCCTTGTCCACCGCACGGCAAAAGATAAAAGAGTCGATGGAGAAGCAGGCGCGGCGCGGCATAATTGACGCGGCGGAAATTGACCCTGCCTTGGCCCGCATTCAGACCGGTACAGAGTATGCGATGCTGTCTGATTGCGAGATGGTTATCGAATCCGCCACAGAGAATGAAGAGGTCAAGCGCGAGATTCTCAAATCCGCGACGGCTATGATGATGCCGGATGCCTATCTGGCGACAAATACTTCCTCTATTTCTATCACCCGGTTAGCGGCGATTACCGATCGACCAGATCGGTTCTGTGGGTGTCATTTCATGAATCCGGTGCCGTCCGTTCCTCTGGTGGAGCTGGTTCGGGGATTGGCGACGAAGGACGAGACTTTCGAGAAGTTCAAAACCTATACCGAGGCGCTGGGGAAAACCGTCGCGGTGTCCGAAGACTTCCCAGGTTTTATTGTCAATCGTATCCTGTTGCCGATGATCAACGAGGCTATTTACACCCTGTATGAAGGTGTGGGCAGTGTAACCGCTATTGATACAGCAATGAAATTGGGTACCCGGCATCCTTTGGGGCCGTTGGAGCTCGCGGATTTCATTGGGTTGGATACGTGCTTTGCGATCCTCTCCGTGCTGCATGCGGATCTGGCGGATGCGAAATATCGGCCCTGTCCCCTGTTGGTTAAATATGTTGAGGCCGGATGGCTGGGCGTTAAAACCGGACGTGGTTTCTATGATTATGCGGAAGATGTCCCGCGTCCGACCCGCTGATTTTCTGAATGACAGTTTCGTCTGACAGGCCTCACTCCCGGCATCATCGTATCAGAATGGTGCTGGTCGCCCTGATTGGTCTGGCTGCAGTTAGTCATGGCGTTATCTTCATTCGACTTGCGGGGGATGTGCCGGCACTCTTGTTGGCCGCCGCGCGCGTCGCGATTGCCACTTTGGTCTTTTTGCCCTTTGCCCTGAATGGATTGCGAAAACCAAGCCATGCTCTACGACCGTCAGGGCGCGTGCTTATTGGGGTTTCCGTTCTATCGGGTTTGTTTCTCGCCCTGCATTTTGCCAGTTGGATTGAATCCGTTCAGCGCTTAACCATCGCGGAAAGCGCCTTACTGGTCAGTCTGTCCCCGATCTGGATCGCTGTTGCAGGCGTGGCCCTGGGGCATGGACGGCCACCAAACGGGGTGCTGATTGGAACGGTACTCTGTCTTGTTGGATTGATCCTGATCGGATGGGACGGACTGAGAAATCCACAGGTTGATCCTGTCGGTCTTGCCTTGGCCACATTGGGTGGGATGGCCTTGGCCGGATACTTGATGATTGGCAAACATATCCGGCAGTATCTGGAGACCAGTCAATATGTGACTCTGTGCTATGGCAGTGCCGCTGCTACACTTGTCTTGGCAGGACTGGTTATGGACATACACGTGACTGGTCTTGGTATTCAGGCTTGGTTGGCGATATTGGCGCTGGGCTTGGTCAGCCAGGTGATAGGGCATACCTCTTATAACCACGCACTGGGGCGGGTTTCTCCAATTTTTGTTGCGATCTGCCTGTTGGGAGAGCCAATCATCGGCAGCATATTGGGCTTGGTTTATTTTAGAGAGGCGGTTCCCGACATGACCATAATCGGCGCAGTGCCAATTCTGGTGGGCCTTTGGTATGCCATTCGCGCTGAAATGGGGCAGTAACGTTATGGTGAAGGGATATCCGTAGTTGCCAGTTGGAATTGTACGGTAACCGATGTGCCGACACCTTTTTCACTGGTTAGTGTCACAATGCCACCATGCATTTGGATCAAGGATTCGACAATTGCTAAACCAAGGCCGGTCCCTCCGGAAGGTCGGACATAGGTATCTGTCTCTTGATGGAAGGGTTGCATGACACGGGCCAGATGGGTTTCGCCGATCCCGATCCCTCGATCTGCAATTTCAATAGCAGCCATGTTGTCCACGATGCTTGATTTTACGGTTATGGTCGAGTGCTCATAGGCGAATTTGCATGAATTGGTCAGCAAGTTCAGCAGGACCTGCCTGAATGCAGTGCGATCCGCCCAAATCATTAAGTCTGGATCCAGCAGATTAGCAATTGTCAGATTGCGGCGTTCCAATTGCAAATGGATCAGTTTTTCCAGCGACATCAGCTCTTCTGATGCATTTATCGCGCGCATGGAAAGATCACGTTCGCCTGCTTCAATCTTGGAATAATCAAGTAATTGATTGATCAGTTCCAGCAAATGGCGTCCGCTGTCATTAATATCAAGCGCATATTCCTGATTGCGGTCCTGGTTGATCTGGCCAGTGCTGATCAGTTCCGAGAAGCCGATAATAGCATTCAGTGGCGTGCGCAATTCGTGGCTCATATTGGCCAGGAATACGGATTTTGCTCGGTTGGCGGCTTCAGCTTCGCTGGCCAGATGTTCGGCTTCTTCCTTCGCACGGTACAGGCTTTGCTCCCGCTCCGCGACGGCTTCTGTGAAAAAGGCGGCTGCTTGTCCGATGTCGGCGATTTCATCGTGACCATCGACCGGAATTGGCACCGTTTGGCCACTGACACGGGCGATCATGGCATCTCGCAGGAGGTTCAGGCGCCTCACGATACGATTACGCGCATAAATCGATAAGATAATTACTGATAGGATGCTCATCACCATCACGCAGATCAGCAGCAGCCATTTTGAATAGGCGATCTCTTTGAAAGCAAGAGAACTCTTCAGCGTATCTTCGCGAAGGACCAAGGTTAAATCTGCGACGGAGCCAACAAATCGATTGGCAAGAAACTTGTTGGAGTTCAGCAGCCCATCCAGATTCATCAGTAATTCCAAGCGTTCGCGAACCAACCCAAAAATTCCCCGGTCTCCCTCGATCAGCCAGCGTGCCTCTCCCTCCAGGCCTCTCAATCTTTCGTTCATTTCGGTCGTTAAATAGGGTTTGAACACGCCCGATGCTTGATTGGCTTTATTCAGAAATTCAGCCGCTTTCTCATTGGCTTGCCCCACCAGAACATCGGAATCAAAGGTACGGACGGCCAATACTTCGATCAGAACCGTCTCCATCGGGCGATACCAAGTTTGGTGCAATGTTCCAACACCGGGCAATTCGGTATGCAGCCCAATTGATCCATTCAGGATCTGTTGTTCATCCTGTGTCTTTTGAAGCCGCTCCATAATTAATCGTGCTGTGGCATAGGTTTCCGTCAGCCGTGCTTCAACCGTTATGCGCTGGCTGACTGTATCGTCCAGTTCTTGCAGGTTGACGATTAGGGTGTCACGACTTTCCCGAATGCGATCAATCAGGCTCGCTGCCGCTCCTGATATACCAATCAGCTTTTGCAGATCGTTCAGATACCCATCCAACAGCTTGATCTGATCGGTAATTCGATGGTTGACCGCCTCTTTACGTAAGTAGGTTTCCACGGAACCAAGGGCGGGGGCGGTTGAGGCGATGGCCTGGGCTGTCTGCCCAATGCGAGAGGCTGCAATAAGTTCCGGTACGGTCATTGTCGCGATATGATCGTAGCCCCGGCGCATATCGTCGAAGCTAAGCAACGCGGTCAGTAAGGCACCACAGGTTATCAGGCCGAATAGAGATATCGCCACAATTAATCGAACAGATATTAGGGACCAGCGCATTGCTAATGGCTTTCGAGAAAAGCGCGCAGGCCGATGTAGCTTTCACTTGATGTACATAGGAAAGGATCATTTGAATGCGCGCGACTTGAGACAGTCACGGTGACATTCAAAAGTAATTGGTCTCCCCAGTGCCCTAACGCCCCCTCACCCTGCATTCGATCGCTTTCTTTGTTCTGCGTTAGTCGCATTGCGCCGCGCATTCTAGGCCATCCCTGATTAATCCTAACGCAGAGGTGGGACGTATAAAAGGCCACCATCAGTCCACAAGGCATTCAACCCTCTCTCAAGTTCCATTGAGGAGTCTTTGCCCAGTGTTCGATCATAGATTTGACTGTAAGATCCGACTTGCTTCAATCCCTGATATGCCCAATCACGGGGTAACTGAAGTGCATCACCGATATCGGGGATGATCCCCAGAAGGCGTTGTATCTCAGGTTCGGAAGACTGCATGAATGTATCAATATTCTCGCTCGTAATCCTATTTTCCTCCCCCATCATGGCCGCAAAGATGCACCATTGCACAATGTCGGCCCATTGCTGGTCATCCTGGCGAATGGCCGGGCCTAGCGGTTCCTTGGAGATGATATCAGGAAAGAGTATGAAACTGTTTGGATCGGCCGCGCGGTTCAGGCGTTGAGAGACCAGCGCGACTCTGTCTTGCGTCATCAAGTCACAAACCCGGGCGAAAAAGGCGTCATAGACACCTTCTACAGACTGGAAGGCAACAATTTTGAACTTCAAATTATGGGTTGCAACCAGATCTCGCAGATTATCGATTGTTGTGGTCCCGTCACTGACACAGACCGAGTAAGTTTTCTCTCCGACAAGATCCCTAACAGACCGTGCGCCTACCGATTTATGCGCCAGAAAACCTTGTCCGTCATAAAACAAGGGATGCGTGAAGTCGAGTTTCAGCTCGATATCCCGACCTGCGGTCCATGTTGTATTCGCCATAAGGACGTCGAATGCATTTGTATTCAGGGCTTCAAATCGGGTTACATAATTGACTTCAACATACTCAACCGCGTCTGCATTTCCTAAAATTGCGGCAGCTATGAAACGGCAGAAATCGGGAAAAAACCCTCGCCAATGACCTTGTGTATCAATTTCGGAAAGGCCTATTCCGCTGTTTACGACCCCACAACGCAATAGCCCTCTTTCTTGAACAATCTCAAGGGTGCCTGCATTGGCTTGGTTGCCAAAGAATAAGGCGACCATTATGCCGATTATACTGCCAAAGCGCCTGATTGGCATTAAATCCCCCACAATTGGTGACGCGATTGTTCGCGTTATTGCAATGCCCCTGTAACTACAGTTTTAATCAATTCTGTTAAATATAACAATTAGAAAGGCCGCTATTTTCCGGTGTTCACAATATCGTTAACCACAAATTTATATTAGTACATATCCTCTGCTATAATAGAATTATTAAACTATATTTTGAATTTTTAAAAAAATGAGGGTTTTAAAGAAAACAGGCGTTCGACCCGAGGGGATCGAACGCCTGATTTGTTATCAAGCCCTTTTGTCGAAGGAAGCACACCGGACGGTGTCTCTCGCCTTCGAGAAGCCGGACTGGCGAGGAACTCACCAGGCCCGACGGCCTGAAGGACGCGCGCGAGGCTCCGAATCGGCGAGCGGGACGTCTGGCGTCGTCCCGGCGACGATGCTGCCACAACCGAAACCATGGCGGCCAACGGAGCCTCAGGAGTACGAGGTCTCCCACGCGTCAGCGCAGCGTTACGTGCATCTATAAAGGTCCAATGCGGCTGTTGGTTTGATCCGATGTCCTGGTCACCCTGGCAAAGCACCTGGTATTCGGGTCACTCCCACTGCCGCCGCGCTGGCTGCGTCTTCCCCAAAAGGACGGACACTACCTGCGCGGGATATCCTTCACAGAGACTGCTGGACCTTTTCGGATGCAAGGATGTTTCGGTTGCCCAAGTCATCACAAGCCCGTCCAGCCAACACTCGTCTTGACCGATCTCGTTGAAACGCCATCCGCGAGAATGATGTTTCAAACCGATCAACACTGCCATGGTTCTGAACCCTAAGGCCCGGAACCAGCACTTCAGTTGTTTCTTGCCTGCAAATACTTTCCAATCCTAAAATCGGAAAGTAAGAGGGAAAACAAACAATGAAGTCATAACAACCGCGTTGATAAAATCCTGCATTCGCATTACAAAGAAGTCTATAAAAAAGTAATTATATTGTAAAAAAAGTTGTTGAGGGTATTTATACTTACTAACAATTTGATAACAATTTACACACAGAGTTATCCACATTTTTGTGTTTATTACTTTAATGCGCTGTTTTCCATGTGTTTTTAAAATAATAGAAAATGCTCCCTGAGAGCCGAAACGCTGTTGCAATGCAAAACATTTTGACAGTTCGGGCTGAGACTTTACTGTGTGCGCAATCGCTGAGGCGGATAGTCACAAAAGGTATAAGAGCAATGACGACGGAAAATCGACCGCTTTCTCCGCATTTACAGATTTATCGTTGGCAGTGGACAATGGCCTATTCCATTCTCCATCGTGCGACAGGAATCGGGCTTGGGGTGGGGACGCTGTTGTTGGTGTGGTGGTTGGTGGCTTTGGCGACCGGCCCCCTGGCATTTGCAGACGCGCAGGCTGTTGTAGGTAGCTTTTTGGGTCGGCTGTTTTTGTTTGGTTGGACCTTTGCTCTA
>JARGPE010000153.1 GCA_029212835.1 Alphaproteobacteria bacterium | reverse complement strand
AGCGCGCCGCTCCGCCGACAGCCAATCCGCCTCCGCATCGCCAGACCCATCCGTCAGCGTGGCAGAGGTGATCAGCGCGCCATGGCTGTTGATCAAAACGGTTTCCGCAAAGGGGAAGCTGGGATCGACCCAGTGGCGGCGCATGCCCACATCCAAGTCTCGCCCATCGGCCCGATCCACCCCGAACCATTCAACAAATTGCTCCGGTGTTGCCTGATCCAACGACCCCGCCATCTCCATCGCGGCCTTAGCGTAGTCGATGACGCGATGGGTCAGGGAACGGCAGATCTGATCAATCCGCATCTTATCGCCACTCTCCAATTCCTCAGCTTCCTCGCTGAGACGCGCCAGCAAGCCATCGCGCAGGCCCGTTGCAGCCCGCATCAGGGTCTGGAACAGGTCTTTGACGCTCAAACCCGCCTCTGCAACTTCGGGGCTGGGTTCGGCCGCTTCAACCTCCAGGCCGAAGGGGCCATCGGCGTCTCGCGACCTTGCATAGACCAGACGACGGACCTCAGTTAAGAAGACTTCGACCGGCCCCTGGGCACGCCCCTCCCCCATGCGGGCATGCCATCCCTCCGCCGGCAATCCAGCCGCCGCGCGCAACAGCGCATCCAGATGGGCGCGATTATCCTCCGGCCCCAGCAGGTCCTCACATCGCGCCTTCAGACCCCGCGCACGGCCCCGCCCGGTGCCCTCATTCCCCCGCAACCAGCGCCGCAATTCAGCGGTTTCCTGTCCTGACAGATGCGCAGAAAAGGCACTGTCGGCGGCATCAAAGACATGGTGCCCCTCGTCAAAAACCAGCCGCGTTGTACGCCCGCCCAGATCCAGCGCGCCGCGCGCCGCCTGAATCATCACCAGCGCATGATTGGCCACCACCAGATCAGCCTTGCGGGACCGCCGTACACCGCGTTCGATAAAACAGCGGCTGTAATGGGCGCAGGCGGTATAGACGCATTCCCCGCGCCGATCCGTCAGGCTGCTGAGCCGCCGTCCACCGGTCAGATCCACCAGCCAAGCCGGGAAATCCCCACCGGTCATATCGCCATCCCGCGTTGCCGCGGCCCAGCGCGCCATCAGGCCCAGCGGGATCGCCTCTGTCCGATTGATCTCAACGCTTCGTACCGTCTCTTCCAGGTTCAGCAGGCACAGGTAATTTTCCCGTCCTTTGCGGATGACGACACGGCGGTCCTTCTCCTTTGCATCGGGGAACAGGCGGTCCAGTTCCCCATCAATCTGATGCTGCAAATTGCGGGTATAGGTCGACAGCCAGACCGGCCCTTCATTCTTTTCCGCCCACAGGCTTGCGGGCGCGATATAGCCCAGGGTCTTGCCAACGCCGGTCCCCGCCTCTGCCAGGACAACACGGGGATTGCCTTCATCCTCGCGAGGTCGAAACACCTCACTGACGGCAGACGCATAATCAGACTGGCTCGGCCGCGCCTCAGCCCCTGTCCCTAACAAATCAGCCAACCGACTGCGCGCCTCTGCCGGATCAACGGCCAGATCACCAGGCGGTGGTGGAGGTGCTTCCTCCTGCCATTCCGGCAGATCCTTCCAGACATCCAGTCCAGTCACAGCGGCACGCAATCCAGCGGATTCTGACTCTTCCCCCAACGCCGCCAAGACCATCGGCCCCCAGCTCCAACCGCCCTGAGCCATGGCGAAGGCACAGCGTCGTGTGCGGGGGTCTCGCTCCCCCACTGCCATCAAATGGCGCAGAAGCCGCTGGGCAGCGCGGGGCAGCAGGATCGCTTGATCCTCCAACCCATCAGGGATCGGCAATTGTAAAGCCTCAGCCAACCCGCGTGGGGTCGGTACACAGAATTTTGCAGGCGCGACAAAAGCGAACAGTTCCAGCAGATCCAGACTTCCAGGCAGTATACGCCCCCCGGCGCGACCCGAAATCCGGGCCACAGTGGCCGGCGCATGCAGCAGGTAAATCGGCCCGCCTTTTGACAGCCGCCGCGCCGCCTCCTTATGGGGCAAACGCTCCACCTCTCCGTCGACCGTCAGCCATGCCGCTTCATGCACCCCGGCCACAAGGGCGGGCGCAGGTTCCAGCATAAGAGTCGGGGCCGCACACATTCCCCACTTTCACCGGATTCCGGCCCAGTCCTCAAGCGATGGTTTCAAAAGGATAATACTCTATTTCGTTCTCTTAAAACTATAAAATAAACATTAATACTTTACATGTTCTTGTTATAACGTTATATAAGCTCTGGGAGCGGGCCACACGTGCGTCCAAATCCCAGAAACCAGACTTACCCTGTTCAAGCCTTGCGCCGCATCGGACCCCCGATGCGGCGTTTTTTGTTTGAACCCACACTTAATTTGAAAGGAATGATTCATGGGCAGTTCTACAACCGCACCAAATACACCCGCCGTTGACAGCGGCAGCACAGCACGATTTGATTCGATAGGCCCACGCGCGCCGATCACCCCCACGCCTATCCCACCCACCATACCCGGCAGAATGCCGTATAATGGCGGCCTAACAGGAGGTTACAGCTCGACCCTGCCGAGCCTGAACCCCGCCGCGCCCAAAATGCCCGCCAATCCGACTGTCACAGCAAACCCAACCTGGAACCGCTGGAACGGCGCAACCGCACCCGTGCCCAAGCCGTCAGCTTCAGAGATCAATGCTTCAAAACCACAGCGCACCAACGCGCCTGATGTAACCAACAAAACACAGATCACGCCCGGCATTCAACTATCTGATCCAAACCGCACCTTGGAAACGCGAAACCCACATCCACCAACTCACAGCTTAAAAAATCGCCCCTCCCCCTCACCCCAGACCACGGCCAGCCCGTCCTATCGCGGAATGCAGCGGCCAGGGGAACCAACACGCCCCTTATCCTCGGCACCAAAGAAACCTGCCCCCGTTCTGTCTGAAGACGCGCAAGCGTCGAATGACCGCCTGGTATCGGCAATGACCAAGACGCGCGACCCATCTGATCTGATTGACTATCTGGTGTCTGCACAGAAAGAGTCTCCCGATCAATTTGCTCGCGAATACGCGGATATATTGGATCGATATCAAACGGCCCTGCCCGACTCGCAGCAGGATCAATATCATGCCTTCAAATCCAAAGCAGATGCAGCCTTGGGCTATCACGAGAGCCAGGAAGACCAGTCCTGGATATCAGGCGCGCTACACGAGCCTATATGGACCTTACCAGAACGAGAAAACCCGCATCAGGCCACGCTACGCCGCAAAGAAAATCGGAGCCGTAGCCAGGAGGAGCGAGACCGCCTAGCTAAGGCGAAAGCAGAAACAAAGCCGAAAGACGGAACTTGGGGTTTTATTAAAGAAGCCTTCACTGAGGGGGCATCTGACCTTGTCATCGATGATAGTGCTCCTTTAAGCACAGATGCCTTGCGGAAAGCATTCCCAAAGCTGCCCGAAAACCCCACACGGGATGACCTCTACGACGCAATGCAATCCCTAATGCCAGGAGAAACTGTTCTTGAAAACAGCCGGAAATATGAGCTGATCCACGCCTTGCTGCACAACACGCCGGGCGCCATTCCATCCAATTTTCCCAAGGCTGCCAGTGAGGTCACCAGTTGGAACGCTGTTGGCGCTTTGGATAACGATAAGATATGGACGGAAACATTGGTCGGCAGCAGGGAAGCACAGGACTATCTGGAGTTCGTCCACAAAAATCTGGTCCCGTATAACTTGGAGGTTTTTGCCAACCTGCAAAAGGGGGTAGAGCCAAAGGGGCTGGAGGGTCGGCGGGGATTGGACCTGGACATGAAGCTTGTCGAGCGAGAGCAGCATTTGGTCTCTGTTCTAGGAGACAAATTTTTTGCTGATCACCCTGACCTCAACAGAGAGGCAATCATGAAAGAAGTAAGTAAAATGACTCTCTTTTGGCGGTGGCCTAGAAATGATTATGTACAGGCGGCAACGGACGAATTACTCTCAACCCAGGATTACAATGCGGACCGCGAGGCAGACCGGGTGAAGATTGGGCAGAATATTATTCGTCAACTCTATGAAAAGAATCCGCCCAAATGAAGGCGGTCAGGCGGTTTTTCGGACTCTTCTTCTTAGAATGGACACTGGACATGGTCATCTGCGTGGTGGTCATGTTCAGCTTGGGTGTAATATCAACAATTGCTTTATGGATGTTCGGACCAAACGACATTGATTTCAAAAGAACACTTTCTTACAACTTTCTTAATGTATTTCAGGATATTTTTATCGTCTTATTTATAAACGTATTGAGATCATACAATCAGACGATAATTAATGCGCTCGTTAGGTCTGTTGTATCTTATTTCTATTTTAATATACATTTGAATATATTCATAATTTCCATTCCAGCAATACTTGTTTATGGATTCTTCTTGTTTGAAATTTTATTCTTCAAGCTACCCCAATTCAATTTATTCTCATTATATATTAAGGGTTTTTATAATATTATTCTTATATCACTTCCCTTTGTTATCAGCACACTTACCGCGCCTTATGTGGTTTATTTCTGGAAAGGCGAAGTTTTTGAGAGCCGCATAAACCGGAAGTTTCGTGAGCAAATGGCCGAAAAGAAGCGCACTCAACAGCACGAGGACACCCCAGAACAGCCGTGGTGGGAAAAAGGCATTGGACCAAAGGAGAGCCTGCTGGACTTTTGCTGCAAACGCTTCCAGAAAAGATCAACCGAATGAAAGCGGTCACAGTTTCCATCAGAAAAGTTGCTGTCGCACACATTCCCAATTGTCGCCAAATTCCGCCCCAAGCTTCAAGCGATGGTTTGATCCCGCGCACCATTCACCGCCGAAAGGATGAGGGAGGTTTGCCATAGAGTGCTTTGAAACATTTAGGCGTGCATCGCAAAATTCAGATGATTAGAGTCTCAATGAGGTTATTAAGCCTAACGCGTGCGTTTTAGGAATTTTGGGAGGGTTATGGAATATCGTCGCGACATTGATGGTCTGCGCGCGCTTGCGGTTTTGACGGTCATTGGGTTTCATTTGAAATTTCAAGGATTTGGCGGCGGGTTTATTGGCGTTGATGTTTTCTTTGTCATTTCCGGTTTTCTGATCACCCAAGTCATTCGGAACGAGGCTATCAACGGGCAGTTTTCGTTGATGAAATTCTATGAGCGTCGGGCGCGGCGACTTTTGCCGGCCCTGTTTGTTGTTATGGCAGCAACCGTTATCCTGTCTGCACTTGTCCTGCTACCGATCCAATATGTCTCGTTCTCAAGGTCCCTAATTGCGGCCAGCCTGTTTTTCTCAAGCTTTCATTTCAGGGCCGAGAATGGATATTTTGACCTGACCTCTGAACAAAAGCCGCTACTGCACACATGGTCCCTGTCGGTTGAAGAAATTTACTATGTTTTCTTCCCGCTGCTGTTGATCTGGATCTATCGGAATCCCACCCGGATACGGCTGAACGTGTTGACGCTTCTCGGGGCGATTTCGTTCATTGGTGCGACTCTGGCCTTAATCCGGAATCCAGAGTCCAAGGCTGCCTTTTTCCTACCCCCCGGTCGAGCATGGGAATTTCTTTTGGGCACTGCCGTGGCGATGGTGCCGCTAACAGTATTTCACCGCCGCGGAATTGCGGAGGGGGCCGCCATCCTCGGTGTGGGATTAATTGTCGGTGCGGCCATCGGATATTCAGAAGCCACTGTTTTCCCAGGGCCCGCCGCTTTGCTGCCCTGTCTGGGAACGGCGTTGATCATTGCCGCTGGACAGCAGTGTTCAACACTTGTTACGCGCCTGTTCAGCCTGCCCCCGATCGTCTGGATTGGACGCGCGTCGTATTCTCTGTATCTGTGGCATTGGCCCCTTATTGTTGTGTCTGTGCAGTATCTTGGAGAGCCGCTTACGCTCAAGTGGAAAGTTTTGATTGTTGTGGTCTCTGCTTTTCTCTCAACATTGACCCTGATTTGGATCGAAACCCCGTTCCGGGGGAAAAACGGCATTCTATCTCGAAAATGGATTTTCCGGATCGCCTTACTTGGAATCGCACTCTTTGTTGCCATCGGCCTGCACGGCATTCTGTCGAATGGGTGGCAGGGCAGGTTTGCCCCCTCCGTCCTGTCGATTGTTAATGGCAGCCAAGACAAAGACCCCAGACAGCAAGAATGTCTGAAATCTGACCTGCAGGCGCATGGATGCCTCTATGGGGTGCAGACCGAACCACCGACAGTCGCACTATGGGGTGACAGCCACGCGGCCGTTTATGCACAAACCCTTGGGGATCAAGCGACACAGGCCGGGACATCCGCCATCGTGTACACTATGCCCTCCTGTCCGCCCATCGCTGGTTGGGTTATTCCAAACCAACCCTGGCGTGACGCCTGTTTGGCCTTTCAGGACAAAGCGTTTAGAGAAATAACGGAGAGCAAGACGATCAAGTCCGTGATTTTTGGAGCACGGCTTTCAGGCTATCCATATTCAGATTCAACATCTGACTTTTCAGATATATTTCGTAAAACATTGAAAAAAATTCAGGACTCCGAGAAGCACGTCGCCGTGTTACTTTCGGTCCCAGAGTTTGGGGCGAATGTTCCCCAAACTCTCTTCAAAATTTATAAAGACAGCGGCATTCCAAATGAACTGACTCAGGATCG
Organism: Alphaproteobacteria bacterium; assembly: GCA_029212835.1. Classification (GTDB taxonomy): domain Bacteria; phylum Pseudomonadota; class Alphaproteobacteria; order UBA8366; family Aestuariispiraceae; genus Pacificispira. The sequence continues at coordinate 3,731 of JARGPE010000153.1, read as the reverse complement.
TGCAATCTTTGATCAGCGGATACAGCAAGAAAATCTCTTGCTGAGAAGCCTGCCGTCCAATGTCATTTTCATAGAACCATCAAAAATACTATGCGATGCCACGCGGTGTTATTTCTATCGCGATGGCAAAGTTTTGTATCATGACGAGCATCACTTAAGCCTTACCGGCGCGGCCGAGGTTGGCATTCTCTTCAAGCCGCTGTTTGGCCAGTAAATCCTTCCGGCTCATTCCCCCAAGGACTTGGTGGCGATCTCCAGACTGTCGCGGCTTAGGCCGCTGGTTTTGGCAATGCGTTCCAACTGGTCGCGCATGGCGTGGCTGCGGTCGGCAGGCAGGCGGCGCCACTGACCGAATACACCCAGCATACGGGCAGCAACCTGTGGATTGATACCGTCCAATTGCAACAGCACATCGGCGACGAACCGATAGCCACTGCCATCCGCAGCATGGAAACGCACCGGATTTCCCATGGCAAAAGCCCCGACCAGGGCACGAACCTTATTGGGTTTCTTCATTGAGAAGCCTGGATGGGACATCAGCTTTTTGACGCGCGCCAGCGTATCGGTTCGATTGCTCATCGCTTGAACCGCGAACCATTTATCCATCACCTGCTCATCACCCTTAAAGCGGTCATAGAAGGCAGCCAAAGCCGCCTCTTGCTCCGGCCCATCGGTGTCGGCCAGAACGGACAAGGCCGCCATGCGATCAGTCATATTGTCGGCCTGATCAAATCGGGATTTTGCCAGCGCTATTGCATCGGCACTGTCCGTTGCGCCCAAATAGACCAGCGCCGTATTGCGCAGGGCCCGTCGCCCGGCTGACTCTGCCGCCGGATCATAGGGGCCGGTTTCTGCCAGGGCATCATGCACGGCGAGAAACTCCGCCTGGAAAGCCTCAGCAATAGCTTTTCGCAGCATCATGCGCGCAGTGTGGATTTCATCAACAGCCACCGGGCGCATTTGTTCTGCGATATAATCTTCCGATGGCAGGGCAATAGCCTGGGCGCGAAAGGCTGGGTCCAGATCGGTGTCCAACAAGATTTTACCCAAGGCCTCAATCAGGGCCTCATCAATATCCGGTTTTTGTCCATCGCGTAGCGCCTGGACCATCTCCAGCAGCCGCTTCGTGGCATATTGTTGACCGGCTTCCCATCGAGCAAAAGGATCTGGATCATTTGCCATCTGAACTACACGGTCTTCCGGCGTATAGTTCGCCTTCAGCACGATTGGTGCGGAAAACCCTCGGTTGAGGGAGGGGACAACCGGCCCGCTGATCCCATCAAATACGGTGACCAATTTGGCTGCGTTCAGGGCCAGCACGGTTTCCTCACCCAAATCTTCGCCCTTAACATTCAAGCGGACGGGCTGGCCAGATTTCGCATCGATCAATCCCACGCGCAGCGGAATCGGCAGGGCTTGCTTTTCCGACTGGCCTGGCGTGGGGCGCGTCGTTTGTTGCAAAGTCAGTGTCAGTTGGCTGGCGGTGGCATCATAATGCCATTCGGCCTCCACCTCCGGCGTTCCCGCCTGGCTGTACCAGGGTTTGAAATAGGTCAGGTCGCGGTCATTGGCATCGGCCATGGCGGCGACGAAATCATCACAGGTTACCGCCTGGCCGTCATGCCGTTCAAAATACAGTCGCATGCCTGCCTGGAACCCCTCCTCACCCAACAAGGCGTGGAGCATGCGGATGACCTCCGCGCCCTTCTCATAGACAGTGGCGGTATAGAAATTGTTGATTTCAATATAGCTTTCGGGCCGCACGGGATGGGCCAAAGGACCTGCATCTTCCGGGAATTGGCGGGCGCGCAGCATGCGGACATCCTGAATGCGCTTCACCGGGCGGGAGCGCATATCGGCGGAAAACTCCTGATCGCGGAACACGGTCAGGCCTTCCTTCAGGCTCAACTGAAACCAATCGCGACAGGTTACGCGGTTGCCAGTCCAATTGTGGAAATATTCATGGGCAACAATGCCCTCAATCGAGCCGAAATCGGCATCTGTGGCCGTCTCCGGATCCGCCAGAATGTATTTCGCGTTGAACACATTCAGCGACTTGTTTTCCATCGCCCCCATATTGAAATCGCTGACCGCGACGATGTTGAAGATATCCAGATCATATTCCAGGCCAAACCGCGTCTCGTCCCAGGCCATGGAGCGTTTCAGGGCATCCATTGCATAGGCACAGCGCGGCGCATTGCCCGGCTCTACCCAGATCTTAAGATCGACAGTACGACCGCTCATTGTTGTGAACGTGTCTTCCAATGCATCCAGATTGCCAGCGACCAGCGCAAACAGATAGCTGGGCTTCGGAAATGGATCTTCCCAGACGGCCTGATGCCGCCCGTCCTTCAGGTCTTCCTCGCGGGTCAGATTGCCATTGGACAGCAGCACTGGATAGGCTGCCTTGTCGGCACGGATCGTGACCGTGAAGACACTCATCACATCAGGGCGGTCCGGATAGAAGGTGATTCGACGGAATCCCTCCGCCTCGCACTGGGTGCAGAAAATACCGTTGGATTGGTAAAGCCCTTCCAGGCGCGTATTTTCGACCGGGTCAATGGATACCCTGGTCATCAATTCAAAGGTTTCTGGCGGATTGGTCAGGGTCAGGCCTGTCTTGCTCTGGCTATAGGCCTCTTTCCCCAAAACCTCCCCATCAATCTCAATCGTCTGAAGGCGCAGGTCTTCGCCATCCAGGGTAAGAGGACCCGTCACACCTTTCACCCGTCGGATCGCAAGCCGCGCCGTCACCAGAGTCTCTTTCGAGGCCAGGTCAAATTCCAATGCCACATGATCAATGGAATAGGAGGGCGCGCGATACTCTGACAGGCGGATTACAGGCGGCTGGTCGGTCTTCATGATTGGTCCTTAACGCGCAATATTGGGGGCGGTGTGAGAGCCCACAGGCAAGACCTTTTCAGACCCTACGTCAAGGCGCGCCTGATACCCGACTATGGCCACAGCATCTCTGGGCCAGAATACCGTGCGACCAGGAAATCAACGAAGGCCCGAACCTTGGCCGATAAATGACGGTTCGGCGGATACAACGCATATATGCCAATCGGGTCCGGTTCAAAGGCATCCAAGGCAGAGATTAGCCCGCCATTGCGCAGACTATCTGCACAAATGAAAGTCGGAGATTTCACAATTCCCAGACCCGCCGCCGCCGCCAATGCCAGGGCATTGCCGCTGTTAGAGGTCAGAGATCCCGAGACGCGCACCGAAATTCCATCGCCTTTTGGATCGCCTGGATCTTTAAAGTTCCAGGAATTTGGGGCACTGAGATAAGTATAGATCAGACAATTATGACTCTCCAGATCTTTAGGGTGCTCGGGCCGCCCCATTTTGTCCCAATAGCTCTTGGAAGCCAGGACCGGCAGTCGTGTCTCTGCAATGCGTTTGGCAATTAGACTGGAATCTTCCAGAACGCCGATGCGGACCGCCATGTCGAAACCTTCTTCCAGAATATCAACGCGCCGGTCGCTGAAATCCATATAGACGGTCACTTCAGGGAATTGTGCCATGAAGTCAGGCAAGGCGCTGGCCAGATGCGCAATACCAAAGCTCAAGGGGGCTGTTACCCGAAGACGCCCGCGCGGCCGTTCCTGCAAATGCGTGACGGCCAGTTCCGCCTCTTCCGCCTCAGCAATAATCCGACGGCAGCGCTCATAAAACGCCTGCCCGACCTCTGTAAGGCTCAAACGCCGAGTGGTGCGCGCGATCAGCTG
>JARGPE010000152.1 GCA_029212835.1 Alphaproteobacteria bacterium | reverse complement strand
GAAGGCCCGCCGCAACCAGTCCCTCGCGCAGACATTCAGCGATGACGCTGGCAGAATTGAAACTCTCTGATCCGCCGCGCAGAATGACAGCATTACCAGCCTTCACACACAGCGCACCGGCATCTGCCGTCACATTCGGGCGGCTTTCATAAATCACACCGATCACACCAAGTGGGGTGCGAACCCGTTCGATACGCAAACCATTGGGACGATCCCAGGCCTGCATCACCTGCCCTACGGGATCGGGAAGATCCGCAACCGCATCCACGCCCGTTGCCATCGCCTCGATGCGATCTGCTGTCAGCAACAGACGGTCCATCAGGGCCGGGCTGAGATTCTTCTGCGCGCCATAGGCCATATCCTTGGCATTGGCTGCTGCAATATCAGCCTTGCGGACACGGATGATCCTGGCTGCCTCACGCAGCGCATTTGCACGGGTTTCTGGTGCAGCAAGACCCAGCAAACGACAAGCCGCCCGGGCGCGCTGCGCCATGGCCTGCAATTCCGCCTGCGCGTCCTGCGCGCTGCCTTCAAGAGTCTCGACACCATCCATCATTCTGTATCCTTACCCGATCGACTCTAAGCCCTGCTTTTGAGAGGCCGCAACCGGTAATTCCGATAAATCCAGAGACATATCATCCCGATGGATCAGTTCCGGGCGGCCATCAAAATCCAACACCCGGCGAATGTCCGACGACTGCAGCCCCGCAATCCGCACCGCATCCTCCGATGAATAGGCAGACAAGCCCTTGCCCACAACACGCCCGTCTGGCCCCTTGATCAGCACCGCATCGCCACGCTCGAAAGTGCCCGATACAGCGCGCACTCCGGCTGGCAGCAGGCTTTTGCCACGCCCCAATGCGGCCAAGGCGCCAGCATCCACCACAACCTCTCCCACCGGTTTCAGCGTGCCAGATATCCAGCGTTTGCGCGCCGTGACGGGCTGATCCGAAGGAATAAACCAGCTTGCCCGCGCACCCTCTGCCAGGGCCTTAAGCGCATGATCCTTATGACCCAGCGCGATGGCCATGCGGCAGCCCCCTGCCAGCGCGATCTTGGCCGCATCCAGCTTGGTGATCATCCCACCGGTAGACACGCCAGGCACAGCATCGCCTGCCATTGCCTCAATCTCCGGCGTAATGGCTCGGATTTCTGGAATGTGTTGGGCGGTCTTTGTCTTACGAGGATCGGCGGTATAGAGCCCGTCTATATCTGACAGCAGCACCAGCAAATCCGCACTGGCCATGGTCGCCACCCGCGCGGCAAGGCGATCATTGTCGCCATAACGAATTTCACTGGTTGCCACCGTGTCATTTTCATTGATGACTGGCACGACGCCCAGTTTCAACAATTGCAACAGTGTCGCGCGGGCATTCAGGTGACGGCGGCGTTCCTCGGTATCCGACGGGGTCAGCAGGATCTGTGCAACCTTGATATCGAAATGCGCCAAAGCCTCCTGATAGGCATGGGCCAGACGTATCTGACCTGTCGCGGCGGCGGCCTGCTTTTCTTCCAGTTTCAAGGTACCGGTTTTCAGGCCCAGCAAATGGCGGCCCACAGCAATCGAGCCGGAAGAGACAATCATGACCTCCTGTCCGGCATGGCGAAACGCTGCAATATCCTCGGCCAGGGTCTCCAGCCATGACTGCCGGATCGCCCCCTTCCCATCAACCAGAAGGGCGGAGCCGATCTTGATGACCAGTCGTTTCGACTCAGACAAGGACATGATGCTGCTCACTTCCCTCTCACTGTCCGACCCAAACGGATCAGACCGGCGTCCAATCATCGGTCATGGTTCGCGCCGTCTGTTCCATTTTGGTGGCCGCCGCTTCAATCTCACGCGCGCGTTTGGCCGCCTCTTCCAGACGATAGGGTTCAACTACTTTCCAGATAGCGCGCAACGCCGGAACAACACCGATCCCCGCCGCGCCTGACAAAGTCAGAATGGGGGATTTGGTAACCTTGCGCAAAGCGGCAACCTGTTCTTCCATCAATTCTGGGATGGAAGCATCGGCCTTGTTGATCGCAATGATCTCCGGCTTGTCAGCCAGACCATTGCCATAGGCTTCCAATTCGCCCCGGATCGTCTTGTAAGATTCAACAACCGTATCTTCAACGCCATCAATCAAATGCAGCAGCACGCGACAGCGTTCAATATGACCAAGGAATCGGTCACCCAGTCCCTGACCCTCATGGGCACCCTCGATCAAGCCTGGAATGTCGGCAATCACAAATTCATGGGAATCAACGCCCACCACACCCAATTGCGGATGCAGCGTGGTGAAGGGATAATCAGCAATCTTGGGACGGGCTCGGCTGACCGCACTCAGAAAGGTCGACTTGCCGGCATTAGGCAGTCCGACCAGCCCCGCATCGGCGATCAGCTTAAGGCGCAGCCAGATCCAGCGCTCTTCGCCCTCTTCCCCCGGATCGGATCGGCGGGGCGCCTGATTTGTGGAGGATTTGAAGGTCGCGTTGCCACGTCCGCCCATACCGCCCCGCGCCAGAATTGCCTTTTGCCCAACCTCGGTCAGGTCGGCCAACAGAGTTTCCTTATCTTCTGCAAAGACTTGGGTCCCCACGGGCAGGCGCATCACCACGGACGGCGCACTGCGTCCGGTGCGGTTATCGCCCATGCCATGCTGGCCGGTCTTGCCCTTGAAATGCTGTTGATAGCGATAATCGATCAAGGTGTTCAGGCCATCCACTGCCTCGGCAATGACATCGGCACCGCGCCCACCATCGCCGCCATCAGGCCCGCCGAATTCAATGAACTTTTCCCGCCGAAAGGACACACATCCAGCCCCACCGTTACCGGAGCGTATGAAGATTTTGGCTTCGTCCAGAAATTTCATAATCAACACTTCCGATCGTCGATGAAACGGAAAAAGGGGAACGGCGCGGCCGTTCCCCTCTCCTCTACCTGATGATACGCGGCGTTTATCGCAATATCGTGTTCAGGACCAACCGGGACAGCCTTACTCGGCAGCCTCGGCCAGCGGTCGTATACCAATAATGGTGCGTTCGCGCGTTTTCTTGAACTCAACATTGCCATCAACCAGCGCAAACAGTGTGTAATCGCGGCCAATACCAACATTGTCGCCAGCATGCCATTTGGTGCCGCGCTGACGCACCAGGATATTCCCGGCCACGACAGATTCGCCGCCAAACTTTTTCACGCCAAGGCGTTTACCAATTGTATCGCGGCCGTTCCGTGAACTACCGCCTGCTTTTTTATGAGCCATTATAGAAGCCCTCCAGCGTTAATGCCTTATTCGGCGTCTGATTTCTTAGCGGCAGCCTTTTTGGCAGTCGCCTTTTTAGCGGTTGTTTTCGTTGCCGTCTTTTTGGCAGCGGTCTTGGCAGTCGCCTTTTTAGCGGTTGCCTTTTCCTCAGCAGCATCGCCTGCCGGTGCCGCAGCAACCTTCGCCTTGGTGGTGGCTTTCTTCTTGGAGCCATCCAGGGCGATATCAATCACGCGCAACACGGTGACATGCTGGCGATGACCGCGCTTGCGGCGATAGTTTTGGCGGCGCTTCTTTTTGAAGATGATGATTTTCTTGTTGCGGGTCTGCTCCACAACTTCTGCTTCAACAACAGCGCCAGGCAGCATTGGTGTGCCGGTCTGGGCGCCATTCTCGTCAGAGATCATCAGAACTTCATTCAGCAGGACGGTATCGCCTGCTTCTGCGTCCAGTTTTTCTACACGAATGACATCGTCTTTGGCGACACGATACTGCTTGCCGCCCGTCTTCACTACCGCGAACATGGGTCTCTTCCTTCAATCGCTTCACGCGTTCTATGGTGTCACCCCCATATTGAGTGGAGGCAATCTTTCCGCTTTGCGGTAGGATGCGGCGTAGAGCCTGGTCCCGAACCTCGAACTGCGCAGTCACGCAAAATGCGTCGCAACCCCGAAAGGGCTGCAAGAACGGGCGGAATATACGGATGCGCGGGGCCAAGTCAATGCATAACTATCAAGCCTACCGAAAACAATAGCCCCAATGCAGCCGGGCTTTGTTTCAGGACTTGGCAGGCCACACGCCATCGTGTAGGAAACCGCACGTTTCGATCCAAGGCTCAGAGTTCAGAGTCCAGAGCCTGTCGCGGAGAGGTGCCGGAGTGGTCGAACGGGACGGTCTCGAAAACCGTTGTGCCTTCACGGGTACCGTGGGTTCGAATCCCACCCTCTCCGCCATTAAACCAATCTAAAAAAGAATCGATGTTGCTGAGCAATGGGGGATTGGCATAGGCTTGCGGGATCGTGCCTCGATTCTTTTAGACTATTGTTTTGTTTAAGGCATTAGAGGTCAGTTACGTCATCGAACTGAATGGGTGAGAGCAGTTTACTATGGGCAGATATTTTGCGTTGGTTGGGGTGAGTATCGGCGCAATGGCTGGTCTGGTATTGCTTCTGTGGGGATGGTCCGTTGGATACTGGCTGTTGATCGTATCCGCCCCCCTACTAGTGCTTGGAATTTTCGATCTTATTCAGGCACGCCACACATTATGGCGCAATTATCCGATCATCTCTCACATGCGGTGGGTGTTTGAGGGTATTCGACCCGAAATTCGCCAGTATCTGATCGAAAGCGATGCTGATTCCTTCCCCTTCAGCCGAGAACAGCGCTCGCTTGTCTATCAACGCGCCAAAAATGAACTGCAAACCATTCCCTTTGGCACACAGCACGATGTCTACAGCAACGAATACGCATTTTTCAGCCACTCCTTAAAGCCGGAACATGTAGATCTTAAATCCCTCCGGGTGAAGATCGGCGGCGATCAATGTCTCCAGCCCTATGACAGTTCCATCCTAAACATCTCGGCTATGAGTTTTGGATCCTTGAGTGGCAATGCGATTTCAGCCCTGAATCTGGGTGCCAAGCTGGGATCCTTTGCCCATGATACCGGCGAGGGCGGATTGTCGCCTTACCATCGTAAACATGGTGGCGATATCATTTGGGAGATTGGCTCTGGCTACTTTGGCTGCCGCACAGAGACCGGCCAGTTTGACCCGGTCAAGTTCCAGAAAGTGGCACTTGATCCCCAAGTGAAGATGATCGAGATAAAACTGTCCCAGGGGGCCAAGCCAGGACATGGTGGCATGCTTCCTGGGCCTAAAGTGAATGCCGAGATTGCCGAGACCCGCGGCATCCCAGAAGGTGTGGACTGTATATCCCCTGCCGCCCATTCTGCCTTCACAAGCCCGATGGAACTGGTTGGATTTATCAGCCGGTTACGGGAATTGTCACAAGGAAAACCGGTTGGCTTCAAACTGTGCGTTGGCCACAAGCATGAATTCATGGCCGTCGTGAAGGCGATGATCAAAAGTAATGTTTATCCGGACTTCATCGTTGTCGATGGCAAAGAAGGGGGAACCGGGGCAGCACCGGTCGAGTTTGTAAACAGCGTTGGGCTGCCACTGCGGGATGGTCTTCACTTCGTGAATATGACCCTGATCGGTGCCGGAATCAGAGACAAAATCCGGCTGGGTGCCAGCGGAAAAATCGTATCCGGCGCTGACATGACCCAGGCTATGGCGCTGGGGGCGGATTGGTGCAATTCAGCCCGCGGCTTTATGTTCGCTCTGGGCTGCATTCAGGCCCGTGCATGCCACACGAATAAATGTCCAACAGGCATAGCCACACAGGATCGTATGCGCCAAGCGGGCCTGGACATTCCAGACAAGTCGAGCCGTGTCGCAAATTTCCATCACAATACGCTCTATGGCTTTGCGGAAATGCTGGGGGCAATGGGACTTAAATCGACGATGGAAATCACATTTGAAATGATTAACTTCCGTGAAACGCATTTCAGCGGCAATTTATTGTCGAGATTGAATCCGGGACAGTTGCTGACATCCAATTGCCCGGACGAATATGCCCGGCATTGGCGCATTGCCAACCCCGACCATTTTCGGTGATATCCCTCTAAAGCATTTTTACAGCTGGGCGAAGATTACCCCCCTTTGCCCGATAGCCCCAATTGCAAGTCGATATAGTTCTGGCAACATTTGACGGCGCTGTCCCGAGACGTCATGCGTTCATAGGTGGATAGGACCAGCCAGTGACCGTCAATCATGGTGATCAGACCAATAGAGGCCTGACGGGCATCAATGGTGACACCATGCTGTTTGGCCGCTGCTGCGAAGAGTACCTCGGTGCGGTCCTGATAGGCGCTATAGCTTTGGCTGTTTGCCTCCCGCACCAACGGATTAAAACGAATCTCGTGCCAAAAGGTTATAAAGGCATTCCGGATCAAGGGCGTGTTAACCTGGGGTGAAAAGACCGCTGTTGGCAGGGCTCGCAATTGTTTTTCGGGATCATCCCCTGCCTTTGCCTGACATTTCGCAACATAATCCGCCGCCGTGTCATAAAGATGCCGGAAAGCGATTTCCAGCAAATGCTCTTTGCTTTCAAAATAATGGCTCATCAAGCCACGAGAGCTGTCGGCCTCTGCACAAATGGACCGCACCGTCGTACCGGCCACACCATGCTCGGCCAACGACCGTATCGTGCCCTCAATAAGCGCGTTCCTGCGATATTCATTGATCTCAGGATGCGTCCGTGGACGTTCTTGCGCCTTGCGCTTTTCCAGCATAATTTCCTCCAACACGCGAAACATCATCATCTAATTTGAATTGAAAAGCTGGATGTCCGGCAAATTTTCCAATCGAACAACAGAATACCCCGTTGTACAGGACAATGGCAATTCCAGAAGCCACGGACAGTTGAGTAGAAACAAACATGAAACCCGCGCCCTCTGAATCAAGGACGCGGGTGACTTTCAGCAAATATCACCACGCAACGGCCTGCGATATAAGATCAACCTAGTTTGTGGTACAGGACGAATAGGACCTATTTCTGCCAATGGGGTATCCAATCCCCCTCCATCTGCAAGGAAATGCCAACGGCATCCTCCTCCAGTTTGACGACATGTAATTCGCCCTTGTCCCCGCCATATGTGGCTTGAGCTTTTAGGAAACGATCCCGCACCAGCCGCGTAACACTGGCCTCTGTCCCAGCGGCATCACAAGCACCCACGATCAAGTTCAGGTCCTTCATGCACAGGTCCAATGTGAAGGAGGGGTCATAGTGTCCCTGAAAGACGGAAGGCGCATCGTGATGCATGCACCAACTTTCCGAAGCCCCGATCTTTAAGGCTTCCCAGGCTCGTTTCAAATCGATACCGGATTTTACGGCCATCACCAGGGCTTCACCCATAGCGGTGGCATGGATCGCCCACAGCTGATTGCTGGCAAGTTTTGTAATCGTACCGGTGCCATTTGGCCCCATGTAATGCACCGGCCCCATCAGCTCCATCATCGGACGCAGGTGCTCCACCGTTGCCTCATCCCCGCCCGCGAATTGAGTCATATTGCCGTTGCGCGCGCCATCTACGGCACCGGTCACCGGCGCATCAATTGCGATGGCCCCTTTCGCGTGAACATCAGCGGCCAAGGCGCGGCTGAGGGCCGGTTCATTGGTCGTCATATCTATCCAGACTTGACCGGGCCCAATGGCTGAGAGCAGACCGTTTTCGCCCCGCAGAACAGATTCAATCTGTTTTGGCCCAAAGACCATCGTGAAGATCACATCAGCACCCTCCGCCGCCTGCGCGGCGGTATCGGCCCATTTCGCGCCAAGCGCCAGATGCGCTGTTCCGCGTGCCGGGTCCAGATCACAAACCGTCAGATCATGGCCCCCCTTAATTAAATTCAAAGAGGCCGCGCCGCCCATAGTGCCCAGACCAATAAATCCAATACGCATATGATAAGTTCCTGCTGTGAGAGATAAGGGATAGGATCAAACAGATGTTTCAGATCACCCTGCCTGCGGCAGGATAACGGCTGTTTCAGGTACCACTTGAATGGTCATCCGGTCACTATTGACCGCCTTGCCATGTGCCCGAGCAATCGCCGAGGGGACCGAAACGGTTAGAGGCGTCTCCAACCCCTCCCCCGTCATCATGAAATGCAAATGCGTTCCGAAATAAGCCCTGTTGACGATGGTCAATTCCCGGCCCTCAGGCCCATCGGCAATTTCAAAATTCTCAGGGCGAACCGCAACCAGAACCTTGTCCCCCTTAGAAAAGGAACGTCCCCCGACTGGGAATTGCTGGTCCCCGAAACTGGGCATTGAGATGCAAACTGTTTCTGTCGTGCAGCCCTTTACAATTCCTGGAATAAGGTTCATTTCCCCAACAAATTCCGCAACTTCCCGATTGATTGGCAGATCATAAAGGTCCGTTGGCGGGCAACATTGCAGAACCTTCCCTTTGGACATGACCGCGATCTTATCAGACAAGGTCAGGGCCTCTTCCTGGTCATGGGTCACGAAGACAAAAGTGATCCCAACTTCCCGCTGAATTGCCCGCAGTTCGATTTGCATGCTTTGGCGCAGTCGCTTATCCAGCGCGGATAGCGGCTCGTCCAGCAACAAGACCTTGGGCTGCACAATCAAGGCACGGGCAAGGGCGACGCGCTGCATCTGTCCACCAGACAATTGTGAAGGTTGGCGGTCGCCATACCCCTTCAGATGCACCAATTCCAGCATGGCATCGACCCGATGCTGCCATTCAGCCCGATCCAGTTTCTGACGGCGCAGGCCATAACCGACATTATCCCCGACGCTGAGATGGGGGAAAATCGCATAGCTTTGAAATACCATATTCGTTGGACGACGATAGGACGGCACGGATGTAACATCGACCCCGTCCAGCATGATCCTGCCAGCCGTTGGCTTATCCAAACCACCGAGCATGGTCAGCAGTGTTGTCTTGCCACAACCAGACGGCCCCAGCAGTGAAAAGAAAGAACCTTTCGCAATATCCAGATCGACATTGTCCACCGCGACGACGGGACCATAAGTCTTTCGGATCGACTGCAGGGAGATAAAGGCATCCGTCATAGGTAAATCCTTAAAAGCATTACGCCTGTTTTGATCGAAGACGTTGCGAGATGACAATCAGAATACTGGACACAATGATCACGACACTGGCTAGAGCTAAAACAAGCGGTAACCGATCCGGAAAGCGCATCTGGCTCCACATGAAGACCGGAAGCGTTGGCGAATTGCTGGACAGGAAAAAGGCGAGGATGAATTCGTCGAAAGAAATCGTGAAAGTCAGTAGCAGGCTGGACACCAATCCAGGCAGCGCCAGCGGTAAAGTCACCCGGAAGAAGGTTGTCAGCGGCGGCTCTCCCAGATCCATGGAGGCGCGTTCAAAATCCGGGCTCAACCCTTCAAACCTGGACACCAGAACACCATAGGAAAAGGGGGTGCAGATCATGAGATGCCCCAGAATGACCGTTCCCAAAGACAGTCCTAGTCCCGTCATCATAAAAATCGACAGCAGAGCAACCCCAGTGACAACTGTTGGCAGCGCCAAAGGCACGAATAACAGAATGGTTGCCGTCGAACGCCCCCGGAATCGATAACGGGTCGTGGCCATTGCCGCCAACAATCCACTGAACGTTGAAAAAATGGCTGTCGTCACAGCGATGATCATGCTGTTGGAAAAGGCGGATAAAAGCTGCTGATTTTCCATCGCTGCCTGATACCAGCGCAATGTGAATTCCTTTAGGGGAAAGGCAATATAGACAGAGTCATTGAAGGAAAAAGCAATGATCAAAACGATCGGCAGATACAGCACGATAAAATAGATCATTGCGTAGAAGAGTCTGACCTTGCGCATCATGACCTACCGGACCGCCTTGACGGCTTGCCTGGAGCCCGCAATAAAAATACAGACCAGCAGCGTCGCCACCAGCATGGCAAGCAGAGCAACCGCAGCCCCCAATGGCCAGTTATTCGACGCCCCGAACTGCATGGCAATGAAGTTTCCAATCATGACGCCGGTTGGTCCCCCCAATAGATGAGGCGTCACGTAATCACCAAAGGTCGGGATAAAGACCAATACGAAGGCAGCCGTAACCCCTGGCAAAGAGAGGGGCAGAACCACCCGAAAGAAGGTCTGCATCGGTGTGTCACTGAGGTCACCAGAGGCGCGTATAAGAGAGCGATCTATCTTCTCTAGGCTGACATAGATCGGCAGGATCGCAAACGGTGCCCAGGCATGGGTCAACGCAATCACGACGGATGTCGAATTATACAGCAACGCCTCCACCGGTTGATCAACCAGTCCCAACCCCATCAGGCTGGAATTGATCATTCCCTGATACCCCAGAATCAATTTCCAGGACAGCACACGCAGCAGATAACTGATCCAACAGGGTAATGTGAACAGCATCAGCCACAGCAATTTATTTCGGGTCAGATCAAAGGCCAGCAGATAGGCAATCGGATAGGCCAGCACCAAAGATAACAGCGTCACACCCAAAGAGATCAG
>JARGPE010000151.1 GCA_029212835.1 Alphaproteobacteria bacterium | reverse complement strand
GGCGCGCGACGCGATGAATAGGGGTTGATGGCTGGCCCGCGCGATCCGCTCCAGATTGGACCCCAGATGCAGCTTGGCGAAATCGGCAGCCTCGCCACGCTTGCCCAGCAGAACGATATCCGCGTCGGAATTCGTGACCGTATCGACAATGTCTTCAATGCGCAGGGTCGTTGTAATCGTCGCACTGCCTTTGGAGTCGATCAGCGCCTGGGCATCCTCCAGGATCGCACGACCGCGCTTTTGGGCCAGCTTGTTGCGTTGTTCATCCAGGGCGGTCAGTTCCGCCAGCAAGGCGCTGCGTGCACCCAGGGTGATGTTGCCGCTGAGATTCTGGGGCTTGCTGTCGGTATTGCGGCGGCCCAGCACATGGGTGATTTCAATTGAGGCGTCCAGGCGTTCCGCCAGCCAGGCCGCATGGTCGCAGACGCTTGCTGAATAGGTTGAGCCATCCACCAAGGCGATGATGTTGGTCATTGTATTCCTCCCACCCGTCAGTGTTCTGGAGCATCATGTGTTCGCATGAGCTCACACATGATGCTCCAGTATTTCATGTTTTAAAGCAAATCCCGAGCAGACTGAACTGTCTGCTCGGGATTTGCTCTAGTGTCCGAACAATCGGTCAAGGGCATCGGGCTTATCATGCACGCCCAACTGATCGACGATGGTCTCGCTGGCTTCATTCATGCCGATAATGTCCACGGTCGCCCCATCGCGGCGGAATTTCAGCACCACCATGTCCAGCGCGGCGACGCTGGAGATATCCCAGATATGGGCGCGACTGACATCGATGGTGACATGCTCCAGTGCTTCCTTGAAGTCGAAGGCGGCGGTGAAAGCATCGGCGGAGGCGAAGAAGACCTGACCCTCGACAATATAGGTCCGGCTTTTGCCATCGGTGCTGCGATGTGACGTAACACGGAAGATCTGGGCAATCTTCCAGGCGAAGAACAGGCCGGATAGCAGTACGCCAACAAAGACACCAATCGCCAGATTATGGGTGGCAACAACACAGACAACGGTTGCCAGCATGACGATGGAGGAACTGCGTGGGTGGCTGCGCAGGTTTTTGATCGATGACCAGCTGAAGGTCCCGATGGAGACCATAATCATGATCGCGACCAGGGCTGGCATCGGGATCTGGCGCACCCAATCGCCCAGAACCACAATCATGAATAATAAAAATACCCCGGCAGCAAAGCAGGACAGACGCCCGCGCCCACCGGATTTCACATTGATCATGGACTGACCAATCATGGCACAGCCCGCCATGCCCCCGATAAAGGCCGTGGCGGTATTGGCCAGACCCTGGCCGATGCATTCCTGGTTCTTGTCCCCAACCGTATCGGTCAGGTCATCGACGATATTGGTCGTCATCAGGGATTCCAGAAGACCGACTGCCGCGACCGCTGCGGAATAGGGCAGGATGATCAGGAAGGTATCCAATGTCAGCGGGATATCTGGGATCAGAAAGACGGGCAGGGTGGAGGGTAGATCACCCATATCTCCTACTGTGCGAACATCCAGGCCGAAATAGATCGAAATGCTGGTCAGAACCAGAATGCAGATCAGGGGCGAGGGGATGGCCTTTGTCAGATAGGGAAACAGATAGATGATGCCCAGACCGGCGGCGACCATAATATAGGTCAGAGATGGAACGCCCATCAGTTCTGGAAGCTGTGCCATCAGGATCAGGATCGCCAAGGCATTCACAAAGCCCGTCATGACAGAGCGCGACACAAAGCGCATCAGCGCGCCCAGCTTTAGAAATCCAGCGGCGATCTGTATTAGGCCTGCCAGAACAGAGGCAGCGAGCAGATACTGCAATCCATGATCCCGCACCAGGGTCACCATCAGCACCGCCGTTGCCGCCGTTGCGGCAGAGATCATACCAGGCCGACCGCCCGCAATGGCGACGACAACAGCAATCGCAAAGGAGGCATAGAGCCCAACCATGGGGTCAACGCCCGCGATGATCGAAAAGGCGATCGCTTCGGGGATCAAGGCCAAGGAGACAACAAGACCAGCGAGCAGGTCGCCGCGTATGTTTCCAATCCATTGATCGCGGTAGGCGCTGAGGGAGATCATAGCGTTCCTATTGTTTAGGGAGGAGCCTATTTATTGGCGGCCTGGTTATTTCGGGCGGGCCAGTGGCACCTAGCCGCGAATATGTTACGGTAGGGTGTATAGACTCTGTGGTTGTTGCATTGCAACATCGTTTGGTTCCGGGCTTAGGTTCGGGCAAATCCAACAGGGAGGCAGAAAATGCGACGGATGAGGAAAGCCGTGCCATTGCGGGGGCTGTTTTTGGGGGGGCTGTCTCTGTGCGGCATGTTTCTGGTCAGTCTACCAGTCCAGGCGTGCAGTCTGGCATTGGTGCTGGCGCAGGATGTGTCCTCCAGCGTTGATGCGGCAGAGCATAAATTTCAATCGCGTGGATTGGCGGCCGCCTTGATGGACCCGGATGTTATTGCGGCGATCCTGACCGGTGGCGGCGTTTGGATTTCCACTTTTGAATGGAGTGGGCGCACCAACCAGATCGTGCATGTCGATTGGACGTATCTGGACAGTCCTGAGGTGATCGGGCGGGTGGCAAAAACTATTGCCTCAGCACCGCGCGGGCATGCGGATTATCCAACATCGTTGGGCTATGCATTAGGATTCGCTGCTGTTCACATGCGTAAAGTGCCGCAACGCTGTGCCCGGCAGGTTGTGGATGTCGCCGGAGACGGCCTTAACAATGAAGGCTTTCCGCCAGAGGCCGCCTATCGTGCCTTTGATTTCCGGGATATCACCGTGAATGGCCTTGTGATCAAAGGATCTGACCCGGATCCGGAAGAATTCTATCGCACTGAAGTCGCGAAAGGTCCGGGCTCCTTTGTGGAGGTCGCCTATGGCTATCAGGATTATGCCAAAGCGATGAAACGAAAGCTGATCCGTGAAATCAGCGGGGCCTCCTTGGCAATGCGATAGGAAAGAATTTATCGAATAATATCCCAAATAAAACATATTTAATTATATTTTTACGATAAAAATTATCGCATTGTAAAAAAATAAAAAACCACCATTTATTTATATGTGGTAAATAATTACCACTATATTTAAAGGAGATTTCTATGTCTTTTAAAAGTTTTTCTACTCAAACTTCCGAAACTCAAAAATCTGCTGATGCTGCAAAACCTGCTAAGGCTGCCGCAACCCCTGCCACGCCGAAAGCGCCTGTTCCTCCTGCGAAATCCTAAATGGTTTCGCCACACTTCTCTGGCGTTTGAAGATTTAGGCGGTATTGAATGACCTTACGTTCCCTGATGTCCGCATCTTTGTGCGGGCGGGTGTTGTGTACTATCCGAATGGTATTGGCCCTGGTTTTGGTTGGGTTGGCGGCGGGCAGCATAGCGACACCATCCTATGCACAATCCAAAACACCCCCTAGCAATGCTCATGAAAAAGGCTACGGGTCCGGTTGGGAATGCGATGAGGGTTACCGCGTCGATGGTGATGCTTGTGTCAGGATTCAGGTGCCAGAGAATGCCTATCCCATTCAGTCCAGCTACGGACAGGGTTGGGAATGCGACTATGGCTATCGCGATAACAAGGGCCAGTGCGAGATAATCCCCGTCCCTGAGAATGGCTATCTGGACTCATCCGGGGAGCGTTGGGAATGTGAACGGGGCTATCGCACGGCCCATGATAGCTGCGTGAAGATCAATGTTCCTGAGCATGGTTATCTGGTCGACAAGGCCTATGGCAGCGGGTGGGAATGCGAATATGGATATCGGGAATCTGGAAACACCTGTCTGGAAATTGTCGTTCCGAAAAACGGCTATCTGGCCGAACGGTCTGATGGTACCGGCTGGCGGTGCAATCGCGGCTTCACCGCAACACGCGATGACTGTGTTCCGGTGGTCCTACCGGAAAACGCCCATCTGGATTATTCAGGCAATGGTTGGGATTGTAACCGTCCCTATCGCCAGAACGGCAAGATCTGTAGCCTGCAATAGGGGCCTAATACCCGTCGTGTTGGCGATCCAGATCGTCGAATAGGGTCAATTCACCGTTAAAGAACAGTTCCACCGTGCCAACCGGCCCATGGCGCTGTTTGGCGATGATGAATTCCGCGACATTGCGTTTTTCCACCAGCAATTGCTCATGACGCAGACGACGTTCCTCGAATTTATCGGGGGCTTCGTTCGGACGCTGTTCCGGGGTTTCTTTTTCCAGATAATATTCCGGGCGATAGACAAAGGAGACGACGTCGGCATCCTGCTCGATGGAGCCAGATTCCCGCAAATCGGACAGTTGTGGGCGCTTGTCTTCGCGGTTTTCGACTTGTCGTGATAACTGTGACAGGGCTAGAACCGGAATTTCCAGATCTTTCGCCAGGGTTTTCAGGCCTCGCGTGATTTCCGATACTTCCTGCACACGGTTATCCATGCGCTTTTCAGGGGGGCCCTGCAGAAGCTGCAAGTAATCGACTACAACCAGGTGCAACCCGTATTGTCGTTTCACGCGGCGGGCGCGCTGGCGCAACCCGGTGATCGACAAGGCGGGTGTGTCATCGATATACAGCGGCAGACGGCCCAGTTCCTGACTGGCAACGACGACGCGCTCAAACTCTTCTTGTTGGATATCACCCCGTCGGATTTTGTCAGACGGCACCCCGGCGCAGGTGGAAATCAGACGCCCCGCAAGCTGCTCTGCGCTCATTTCCAAGCTGAAGAACAGGACAACGCCGCCTTCTTCAATCTCACGCCCATCCTCTGTCACGATTTTCTTATAGGCTGATGCCGCGTTATAGGCGATGTTGGTTGCCAGGGCTGTCTTCCCCATGGCGGGACGCCCGGCCAGGATCAGCAAATCCGACTTGTGCAGCCCCCCCAGCCGGTCATCAATATCCCGCAGCCCGGTCGTGACCCCGACAATATGGGAATCCTGACTGAAGGCCTGTTCTGCCATCATCAGCGCGGCTTTCGCGGCGAAATCGATGGATTTGACGGTGCGATCCACTTCGCCGGTTGTTGCCAGATCATAAAGCCGTTGTTCGGTCTTTTCGATCTGCTTATCGGCAGTGAAATCCATATCCTGGCTGTCATAGGCATCGTTGACGATGTCTTCGCCCAGGCCGATTAACTCCCGCTTCAAATGTAGGTCGTGAATCGTTTTGGCGTAATCAGATGCGTTCAGAACCGTGACCACATTGGTCGCCAATTCATACAGATAGGCGGTGCCACCAGCTTCGCGCAGAATCTCATCACCCTGGGCGATATGGCTCAGGGTGGCCGGGCTGGCGACTTGACCCTTGTCGATCAGCTTTTTGATATGTTCATACAGGCGCTGGTGTTCCGGCACATAAAAATGCATCGGGCGCAGAAGGTCCGCGGCTGCCTCATAGGCCCGGTTGTTGCGCAGAATCGCCCCTAGCAGGGCCTGTTCAACTTCCGCATTATAGGGCGGATGGCGGAACGCTTTTTGGCTTTCATCCGACCCCTGGCTGCGATCCCCATGCAGGGGCCGCACATTATTTGTGGTGGCGTCATTATTTGTCGGTTCGGCGCGATCCATGGTGCAGCTGCTTTCTGTTAGGGGAACACTGTAACCCGAGTCGCAGGATGGTGCAGGCGGAACAGGAGCGAACGGAGCCTGTGTATAACGAGGATATCGGGGGGAAGCATATAATAATTGTGCCCTGTATCGGCTTTGGCCGCTTTCGCTACGAAGACGCCCTAAAAGAAACGGCCCGGACTGTGCCGGGCCGCTCCAATTAAGTCACCATTCCTGAGAATGGCGCCAGCGTGGTGCTTAGTTAAACCACCAACGCTCTGCGTTTTTATGTCCGTCCAATTCCCAGTTACTGGCCAATTGTTCGGGTAAGCCGATTTTCGTGCTGGCTGCCTGGGTATAGGCCATGAAGACCGGAATAATGCTGCCGCAGTCTTCGTTACAGATCCGCTGCATTTCGACATACATTTCACGGCGTTTGGCCGAATCCAGCTCTGCCCGGGCTTCGAGCAGCAGCTTGTTGAAGCGATCATTGTCCCAACGTGATTCGTTCCAGTCTGCACCCTTGGAGTAGATCTGACTGAAGACCCAGTCTTCGGTCGGGCGGCCACCCCAATAGCTGCCGCAGAAGTCTTTCTTCAGCCATACATTCGACCAGTAACCGTCATCCGGCTCGCGGACCACATTGATATCGATCCCCGACTGTTTGGCGGTTTCCGCAAACAGCTGGGCACCGTTGACGGCCCCTTCAAAGGCGGTGTCGGCGATGTTCAGGTCAACCTTCAGGTTTTCCATACCAGCCTTCTTCAGGTGGAATTTCGCCTTTTCCGGATCGAATTGACGCTGTGGGATTTCTTCATCGGTTGCGCGATAAACGTTCGCAGGACCAACCGGATGATCATTCCCAACAGCACCCAGGCCTTGCAGCAGCTTGTCCACCCATTCCTGGCGATTGAGTGAATATTTCAGCGCCAAACGAACGTCGTTGTTACTGAAAGGCGCTGCCTGACAATTCATCGGCAAGGTCGCGTGCTTGTTCCCGTAGGTTTCGAACACTTTGATCGTCGGTACCATGCGCATCAGGCTGACGGTGTTCAAATCCAGGTTCGTGATGCTGTCCAATTCACCGGTTTGCAGACCGGCGTTCCGAGCATTCGCATCAGGCACGAACAATGATTCAACTTCATCGAACCAGGCACGGCCTTCTTTCCAATAGTTCGGGTTCTTTTTTACAACAGTCCGAACGCCCGGTTCAAAGCTGACCAGGCTGTAACCGCCCGTTCCAATGCCAGATTCCCAGTCGATCGTGCCGTCACCCTTGGACGGGCAGATGCCCAGGTGATAGTCCGACATCAGGAACGGGAAATCCGCGCTGCCGCCAGACAGGGTGAAGACAACGGTGTCGCCATCGGCTTTCACATCGGTGATGGCAGATACAATGCCTTTTGCAGCGGAATCGCTTTCGCCACGGTGATGGTTGATCGAGTCGACCACATCCGTTGAATCCAGCGTTTTGCCATTGTGGAATTCAACACCCTTGCGGATTTTGAAGGTCCATTGCGTGGCGTCTGGGGATGCTTCCCAGCTTTCAGCCAATTCACTGGTCAACTGATTGTCAGACCCGATTTCGGTCAGGTTGTTGCGCAGCATCCCGAAGCTGACATTGATCATGTACGAATCGAGGATCTGTGCAGGGTTCATCGTGTCACCGGAGCCCCCACCGGTCAGCGCCTGACGGTAACGACCGCCAGCCTTAGGCGTTGCCGCTTCAACCCGTTTTACATGGCCGAAGACGGTGCTGGATGCGACACCGACGCCAAGAGCGGCGACGATAAATCCGCGACGGTCCAGCTGACCTTTTTCAAATGCGGATTTAATTCGGTTGAATTTATGACGGAGTTCACCGTCCATGTTGGTGGTCATATATTCACACTCCCTGTTTCGTGTGCTTTGCGTGCCCCAGTGCATGCAGTAAGTCGATGACGGTACTGATAAGTGCGGTGAATTGTAAGCGAAACTAAATTCGCCCTTTGTTTAGATGAGCTCAACACCGTCCGTATCTTTCTTTTCGCCAAAGATGCATAACGCTATCATGGTCTCAGCGCATTGCAAGAAAACAGAAAGGATTCAGGCGCGTGGGGGAAGCAGATTCAAAGTTTTGTTCGGATTTGGGAACATATGATTATGTGATTGTCGGCGCTGGGACTGCTGGATGTGTGTTGGCAAATCGCTTGAGCGCCAATCCAAAAAACCAGGTCCTGCTGTTAGAGGCTGGGGCGCGCGATACTTATCCGTGGATTCACATCCCGGTTGGTTATCTATTTACCATGGGCAATCCCCGTACGGACTGGCTGTTCAAGACAGAGGCGGAGCCTGGTCTGAACGGACGTGTCCTGGACTATCCGCGGGGGCGGGTGCTGGGCGGCTGTTCATCTATAAATGGCATGATTTATATGCGCGGTCAGGCGCGGGACTATGATCTGTGGCGTCAACAGGGCAATCCTGGCTGGGGATGGGAGGATGTCCTGCCATATTTTATGCGCTCTGAAGATCATGTGGATGGGCCAACGGAGTCTCACGGCAGCGGAGGCCCCTGGCGTGTGGAGCATCAGCGTCTGCGCTGGGACATTCTGGATGCTTTTCGGCAGGCGGCAATTGAATCGGGCATTCCCGCGACAGATGATTTCAACACTGGTGATAATGAAGGGGTTGGTTATTTTCAGGTCAATCAACGCCGTGGTTTTCGATGGTCTTCTGCTAAGGGTTTT
The DNA here is from genome assembly GCA_029212835.1 of Alphaproteobacteria bacterium. Classification (GTDB taxonomy): domain Bacteria; phylum Pseudomonadota; class Alphaproteobacteria; order UBA8366; family Aestuariispiraceae; genus Pacificispira. Next base: position 2,125 of record JARGPE010000151.1, on the reverse strand, counting down.
TTGAAACCGGCGACGAATCGTAAGAACTTGCGGGTGATTACCGGTGCGCATTGCAAGACGATCATCCTGGATCAAGGGCGCGCGACTGGTTTAACCCTGACCGTGGATGGGGGGGATGCGCAGGTTTCCGCTCGTGCAGAGGTCATACTGGCGGCGGGAGCGGTGGCTTCACCAGTGATCTTGCAACGCTCCGGCATTGGTCCAGGGGCGGTTTTATCTCAGCATGGCATCGCGGTGCAGCAGGATCTGAAGGGTGTGGGGGAAAATCTGCAGGATCATTTGCAGGTTCGGTTGGCGTTTAAAGTACAAGGCGTGCGAACCTTAAATGAACTGAGCCATAATCCACTGCGCAAGGCGTTGATGGGTGTGGAATATGCCCTGTTCCAATCGGGTCCTTTGAGCATGGCCCCCAGTCAGTTGGGATGTTTTGCAAAATCTGATCCCGATCGAGAAACACCCAATCTGCAATATCATATCCAGCCCCTGTCGACCGAGAAATTGGGGGAGGCATTGCATCCTTTTCCGGGCTTCACTGCCTCCGTCTGTAACTTGCGCCCGGAAAGCCGGGGGACGGTGCGGTTACGCTCTGCGGATCCGTTGGATAAGCCGGTGATCCGTCCAAACTATTTACATGACCCTGCAGACCGCCGTGTCGCGGCTCAAGCAATCCAATTGACTCGACGTATTGCCAAGGCCCCCGCCTTGCAACAGTTCAACGCGACAGAATTCAAGCCGGGAATTGAGATTGATGGAGACGATGCCCTGGCCAAGGCTGCTGGTAACATTGCGACGACAATCTTTCATCCCGTCGGCACCGCCAAAATGGGACCAGATGGTGATGACAGCGCCGTCGTCGATCCTAGACTTCGGGTCCGGGGAATTGCCGGTTTGCGGGTTGTCGATGCCTCCATCATGCCCACCATAACGTCTGGCAATACAAATTCTCCCGTCGTCATGATTGCGGAAAAGGCGTCCACCATGATCTTGGAGGATGCAGGCAGATAAAACATAATAATTATGTAGATTAAAATATTTTACGGTTTATGTTGACAAAATAGCCGCGAGAGCCGATTTGCAGGGTCGCAATTCTTAACAGTGTAGGCTTTGTAATGTACTTTTTGAAACGTATTTTGATGGCGGCGACCGTGTTGTTCGCATCCACCCTTCCCAGTCATGCACAGGCAGATACGGAAATTGAAGTGGGCTATATGCCGATCCTGCCGGTGTCACAGCTGTTTGTTGCGCTGGAAAATGGTTGGCTGGACGGGGATGGCATTACCGTCAAACTGGTGCAGTTTCAGAATGGCCCTGCCATGGTTCAGGCGCTGCTGGCCGGTCAGTTGGACGTGGCGCATCTGGGGATCGGGCCAGCAATGGTTGCGCGGGCCAAGGGTGCAGATATCAAGGTCGTTGCCGCCAGCAACAAGGAGCAGATCAGCCTGATCGCCCTGAAGAGTCTGGCTGGATATTTTGATCAAGACCCGGCGACGGCATTTGCCCGGTTTAAGGCCGATACTGGCCGTAAAGCCGTTGTCTCAACCTTCCCGGTTGGGTCAGTCCCAGAGACCGTGCTGCAATATTGGTTGCGCAAAGGGCTCAAGATCAATCCGGATGAAGTGGATATTATCTATCAGGGTGCAGCTCAAGTTCAACAGGCGCTGTTGACCGGTGCTGTGGATGGTGCGGCGATTCTGGAGCCGATCCTGACCAATGTGTTGCAGAAGGTGGAAGGGTCCAAAGTCGTTGTGGCTGGTCCACAGATGTTCAAGGGTCAACCGGGGGCGGTGTTGGCTGTCCGGGAAGGGCTTATTGCCAATCACCCTGAAATCGTTAGTCGCCTTGTCGACGCGCATAAACGGGCAAATACGATTTTGAGTGAATATCCTGAGGAGGCCGTAGCCGCCGTGCAGAAATATGTCGGGGGTGGACGAATGGATCACGACACGGTGCTGGCCGCGTTGCAAGCATCGACCCAGAACTTTGTCGCTGACCCTGCGGACATTATTGACGGCACCCGGGAAATGCGCGATTTCCAACTGGAAATTGGGACCCTGAAGGCAAAGGTTGATATCGAGGCCTTGTTCGATACGTCGTTTTACAGTGAATTGAAATAAACCCTCCCCGG